>NZ_VCHT01000050.1:0-4094 GCF_005862215.1 Rhizobium sp. MHM7A
GGCGATCGGCGTTGTGTTTGTACGGCATGGCACTCGGATCAAGCTGATTGCGATCCTGTTTGCCTATCGCCGAACCGTTCAGAAACTATTCATGCACCAAAGCCTTGAAGAATCCAACGACATCGTCCCGGCGAAGCCCGCGGCGGCACACGATCGCGCCAGCACCATTGACTCCGTGAACCTGAAATACCTGCTTAGCGATATCCAGACCAATTGTGGTAACCTTCTCCATGGACGCCTCTCCTGATGTGGCTTCGACTGCCACACTTTGGCATATTGCGATGCCGGGAGCGGAGGCCGTCCACCACATCAGGTCAAGATATCTGCGGATGGCGTCTTTCGCTGGCCTTTCATCCGTTAAGTTTACGATGCCAACGATACCTGCATATTGTGAGACGGGTCACCCGGTCCCCAGGCGAACATTTAGTCTAGACTAGCGAGCGCAATTCAGTGCCGTAGAGACACTACCGCTCCTTGGTAATAGCTATGCGAAGAATTCCCAAATCAACAATAACTTGAATGTAATCGGGATCCTCTATAATCTCGATACCGACCATGACTCCGGTAATCCAATGGGTATCAAAAAACACTTTTGCTTCTCCAAGTATTTTTAGTCACACTTTGCACCGGTCGCCGGAGGCGACGGTTGCAGCAGTATCCACTGCGACGTCCACGGATGTATCCCTGCTTGCGCCATGTCTGAATCAGCGGCAGCGCCTGGCGTTGGTGCACGGATGTGGAACTGAACGGATGGGGATCTTTGAAACGGCTGACTATGGTGTGGCTGCCTTGCGGCGGACGGCTTTCGGGTGTGCGCAACCAAGCATGCGGTTGAGGACGGCGCAGCCGGTGGCGACTTCGGTCTGCTGACCAGGCAGCGACCTGGCCCGCAGACGCCGCCCGATGATGGACTTGTATTGCCCGATGCCGTCTCAAGCAGCGAGTGTTTGCCGTAGCCGTTAGAGACCTGCCATTTCATCCGGCCGTCACTGTTGATTGCGGCGATATGCCGGTTCCGTTGGCCGGGAGGTCTATCGTCGCTTGGCTCGACCGCGTTAGCGCGAGGCGGAATGACGATAGCCGCCGCCGCGCTATGATCGATGACTGCGTCGTATGTAGGTTTTCCATCATAAGCACCGTCGGCTGTGAACTGTCCGATCGGACCGCCAATCTGGTCGAGGAGTGGCGCAACTTGAGAGACATCGCCAGCATCCTGATCCGTCAGGGTATGGGCAACGATCTCGCCGCTGGCGGCATCCAGTGCCAGATGCCGCTTTCGCCAACCTCGGTGGGATCTGGCGCCATGCTTCTCCTCCAGCCACTGGCCCGCGCCGTAAACCTGCCGGCCGGTGCTGTCCACCAGAGCATGCAACGGTCCAGCAGGTGGAACCTGATTTCCGTGCCGCTTCTCGGCAGATCGCCATGCGTGCGCCCGACGGCTCAGCGTGGTGTGATCGGGGACGGCAAGCGCTAAGCCCATCAATTGCAGCACCGATTCCACCAAGCCTTCTGCCTGGCTCAGAACGCTACGTTCCGTGCACCAACCACAGGCCCTAATCTCTCTCGACAGGAAGTGCGAATACATAGCCGCGTCCTCGCTGGGTTAATATCATTCGTGGCGAGCTCGCATCCAATTCGAGTTTTTTTCGGAGCCGCAAGATCTGAACATCAACGCTCCGGTCAAAAATGTCTTCATGAACCCGAGTTGATTGTAGCAGATGCTCGCGAGCCAACGGAATCTGAGGTTTATCTAAGAAGGCCACGAGCAACGCGTGTTCGACTTTAGTCAGCCGAACCGCCTCGCCTCTCGGATTATGGAGCTCGCGAGACTTGGCGCGAAGTTTCCAGCCACCAAACCGGTAGGTAACCCCAACTCGCTTCCGACGGCTATAGTCGCTCTCTTGGCGCCTAAGCACGGCGTTTATCCGAGCTAGAAGTTCTCGAAGGCCGAAGGGCTTTGCAACGTAGTCGTCAGCGCCAAAATCGAGCCCTTTGATGCGATCGATCTCTTCCTTGCGCTGCCCGCTGGCAATAATTATCGGCACGTCAGATCGTTCGCGAAGTTCCCGTAGTACTTGAAGCCCGTCTTCAGAACCGAGCACAAGATCCAAGAGAATCAGATCAGGTGTTCTAGCCTCGACAAACCGGAGCAGTCCTCGTCCGGTTGCCGAAGAAAGGACTTTCATACCCTTCTCCCGAAGATAGTCAGATACCATAGCAACCACGTGGGTGTCATCATCTACAATCACAATCGTTGGCGCAGCCTGAATGGACATTGTAGCAAATCCTTCTAAAGTTCACTCTCGGATGACATCACCTGATGGATAGGTGGGTTTTGGCAGAATTGGAGCGGCGTCTGCAGTCCGAGTGGCTGTCGCGGTGTCACCGATAGCTAGACAGCTGGATCTTCGTGACGTTCCGCGATCTTGCCATCCGGTCGTTCCCGTACCCTGCCGCGCAGGGCCCCTTTTAATTTCGTTTTTGCGTCGAGTGTCGGCCTCTGCCGACGCTCTTTTCAGACCTCCGCAGCGAGCAGGTGCTGCAAGGTAAGAACAATTCAAAAATAGTGCCTTTGCCCAAACTGCTGTGAACGTCGATGGCACCACCCCAGGACCCGACGGCACGCTGCACCAAGGCCAGTCCCAATCCTGAGCCGCCCTCCCTCGATTTTGTCGTAAAAAATGGATCGAAAATACGTTCTAAGAACGAAGGGGAGATGCCAGGACCTGTGTCAGAGACACTCAACCGCGCATATTCGCCGCGCTCTAGCCGTCCACTAGACAAGTCGCGCGCAGAGATCTGTTCAACATTGCGAAGGTTAACTGTAACTGTCCCGCCTGCCTTCATAGCTTCGCCAGCGTTCTTGCAGAGATTAATCACAACCTGTTGTAGGGTAATCTCTCTCCCGTCTAGCCAGACCGCGCGATTGGGAAGATTGGTTTGAATCCGACAAGAAGACGGAATGCATAAATGCAGGTCTGGGAGGATCTCTCTGATGGCCGCTGCGGCGTCGAAGCTACTGAATCCCTCATCCCCCATGTCTGACATCAGGATCCGTTCAACGGCGCGTTTTGCTCGATCACAAGCGTCACGAATTCGCTCGACGTACATGCGCGAGGACGATCCCGATCTCAACGCGTCTGCGGCCATCTCTGCATAGCCGATAATCGGCGTTAGAAGATTGTTAAACTCGTGGACCAGAAGCCCCGCGAGTACATGCCCGTCTGCGAATGCCTCTGCCGCCGCCGTGATGTCGGCTTGCGCTCGCTTTGAAGAGAAGTGTGGTCTCGATGAGATGTTCTTCACCTTTGCCTCTCCGCCATCATTGATCCGGTGACCTGCGACTGAACTATCATCCAGCAGCAACTTGAGCCCCGGCGGTTTTGAATACGCCAAGTCGCGCGGTGTGAGCTACCGTTTGACAGGATCGGCGCACGCGTGCCGACAGCATGCAGCGGGCTTCACGTTTGCCGACAGAAAGACCTTTCTCGCGATGGATCCGGTGGACGCGATTGGTACTGTACGGCTCTCCATCCCAACGAAGTAGGATGAACAGACGCCGTATTTGGCTTTCCGTTTGTAAAACATAGCTTCTGAAATTTCGTGCTTGCGGCAGAGATCGGCCATCTGGCTCCGGCTTCTTGCTTTTTCAGCGACGATGAGAGCCCCCCGAGGGGTCTGCGACGGACGTCTCTGAAAAACAATAATTGATCTGAGGTGTCCGTAGTTCGTCCCGACTTGCTTCCTTGTCCACTCTCTTCAGTGGGGGCATCAAACTGGTCGTGAAGCATACACAGACTCTCCTCCCTACCTGACGTGTAGCACGTCAATGGCACCATCCTGAAAAGGTATTGGAATTATAATATAAAATATATGGTGTAGCTCCTCTGTCATCGGTGAATGAAACTGATTTTCACTATTTGAAATTGCGTATCACCAATATATCTTCAAATATACATGTCCCTCATCTTGTGTCAGATCAAACACCCTGCGAGCCTTGGCAAAGGATACTTGGGGGGGCGATGTCACGTTGTTTCATGGACGCCTGAACAAGGCGCTTGTTTGTGACGTCAGGCAGTTGCGCCGGTCACGGC
>NZ_VCHT01000051.1:0-3545 GCF_005862215.1 Rhizobium sp. MHM7A
GCCGTGACCGGCGCAACTGCCTGACGTCACAAACAAGCGCCTTGTTCAGGCGTCCATGAAACAACGTGACATCGCCCTTGAGATAGCTAAGCGAATATTGATTTTCCTGCATGCTTCTTTCTCTGCAACAATAACTTTCGTTGAAGGGTGCTCACATAAAATCGTCGAGCCCACCGCAATTTGCAACCCATGAAAGGCTCTTTCTGACTATTGCTGCGGTGTCCGCTATCTGTGGATGTGTTTTTCGCGCCAGTGATGGCTGCCGCCAATTCCACAAAAAGACTAACAAAGGCCGTCACCGCCGGTAAATCGAAGGGAAAATAATATCCTGATCAACTAGGACATTAAACTTATAGCCTGGACGAATATGGACCGTCGGCTGAACATTCAGATTCTTCGAGATCGTCTGTTCCGCGACCCGACCAAAGCTTTCGGCAAAATTCCGTCGTGCTGCATCCGAGGCCGTGTCCTGCGTCGCGAGCGTCGAACTCTCGGGCATCGACATGTCGATGCCGGTCCCGATCATTGCCACCAGCGCTGCCGAGCCGAAGGTCCTCCAAAGGTGACGGTCGACCTTGTCCTTGAAGCTCCCATATCCTTCAGCGTCCGTGCCGGCCATACCACCGATCTGCAGTGTAGACCCGTTCGGAAAAATGAGGTCGGTCCAGACGACAAGAACGCGTTCCTGGCCGAATGACACCTTGGAATCATAGCGGCCGAAGAGCTTTGCACCCTGTGGAATAAGGAGGCGGTAGCCGGTTGCGCTGTCGAAGACATTCTGGCTGACCTGAGCGGTAATGCGGCCTGGCAAATCGGAACTGAGGCCGGTGATCAATGTCGCCGGGATGACCGAACCGCGCTTCAACTCATAAGGCGACATTTGGGGCACCACCTGGTTTGGCAGGTAGCCGAGATCCTTGATGTCCTGATTGAAAAAGTCCTCCTTGGACGTCTGCCCGTTCTGATCGACGTTCTGTCCCATCAGGCCGGATTTCATGGCGGCAGCGTAAAGGTCTGACGCGCTGTTTGCCGCGACATTTGTCGGCTGACGGCCGGTGTCGTTACTGGAGTTTGCGGTCTTCTCAACATCGGAGACGTCAACCTTCAGCGGCGAATCGAGCGCCGTGGCACGGGCCTGAAGACGCGCCATCCGTTGGCGCTGGGCCTCGCGCATATATTGTTCATCCTGCTCTCGCTTCAGGCGAGCCTTCCACTCCCCTTCCGATTCGAGCCTTTGTTGACGGTCTTGTCGCTCAATTGGTTGGCGCTCGACGACCGGTTCTTGCTTCTCCTTTTGCTCCGCGACGACGGGTGTCAGTTGAAACACCTCCTGCTTTTCTGGGTCACCGATAATGCCATCCGTGACACCCCGCTTAAGCTGGTCGCCGAAACTGGTCGCAGGACTGTTGGAAGCGCTCTCGATGTCGCCACGACTGAAGGAAAGCCCGCGCAGCGACAGACCAATCACAACGACGCCGACGAACAGCACGATGACAATGATGGCGACGATGATCGGCAGGCGGTTGAGCCGCCGCATGCCCTGCTGATCGTCGGCTTGGCTCGACGTGCCGAGCTGGAGCGACTGGACCATGTTAATCTCCGTCAGTTGCGCTGCATGATCGAAAGGGGACTGGCCGGCGTCGCACCGGCCACCGACGGCGTGTAAGCGCGGCCAAGAGCGATGGAAGGCGTCGAGACCTGGACTAGCACCTGTCCGTCGAAGCCCTCGATTGCATAAGCAAGCTCGACCGGCTTGACGTCTTTGGCGACTTTGCCGTCCGTGACGACCTTGTAGCCCCACCCCTTCAGAGCCGCCTCGAGGGCGGATGCGAACTCCGATGTGTCCGTCTCCATTTTGATCGTCGTCGTAGCACCTGCCGTGCCAATCTGTACGGCCAGACGGCTTGCCATGTCGCCGGCGATGGCGCTTGCAGCCGATCCGGTGACGGCCACAGGGGTCGAGCTGGTGGTGAGTGCATCGTTGGCCGTTTGGCAGCTGGAGAGCAGCGCTGCCACGACGAAATATGCCAGAAGCTTGCGCATGCTTCAGCCTCCTCGCCGGATGGTGATCTTCTGTTGCCGCCAACCCACGCCGGAAACGAGGATCGCCCTGTCGATCGCATAATCGACGGTCATCATGTCGTTCTTCATCCGGTAATTGACGATGCGATTTTGACCGCCGGAGACGACGAACAGCACAGGTGCATCCTGACCGGAGATCGACTTCGGGAACTGAATGTAGGTCTTCACCCCGTCCGAATAGACCCGCTTCGGTTTCCAGGAAGCACCGCCGCTGATTGAATAGGAAAAGTTCAGTTTATCAGGCGCAGTTCCAGGAATGCCTCCGGTTTCGAGACGGGAATTGATGTCGGCGAGCTTGGTCGACACGTCTTCCGGATATTCGAACCCGACGCGCGCCATGTACTGGCTGGGATGGGATTTGAGCTGGATGTGGTAGGTTCGACGTGACGTGGTGACGACCATCGAGGTGAGAAGGCCTGGCTCCGATGGTTTGACGATGAGATGGATGGCCTGTCCGCCTGTAGCCCCCGAGGTGGCCGGCTCTACCTTCCAGCGCACGGTGTCGCCGACGAGGACGTCGCGAACGATCTCGCCACCTTGAAGCTCGATGTCGCAGACCTGTAAAGGCGAGCAGACGACGGAAGGTTGCGTTTCGCCGAACAGGAAGATCACCTTTCCGTCCGGTCCCGTCGTGACCAGTCCCGGTGTGCCGCGCCACTTCCTGGAAAGATTTGTTCCCTTCACCTCGTTGTTCGTCATGCTTTGCGCCTGCGCGCCCGCCGCAAGCAAGAGTCCGGCTATGCAGCCGGCGGCTGCAATCAATCTCGTTTTTTTCATTGAAAGAATCCCTGCCCTTAAAGCTGTGCCGTCCAGTCGAAATCCCGGACGTAGAGGCCGATCGGATTGAGGCGGATCGTCGCCTCATCCTGTGGCGCGGTGAGTGTCACCGTTGCGATGCCGCGGAACCGCCGCGTGCCGATCTCCTTGCCCTTGCGATCCCGCTCGTATTCCGTCCAGTCGATCTGATAGGTCTGGTTCGAAAGCGCCACGATGTTGTTGACCTCGATGGCAACTGTCGAAGACTTAGCCTTCTCGAACGGAGAATTGCCTCGGAACCAGGCGTTGACCTTCTCCGTCGACGGATCGGACGTGCGAAGAAGGGCGTAGGTGCGGTCAATATATTGCTTCTGCACCACCGCATCCGGAGTGATCGAGCGAAAGCTCGTTACGAAGTTACCGAGTGTGGCGCGCACCACGCGGACATCGGCATACTCGATCTGCTCCGGAAAGCCTGCCGTGACTGCCGTCCCGAGCTTGTCGACCTCGACGATGTAAGGCACGAGCCTCACCTGCGTGCTCAAATACATCGCGTAGCTGAAGCCGATGACGGCCATGACCAGACCGAGGACTCCCACGATGCGCCATGCGGCTGCGGCCTTCACATAGGAGCCATAGCGTTCGCTCCATTCCTGGCGGGCGGCAAGATACGGGTTTTCCGGGGCGCGGTTCGCTGCCATTTATTC
>NZ_VCHT01000052.1:0-3491 GCF_005862215.1 Rhizobium sp. MHM7A
CGGGCTCGGTCGTTTCACGCTCAGCAGACGGAAGTGGCCATCGGCTGCGCCGCCCTCAATCGTATGCTTGCATGCGCGCGCCCTAAATCCATCCGCCGCAATGGACCGACCACATAGATAGCCCCATCACAGATCCAGATCCGCTCAAGTCCCGATCCATGCACCAACGCCCCGGCTCACCATCTGGCGTGACGAGCCTGATTTCGTAGCCCGGAACGCGCGCGCCGGCGGCACCGATACGGTGATCGTCGAGTTGGTTGGAAAGATAGATGTGTAAAAGCTCGGTCGAACCCAGCCCTTCGGTCGGACCGTGCCCGGTAAGATGTTTCAAGGGTGTTGTCACGTTAAGTTTCTCTGGCTGGAAAGGTCAGCGGCTCGTGGATATTCAGGCGACACAGGCCGCAATTTTCCATGCATCGAAAGCTTCGAGCCGACGGTAGCGTATTGTTTTCCCGGCGCGGCGACGGGACGGAACTGAAAAAGCAATTGCGGGTCGCTGAGCGCATGGAGACGAACCGTTGCAACGTGCCTGGTGATCGGTGGCCTTGCGTGGTTCGTTCCCGTTTTCGAAACGGCAGATGGCTGTCTCGGCCCCGATTATTGAGGCCCTGTCCGACCAATGGTCAAGGCCGGGTGCTACTTTCGCCTTTGCTGCACCGTAGAAGCGGAGCTTATCGGTGATGATCCGTTTGGGAGCAAAGCCATAGGGCTTCATTAACGCCACCAGCACGCGCTTTGCTGCCCTTTTATCACGCCGCTTCTGCAATATCTCTTCGAGAACGGTGCCATGTTGATCGACCGCACGCCAGAGGCAGAATTTCTCTCCAGCGCATTTCACGACGACTTCGTCCAGATACCAAATATCGCCGGGGCGCGCCTGCAGCCGCCGCAAGTTGCGTGCGATCTGGGGTCCGAACTTAGCGATCCAGCGGCGGACTGTCTGGTATGACACGTCGATTCCACGGTCGAGCAGCACCTCAACTTCACGCAGACCAAGGTTGAACCGCAAATAAAGCCAGACCGCGTGAGAAACGATCCGTGGCGGAAAACGGTGACGTTTGAAGCTGATATCTCGTGTCTGCATCGCCGAAATTTACGCCCAACCCGTCAGGCAGACAACCGAAGCCCAGTTAACGTGACAATACCCCTCAGCAGATGTCGAGCGCTACAACCGAACGGTTCGGCATGACTGGCTCGATCTGTATGTTTTTGACAGCATTACGGAGGTGCAGGAGATCGCAACGGAGTGGCTTTGGACATATAACCACGAACAGCCCAACATGGCATTGGCGGCATCACGCTTAGAAACTGAAAATGGCCGCGTGAATTCTACCGCTGAACCCCGTTAAAATGGGAAGGATTACCACCCAGCCTGAGGCTGTCCTGGCTTCATTAGGCCTCGCTAGCCGGCATGCGCCCGACCAGCGAGGCCTAATGAAGCCACCGCCACGTCAGCTCAACGTAGAGAAGCAATTCGGCGATTTGAAGCGGCGGCGGCGGCGGCAGGATATATCCTGATGTAAATGTCATGCCGGGCTCGCGCTTGGCCCGGAAGTTGCCATTTTCTGTCTCGCATGACATATGACGTCGTTTTCAGTCTACGTCAGAGTGGTCACTGTCGGCCTGCCTCAGAGAGGTGTTCAAAATTCTAAGTATCAGCGCTTGATGCTATAGTATAATGCGTGTGCTGTGACATTATTTGTCGTGCAATATAGAACAGTTGATATTCGTTTTATAATCTATGCAGCGTATATAACAGTCTCTCCATTTTGTCGTAAAGTGATCAAACGTAAACGGGGCGAATACAAAGCGTGCAAACTTGCCTGGCATTTATTGAATTCAGTAAACAGAACAACAACATGACGCCATAGCGCGTCAAAAGCATAACTAAAGGAAAGCAAGAAAAACAACAGCAGAAAACGGTAACAAACCAAAGGAAAATAAAATAGCTGACTGCAAAAACGCGCAACTTCAAGGTTCATATGATGCTGTAACGCGCCCCCACGCCACCACCGGAAACCCTTCAGCGTTGCGGAGGGAGGCGGGGTACTGGAAATTACGGCCTTCGCACCACAATAACGGGACAGCTAGCCACCAGTCACACCCAGAGAGTGGAGCGCCATAAGACGGTAGCCGCCGCGTCAGCATATAATGTGTGCTGATTTCAGCGAAGTCTCCCCTGTCAACACAGAGACGAGCGTCGTCCTGCCTCATGTAGAGGTACGTCATGTCAACCCAAGGCGCGCCGACGTGGTGCGCCCACGAAATCGTGCGGGGACCGAGGTACAGGCTCAGCGCGTTAGGACCGAGACCCTGGAATGGTTCGCCAAGCTCCCAATTTGCCATCGTGAGAGAGGTGCTTCGTGATAGAAGAAAAAAATTTGCGGTGTTCGGGGAGAGTAAGAATGGAGACAAAGGAGATTTGATTGTCTGTGGTGAAATGGGAAGACGAAATAGGCTCATATAGAGAAGGGGAGCTCTGCCTATTGGACCTCATTTTTATAATCTTGAAAGGCCCAGCTGTTGCCTTTCGGTGCAGCAAAAGGCACCTCTTGGATGTGTGTCCCTTCGATCGCATAGAGTCGCAGCTTCTGTGCGCAGCCGTTGGTTCTTGCTATAGGTCAAAGGGCACAACTTTAGGGTTCTGCAAAGGGCGGCCGGATTGCTGAGTCAACAACGCGTCACATCCAACTTTTGGTTTGGTTTGGTTTGGTGGCAGGATATATGGCTTTGTCGCCTTTCTTTGTTTGTGTATTCGTTCACTCGGTATCCTCCCCGCCATTAAGGGGCTTCAAAAGTGGAAATTTCTCGGGCTTTATGATCGAGGAAATTTTGATGAAGACGAGCAGATTCAGCGAACCCCAAATCCTTGCCATCCTGCGCCAGGCAGAAGGCGGCGTTCCTCTGCCGGAGTTATGCCGGGAACACGGGATGAGCACTGCTAGCTTTTACAAGTAGCGTTCGAAGTATGGCGGCATGGACGCCTCGATGATCAGCCAGATGAAGGCTCTGGAGGATGAGAACCGGCGGCTGAAGAAGATGTATACCGAGATGAGCATGCAGGCAGAACTGCTGAAGGAAGCCTTAGGAAAAAAATAACACGGCCGTCTCAACGACGCGAGATGGCCGGGAAAGCAGTGGCGTTGCACGGGGTGAGCATTGCGCTTGCCTGCCGCACCTTCGAGGTCAGCGAGACCTGCTATCGTTACAGCGCCAAGCTGAACGACGAGAACGAGCAGATCGCCGATCTCCTGATCGGACTGACGCGGGCAAAGAAGACCTGGGGCTTTGGCCTGTGCTTCCTTTACCTGCGGAATGTCCGAGGACATCGCTGGAACCACAAGAGAGCTGGCTCGGAAAAATCGGACAGCCGGGATAAGTGGAATTTCTGCCTGCCTTCGGCTTAGATGCCGGGGGCGATGTCACGTTGTTTCATGGACGCCTGAACAAGGCGCTTGTTTGTGACGTCAGGCAGTTGCGCCGGTCACGGC
>NZ_VCHT01000053.1:0-3308 GCF_005862215.1 Rhizobium sp. MHM7A
TGGATCGCGACTGCTGAGCTTGAGCACGGACTGACGCCGAAGGTTGAGAACCGTTTTCTCGGCATCGTCGCGATCGACGGTCTGCCGGCCGAAAGCTGGCCAGGCATCCTGAACAGCCTTGATCTGATGCCGCTGACCTATCGGTGGTCATCGCGCTTCATCTTTCTGGATGCCGAGGAGGCCCGGCAAAAGCTCGAACGCACACGCAAGAAATGGCAGCAGAAGGTCCGGCCGTTTTTCGACCAGATCTTCCAGACACAAAGCCGCTCGGTCGATCAAGACGCTATGACCATGGTCGCTGAAACCGAGGATGCGATCGCGCAGGCCTCGTCGAAGCTTGTTGCCTACGGCTATTACACGCCCGTCGTCGTCTTGTTCGACAGCGATCGCGAAGCACTGCAGGAGAAGGCCGAAGCGATCCGGCGACTGATCCAGGCGGAAGGTTTCGGGGCGCGGATCGAAACACTTAACGCCACCGACGCCTATCTCGGCAGCTTGCCAGGCAATTGGTATTGCAACATCCGTGAGCCGCTGATTAACACCAGCAATCTCGCCGACTTGATTCCGCTGAACTCGGTCTGGTCCGGAAACCCGGTTGCGCCATGCCCCTTTTACGCACCGAATTCCCCGCCCTTGATGCAGGTTGCGAGCGGCTCGACAGCGTTCCGTCTGAACCTGCATGTCGATGATGTCGGCCACACGCTGATCTTCGGGCCGACCGGTTCTGGCAAGTCGACGTTGCTCGCCCTGATCGCCGCACAGTTTCGCCGCTACGAACATGCGCAGATCTTCGCCTTTGACAAAGGCAGTTCACTTCTCCCCCTGACGCTCGCAGCCGGCGGCGATCACTATGAGATCGGCGGCGACAATGTGGAAGAGGGGAGGGCATTGGCCTTCTGCCCACTCTCCGAACTCAAAAGTGATGCCGACCGCGCCTGGGCGACGGAATGGATCGAAATGCTGGTCGGCCTGCAGGGCGTCACCATCACCCCGGATCATCGCAACGCCATCTCTCGGCAGATCGGCCTGATGGCGAGTGCATCCGGTCGCTCGCTCTCGGATTTCGTCAGCGGCGTGCAGCTGCGCGAGATCAAGGACGCACTGCATCATTACACCGTCGATGGCCCGATGGGCCAGCTCCTCGATGCGGAAGAGGACGGCCTCACACTCGGCGCCTTCCAGACTTTCGAGATCGAGCAGCTGATGAATATGGGCGAACGCAATCTCGTGCCAGTGCTGACCTACCTGTTCCGCCGGATCGAAAAGCGTTTGGATGGGTCGCCGAGCCTGATCGTGCTCGACGAGGCGTGGCTGATGCTCGGCCACCCTGTGTTCCGCGACAAGATTCGCGAGTGGCTCAAGGTGCTCCGCAAGGCGAATTGCGCCGTCGTTCTTGCGACCCAATCGATCTCCGATGCCGAGCGGTCCGGGATCATGGACGTACTAAAGGAATCCTGCCCGACAAAGATATGCCTCCCAAACGGCGCCGCTCGCGAGTCGGGGACGCGAGAATTCTACGAGCGCATCGGCTTCAACGAGCGACAGATCGAGATCGTCGCTACGGCCATGCCGAAGCGCGAATACTACGTCGCCACGCCAGAAGGCCGCCGGCTCTTCAACATGTCGCTTGGGCCAGTCGCGCTGAGCTTTGTCGGCGCGTCGGGCAAAGAGGACCTCAAACGCATCCGCGCACTGAAATCCGAACATGGCCACGACTGGCCGATCCACTGGCTTGAAACGAGAGGAGTTCACGATGCCGCATCGCTACTCACGTTCGAATAGATGGCTCGCCTGCTTGGCGGCCGCCGCTCTCACGATCGGAGCTGCAGGCTCTGTGCAAGCCGGTACAGCCACCGGCGCTGCGACCGAATGGACGCAGCTCGCCAACAATGCGCAGCTCGTGGATCTCATGAAAAGCTCCGGCATCCAGGTCGACAATCAGCTGACCCAGATCAGCCAGCTTGCAGAGCAGATCCAGAACCAGCTGAAGATCTACGAGAACATGCTGCAAAACACCGCCCAGCTTCCTGACCATGTCTGGGGGCAGGTCGAAAGCGATCTCAACCAGCTGCGCAGCATCGTCGACCAGGGACAGGGCATCGCTTTTTCGATGGGAAATGCGGACGACGTTCTTCAGCAACGCTTTCAGAGCTACGCCGATCTCAAGACGAATTTGCCGGACAACACGACGCTCTCCTCGACCTATCAGTCCTGGTCTGACACCAACCGCGACACAATCGCCAGTTCGCTGAAGGCGGCGAGCCTCACGGCCGACCAGTTCGACAGTGAGGAAGATACGATGTCCTCGCTGCGATCGATGTCCGAAACGGCTGACGGGCAGGTGAAGGCTTTGCAGGTCGGGCACGAGATCGCCGCTCAGCAAGTCGCGCAAATGCAGAAGCTTCGCGGGCTCGTCTCCCAACAGATGACAATGATGGGAACCTGGCTGCAGACGGAACAGACCGACAAGGACCTGGCGCAGGCGCGGCGGGAAAAGTTCTTCAACGCCGAGGTCAAGAGCGTTCCGGACGGCCAGAAGATGGAACCAAGATGGTGAGCCGCCAAGTCTTGATTGCCTTGCTGTTGGCTGTCGCCGCTGCATCGTCAGCAGCGACAGTGCTGATCGTCAATTACCGAAACACGGGAATACCTGCGCTCACCGAGGAGCAGCGCGCCGTCAGGGAAAAATTCTTCGGCTCCGAGAAGGAGCTGCCGCCGATCACGGAAGGTCAGGAGATGCGCCCAAGATGGTGAAGGTAACTGTCGCACGCTCGTTCCTGATTACAGGTCTCTTTTTCCTCGCCTATGCTGTTCCTGCATTCGCGCAGGAGGGACGGGTCCTCACGGAACTGGAAAACCAGGTCTCGTCTGCTGCGAAGGGGTGGGAGACCACCATCATGGAGGCGGCGAAATCCCTATTCTGGATTCTTGCAACGATCGAGATCGGCATTGCGGCCGTCTGGTTGGCGATCCAGTCAGCCTCACTGGACAGTTGGTTCGCCGAACTGGTGCGGCGGATCATGTTCATCGGGTTCTTCGCATTCGTTCTGACCCAAGGTCCGACCTTTGCGCGAGCAGTGGTCGACAGCCTTTTCCGGATTGGCGCCGGCGGCGGTTCAGCTTCGCCTGCTGAAGTGTTCGATGCCGGCATCCGCGTCGCCTCCCAAATGTCGCAACAAGCACAGTTCGGGGTGTTCGAAGACAATGCGCTCGCGATTGCCGCCGTTCTTGCCATGGGCATCGTTGTCATCTGCTTCTCGCTGGTTGCAGCTATTTTCGTGTCGGTCATGGTCGAAATGTATGTCGGC
>NZ_VCHT01000054.1:0-3224 GCF_005862215.1 Rhizobium sp. MHM7A
TCCGACGCGCAGCTCGCCAAGGACGTCACCATAGCCCTGCCGCTCGAGCTGACGGCCGAGCAGAACATCGCGCTCATGCGCGACTTTGTGGAGCGGCACATCACCGCGCAGGGCATGGTCGCGGACTGGGTCTATCACGACGCCCCCGGCAATCCTCACGTCCACCTCATGACCACATTGCGGCCGCTCACCGAAGACGGTTTCGGTTCGAAGAAGGTCGCGGTGCTCGGCCCGGATGGCAAGCCAATCCGAAATGACGCCGGCAAAATCGTCTATCAGCTGTGGGCCGGTAGCACTGACGATTTCAATGCGTTTCGCGACGGCTGGTTTGCCTGCCAGAACAAACATCTGGCGCTTGCCGGCCTCGATATCCGCATCGACGGCCGTTCCTTCGAAAAGCAGGGTATCGACCTCGAGCCAACCATTCACCTCGGCGTCGGCGCCAAAGCCATCGAGCGCAAGGCCGAGCAATCCGACCACAAGTCGGAGACCTCGACTCCCAAACTCGAACGCATCGAGCTTCAGGAGGAACGTCGCAGGGAGAATGCGCGGCGCATCCAGCGCCGTCCGGAGATCGTGCTCGACCTGATCACCCGGGAGAAGAGCGTCTTCGACGAACGCGATGTTGCGAAGGTGTTGTATCGCTATATCGACGATGTCGCTCTGTTCCAAAGTCTGATGGTCCGGATTCTGCAAAGTCCGGAAGCGCTCCGGCTCGAACGCGAGCGGATCAACTTTGCGACAGGTATTCGGACACCCGCGAAGTACACCACGCGCGAGATGATCCGGCTTGAAGGCGAGATGGCCAATCGCGCGAGCTGGCTCTCCGGTCGCGCCACCCATGGCGTCCGTGAGGCGGTGCTGCAGGCGACGTTTGCGCGCCATCCCCGTCTGTCGGATGAGCAGCGAACGGCGATCGAGCATGTCGCCGGGGCCACGCGGATTGCCGCTGTCATCGGCCGCGCCGGCGCCGGCAAGACGACGATGATGAAGGCTGCGCGCGAGGCGTGGGAAACGGCCGGCTATCGTGTGGTCGGCGGCGCCTTGGCTGGCAAAGCCGCCGAAGGTTTGGAGAAGGAAGCTGGCATCGTTTCCCGCACGCTGTCGTCGTGGGAGCTTCGCTGGAACCAGGGTCGCAACCAGCTCGACGACAGATGCGTTTTCGTACTCGACGAGGCCGGCATGGTGTCGTCACGGCAGATGGCGCTCTTCGTCGAAGCCGTCACCAAGGCCGGCGCCAAACTCGTCCTTGTCGGTGATCCGGAACAGCTTCAACCGATCGAGGCCGGTGCAGCTTTCCGTGCGATCGCCGATCGCATTGGTTATGCCGAACTCGAGACGATCTATCGTCAGCGCCAGCAATGGATGCGCGACGCCTCGCTCGATCTCGCGCGCGGCAATGTCGGCAAAGCGGTCGATGCCTACACCGCCCATGGTCGAATGATTGGTCTGAGACTGAAGGATGAGGCCGTCGAAAGCCTGATCGCAGCTTGGGACCGGGACTACGATCCTTCGAAGACCAGCCTGATCCTCGCACACCTTCGCCGCGATGTTCGGATGTTGAACGATATGGCCCGCGCCAAGCTGGTCGAGCGTGGCGTCGTCGCAGATGGATTCGCGTTCAAGACAGAGGGAGGAACTCGCATGTTCGCGACCGGCGACCAGATCGTGTTCCTCAAGAACGAGGGCAGCCTTGGCGTCAAGAACGGCATGCTCGCAAAGGTGCTTGAGGCTGCACCCGGCCGGATCGTTGCGGAGATTGGCGACGCCGAGCACCGCCGGCAGGTCACGGTCGAGCAGCGCTTCTACAACAATCTCGACCACGGCTATGCGACAACGATCCACAAGAGCCAGGGCGCGACCGTCGACCGGGTGAAGGTGCTTGCTTCCCTTTCATTGGACCGGCATCTCACCTATGTGGCGATGACGCGCCATCGCGAGGATCTCGCCGTCTACTACGGCAGTCGCTCATTCGCGAAGTCCGGCGGCCTCATCCCGATCCTGTCGCGCCGGAACGCCAAGGAAACCAGCCTCGACTACGAGAAGAGCGCTCTCTATCGCCAAGCCTTGCGCTTTGCGGAGGCCCGCGGCCTGCACCTCATGAACGTCGCCCGCACGATCGCACACGATCGGCTCCAATGGGCCGTCCGGCAGAAACAGAAACTCGCCGACCTCGGCGCCCGACTTGCCGCCATCGGCGCGGCACTCGGGCTGGTCCGCGGCAGCAACAAACACTCCATCCCGGACACAATCAAGGAGGCAAAGCCCATGGTATCAGGCATCACCACCTTCCCGAAATCGCTCGACCAGGCTGTCAAAGACAAGCTCGCCGCCGATCCCGGCCTCAAGAAACAATGGGAGGACGTCTCGACCCGCTTCCAGCTCGTCTACGCGAAGCCGGAAGCTGCCTTCAAGGCGATCAATGTCGATACCATGTTGAAGGACCAATCGGTCGCGCAGTCCACCCTGGCAAGGATTGCCGGCGAGCCAGAGAGCTTTGGCGCGCTAAAGGGCAAGACCGGTCTTTTCGCGAGCCGTGGCGACAAGCAGGACCGGGAAAAAGCGCTCGCCAATGTGCCGGCGCTCGCCCGTAATCTTGAACGTTATCTTCGTGAGCGGGCCGAGGCCGAATTCAAACATGAGACGGAGGAGCGCGCGGTTCGGCTCAAGGTTTCCGTCGACATCCCAGCGCTCTCTCCAGCCGCCAAGCAAACGCTCGAACGCGTGCGCGATGCGATCGATCGCAACGATTTGTCCGCAAGCCTCGAATACGTGCTCGCCGATAAGATGGTGAAGGCCGAACTCGAAGGTTTCGCCAAGGCGGTGTCCGAGCGTTTCGGGGAACGGACGTTCCTGCCCTTGGCCGCGAAAGACACCGGCGGCAAGACGTTCGAGACCATCACATCGGGCATGACGGCTGGCCAGAAGGCTGAGGTCCAGTCCGCGTGGAATTCCATGCGGACGGTGCAGCAACTTGGCTCTCATGAACGAACGACCGAAGCGCTCAAGCAGGCTGAGACGATGCGTCAGACGAAGAGCCAAGGGCTCTCGCTGAAATGACGGTGGGAGTTGGAGCGCGCCGGGCGATGACGACGCAGCAACGACGAGCCATAGTGGTTCTGTCGATGGCGGCGGTAGCCGCCATCCTGCTGGTGGTGACTGCCGTCGCCGGCGGCTACCGCATCAATCTGACACCGAGCGAGCCACTCGGCCTGTGGCGCATC
>NZ_VCHT01000055.1:0-3177 GCF_005862215.1 Rhizobium sp. MHM7A
GATTGCGCTTCATCCTCTGGTCCTCTCAATGGGCCAGAGCTTACTTCAAAATGGATTATTTCAACGGGGCAAGGCCACGCTGGATCGCTAAGTAGCTGCGGCGTGTCTCGAGGGCCACCGTCCGATCCACGATAATCCATCCAGCCACCATCGAGAACTGCGAGCAGCTGCCATGCAGGCATGGCGCCAAATCGCGCGCGCCTTCACGCCGAATGAACAAAAGCCTCACTCCCAGGTCTTGTTTTCACAGCGTTAACTTTACGGTGCCCTTCGGCATTATCCAAGCCTGACGCCCCGCGACTGAAATTCCCGTTCCTTCAGACGTTTGTCAGCTCACAGTGCGAGAAGCGATATCATCGCAGCTAAAAAATGGAAAACCCTGATGAAAGCCCTCATCCTCAAACTCGCACCTTCTTCTCGTTTGAGCGCTATTCGCCCTTCCTCCGCCCCGCGGCTAGACATGCCGCTACGCCCACCTAATCGAGACGTCACCTCGTTCAGTTCTCGGCGATTGGAAGGAAGCTTCGTCAACTCCCGAGGCGTGAAGTACAAGCGTAAAATGCACTTTCTCGAAAAGATGGGCATAGCATCGATGCTCAAATGCGAAACCCTCAAGTGCGTTGGAAATGTCGCTATTCGAGCTAGCCTTCTTTTTGGGTCCGGTGCGCTAGCGTTAGGCCTGCTGCTGCCAGCCATTTCCGCGAAAGAAAATGAACGCTCGCTTGCTTTGCTATCATCTTCAGTCCCGGCTTTCACTCTACCTCCCTTTGATTGGAGTTCCCACAACGGTACACAGAGCCAGTCTTATGGAAAAGGGGGCGACCGTTAATGAAGATTAAGATGGGGTTGCCCGTCTGGGGCTTAGGAGTTGCACCGTTGATGTTTGCGATCGCCGTCGCGACAAGCGCCTTCAAACAAGAGACGCTCGACCCTGTCCACACGGAACGCGTGGTACTCGGCTCGATTGAGGAGACTGTCCTCGCGGAGGGAGTTTTGGAGCCTCGCAGGATAATCAATGTTGGGGCTCAAGTGTCGGGCCAAATAAAGGCACTGCATGTAAAGCTTGGCCAATTCGTGAAGTCTGGTGACTTGATCGCCGAGATTGACCCTACGAAAGAGCAGTACAAGCTACTCACCGCGCAAGCCAACCTCGCTAACGTCAATGCTAGGCGCAAGGAAGCTGAGATAACTCTGAACGAGGCCAAATTGGCGTTTCGAAGACAAAAGACTTTAAGGGAGAACAGGTCTGTATCGGCCGCCGACCTGGAGAAGGCGCAAGCCACATTTCTGTCGCAGGAAGCAAGGCTCGAGCAACTTGAAGCGCAAACCAATGAGAAGATACTCGATGTTGACGTCGCTCGCTCGTCCCTTAACCAAACGAAGATCAGCGCGCCAATGAGCGGCGTAGTAGTTGCTCTGGCGACCAAAGAGGGTCAAACGTTGAACTCAGATCGGGTACCGACCATCGCGGTTCTCGCTCAGCTCGACGTGATGCAGGTGATGGTACAGATATCGGAAGCAGACATGGCGCGCGTGAAGCCAGGCCAGAACGTCCGCTTCACAACCCTAGGAGCGACTGAAGCTCCCAGTTCAGGCGTACTGGAAGAGATACAGCCCGCGCCTCCGTGCATAGCCGACGACGTCAATACGGGTCCCATAAAAAACGGGGAATCCAATCGGGCGGTCTATTACACCGGCGTATTTCCGACACCCAACCCGGAAGGCCGATTTCGGCCAAAGATGAGCGTATCCGTTACAATTATTTTCGGCCACGCCGAAAACGTACCGCCCGTACCCTGGGCGGCTCTGAGTGAGCCCGATGGGAAAGATCGCTACCGAGTTTACATTCGCAAACCAACTGGAGAAGTCACCGTGCGCCTAGTTACAACGGGTTTGACTGACAAGATTAAAGCGCAAGTACTCAATGGCCTCTCCGTTGGTGATGAGCTTCTCATCTCACCCAGCGAAAAAGCAACTGGTCTTGAGGCGATATAATATGATGACTGCACTTCTTGAGATCGAGAATATTTCGCGGATTTTCCGCACCGGAGACAAGACGGTTAATGCGCTCGCCGGCGTGAGCCTTTCGATTTCGAGTGGAGAGCTGGTGGCAATCGTTGGCACCAGCGGTTCGGCAAGACGACGCTAATGAACATTTTAGGCTGCTTGGACCAGCCGAGTTCTGGTGACTATCGCATCGGCGGCCGCAGCGTTGCAGGGTTCAGCGCGGACGAACTTGCCGCGTCAAGACGGCAAAATTTCGGTTTCATCTTCCAACATTATCAGCTTCTCGCAACATTGAGCGCTGTCGACAACGTGGCGATCCCTGCTATCTATGCCAGCGTTGGCGCTCGGTCACGCCGAGAAAGGTCCATATCTCTTCTGCGCAAGCTGGGTCTTGATGATCGTCTCGACCACCGCCCGAACCAATTGTCCGGGGGCCAGCAGCAAAGAGTTTCGATTGCCCGCGCATTGATGAATGGCGGCCGCATCATTCTCGCCGATGAGCCGACGGGCGCGCTAGATGCCAAGAGTGGCGGAACTGTCCTCGATATATTGAAGGAACTTCATGTCGCTGGACACACGATTATCATTGTGACACACGATCCGAAAATCGCAGCTCACGCCGATCGGATCGTCGAGATTCGCGACGGCGTTGTCGTTTCCGACCGCTTGACGCACGACCGGCAGAAGACCGATGGCACGCTGGCGTTCAGCGACAACACGCCGATCGGTGCGCTTTCGGCGGTCAGTCGCTGCCTGCTGGAAGCCCTGCGGATGGCGATCCGATCTCTAGTCACCTATCGCATGCGTACCTTCCTCACAGTGCTCAGCATCATTATCGGAATCGCGGCAGTCCTCGTGGTCGTCGGTTTCGGAGAAGGTGCCCGTCAGAAACTTTCGGACGCCCTGGGAGCATTTGGATACAGCGTCATAGAGATTGTTCCGGAGCGCAATGAGGGTGACGGGGGCGCTTCCAACATCAAGACCTTGGTCGCCGCGGATGCCGATGCTCTTGCCGATCAATCCTACATCGATAGCGCAACTCCGGAAGTGCAAACTTCCGCACAAATGCGTTTCGGACACACATCTGTTGCGGCGGCGATGTCACGTTGTTTGATCAACGGCCGAAAAGTCGCTTGTCGGTAAACTCAGGCAATTGCAGCGGTCACGGCT
>NZ_VCHT01000056.1:0-2934 GCF_005862215.1 Rhizobium sp. MHM7A
TTGTAGCTGATGGTCGATGAGGTCATCTCAACCGAATTATCCGCCACCCGTTAAGTTGCCGACAACGTGACATCGCCGCTCCATATTCTTGAAGGCCGACATGCGGTCCGATCAACGCGCGGAAATCTCCGCATTCTCAGCCGTCAAAAGCTTCTCGACATCGCCGGTGGCTGCTACGGCGTTCCGGAGCGGGAATATGAAAAGGTGCTAGGGCTGCCGTTGCGGGCGAAGTAGTTCAAGCAACCGGCTTGATCGCGTTCTTGAATAGTACTGTCAGCAACACGTCTCCCGCCTCGTTGCAAATCTCCAGCCGCCGCGAAGAGATATCTTGGCCGAGCAGAATGGCGTCGCTCATCAGGGCCCGTGCATCCTCGATGGCTTCGAGCGGTGCATCCTCAAGGCTCGGAAGCTCGGTTCCTTCCAGGTCTTCTCGGATGCCATCTCCGGCAATGATATTGAAATAATATCTGGGCATCGGAACCTTCGAGGTCGATGAGAGCATTCCACCGTACGCGCTCGCGGCGTCTTCCGATGCTCCCCTGGAAGCTAAGGGAGGGCGATCTTTCGTCAAGAATGCCGGGGGCCGGGGAACTGCAACCTCCGCGCTCGCACAATGCTGCCACCCGAAAATCGTAGCGTGGTCCGTCCTATCTGCTGGCGATGGCGCAACACTACTGCTGACCACCAATGCGAGATAGATCGACCCGTATTCCCGCAGTGCCAATTTTCTTTTCGTCCGAAGGTTCTGCCTCGGCCCGTAGCGGAGTCCCGGCATCGACCGTATTCGCCTCCGATTTATCGGCCCGCGGTTCATTTTGGTTGGCTAGTGCCCCGCCTGGATCCTCCGCCTGAAACACGCTCACGCCCTCGAACTCACCGGTCTTCCATGCGTAAATCGCATCCTCGAAAATCTGCGGGAAGACGTCTTTGCTCGTGGGGTTGCCATACCATTTCGCAACGATCCTAAGGACCTTGGCGAACATCGCCGTGCCTTTGCGAAGGTTCTGGCAGGCGACCAAACCTGACTTTAAATCGGTCGCTTCCTTGGCTCCAACCCCAGCGGGAAACTGCGTCAGCCCAACGCGAACGACCGCCTGACCAGCATATTGCCGTACGATCGCCATCGCCTCCTCGGCCGATGCCGCTTTCGGGATGAGGATCAATCGACCGCCCGATCTGACGGTGACGGCGAGGGGATCAGCCGAGCCCGCTGCCATCACGAACTGCTCGAGGATCGCGGGTTTGAGAAAAGGGTCGGCGCATTCTTTGATCAGGACGGCGTCGAGCATGGTGTCTCCTTGGCACTCAGGTGTTGAAGGTAATGACGAGCGGTTTTGCGAAGAGCCTTGCCCACGCCGCGGTGGCGGCTCGCTGGATAGCAACGATTGATGTCCCTTCGGTCCACCACCCGTTTCCGACGGCAATGATGAAGTCCGGATCGTGCAGCATGGACTGAAGGACCGGCCAAACGATCAGCTGCTCGTAGCAGATCAGTGGTGCCGCACGGCTGGCACCAATGGAGACGACCGGGTTCGCGAAGAAATCCGCCCGGGCGCCGCCGCTCTCCCCAAACCACGATCGCCATGGCTGCCACATCGAACCAGGAACCGGCATGCGTTCGCGATAGAGAATGCGTCCGCCCTTCCCGTCGATCGCGACGAGGACATTGTCGTAGCCGGTGGCATCGAGCACCGTGGCGCCGGCGATGACCGACGCATCACCGTCTCTGAAGGCGCCTGCCCACAGACGCCGCACGGTCGGTGTCCAGAAACCAAGCGCACTTTCCGGCAGCACCACAAAGCGAGCGCCATCGCTGGCTGCGCCACGCACCGTTGCGATCATGTCACGGTAGCGTTGAAGACCGGCCTCACGGCCGAGCGAAGCCCCCATTTCCAAATCGACGCCGCGCCAACCTTCCGGTAGTTTCGCGTCGGTCCAGATCGCGGCGGACCACAGCCAAAAGCCTATCAAGGCGATGGCGACAGCTGGCCACGTGCGGGTTACGAGGCCGGCAAGGCCAGCTTTCATGAGCCCTAATCCGCACCATCCCCATCCCGGAAACAGAACACCAGCAGCCGTGACAGGATGCGCCCAGCCTGTGATGCCGAACGGCGGAATGAACATGACGATCGCTGCGAGGAGATAGCGAAACGGACGAACGTTCGGGTACTTCGTCCAGAGGACGGAATGGACGGTAACGAAACTCATAGACGCACCCAGCCAGAGCAGGAGGCCCGGCCAGATATTGGACGAATAAAAGGCGGCCACGCCTTGGGGCAAACCCCGTGATGCGCCCAGGAAATATGCGGCGGAGACAAGTGCCGCTACCGATCTCGATTGCGAGGTCGACCAGAGAACGGGAAACCCCAGCGCGACGGGTAGAAGCAACACATGCCCGCTCCAGCCCACCACGCCGATTACGATCGAAGCGAAGATCAGCAGCGTCGACCGAATGTAATCACGGCGCATAGGTGAGGACCTCCTGCGCCAGGCCGAGAATGGCGGAAGCTGGCACCGGACCGAAGTATCGGGAGTCGTAGGAGCCGGGGAATGCGGAATGCAGGAAGACATATCCTGGCGGTATAATGGCGCTCGGAGAGGGCGTCAGCGGCCGGCCTTTTCCATCTCGTTGTGCGAGACTGGAAGAGGAAACCACCCGCCCATCCACGGTTACGCTGGCATCGATTTCGGCATGCTGTCCTGCAACGGCGATCACTGTCTTGATCAACGGTGCAACACCGCCCGGGCAGGAACCAGAACGGAGATAGCCTCGTGCCCTCGCTTCCCGCATCGCCGCCGTTTCCGGTGGGCAGACGAACACGATGTCGTCGAGTGCTGCCGGTCGATGAAGCGGGATGATGCGCCACAGGCCGAGTGGCTCGCTCGGTGTCAGATTGATGCGGTAGCCGCCGGCGACGGCAGTCACCACCAGCA
>NZ_VCHT01000057.1:0-2760 GCF_005862215.1 Rhizobium sp. MHM7A
AAGCCGTGACCGCTGCAATTGCCTGAGTTTACCGACAAGCGACTTTTCGGCCGTTGATCAAACAACGTGACATCGCCACTGGGACAGCTCGGCAACAAGGGGTCGGCTCAAGGATGAAAAAGGGGACATGACTTTCTCCGGGGATGAAAGCCGGATCGGAGAAGCCAACACCTACAGCCCTTCCGAAACCGGCAGGGCTGTGGTGATCAACGAGCTACGCTATAACGCGCGCACGCCATCCACGACCCCGAAGGGGCCATTATTATTGACGGCAATGTTACGTTGCATGCTCATGGCTGAAGTTTATACACAAGGATGGAGCAGTGTAAACGGTCAACGCTGTTGAGGTCTGCTTTCGAGCGCATCCTCGGGCCCGAACGGCCGAAATGGGGGTCGGTTCCTGTCGTCCCGGCCTCTCCAACAAACCCCGGTTTGATGCGACGATGTGGACAGCAGCTCGCCCGCGACATTATCGAGAGCCGAGGCTGGAATCTCTCCCACCTAAAACAGGGCGCCTAAGAGAGCGGGAAATCGGCAGGTTGATGCTCCGTGCCCTTAATGACGGATGAGACCGAACCGATGCGCCTCATCCAGCAGGTTACGAACGGACGATGGCTGCCATTTACGTCCGCCGCGCGCCGGTCGCTCTCCCATCTGATCAAGCTGGCTGGCAATGTCGCGCAGCGATAAGCTGGGATCGGCAATGGCAATCGCTGCGACGAGCTTCATCAGGTGATCTTCCGGCGCGCGGCGGGGAGAACGGACCAGTAGCTCAGGCTCTGCCAGTTTCTCGCGGACCATGCGATGCACGGCTCGACGCAGCCTTTCCACCGTCCAGTCATGGCCTCGGCGATTGAGGACCCGCACGACATTGTCCCAGCTATGTTTTGGGCGAAGTTGCCGAACGGTCGGGA
This sequence comes from Rhizobium sp. MHM7A, assembly GCF_005862215.1. Lineage (NCBI taxonomy): Bacteria > Pseudomonadati > Pseudomonadota > Alphaproteobacteria > Hyphomicrobiales > Rhizobiaceae > Rhizobium > Rhizobium sp. MHM7A. Next base: position 915 of record NZ_VCHT01000057.1, read on the forward strand.
GCCAGGTTTGCGCAGAGGAGATCAGCTCGTCGAGGTAGATTTTTTCCCGGGCCTTCGACACCGCCTTGATCGCTTCCGGTCGCCTCTCCCGAAGGCCAGGATTGCCTGGCAGCTTGCCGCGGGCTCTTGCCGCCTTGATGCCTGCCTTGGTTCGCTCAGCAGTCAGCGCTCGTTCGAGCTGGGCGACGGCGCCAAGGACCTGGAGGGAAAACATCCCCTGTGGGGTGGACGTATCGATCGGATCGCGGATCGACCTGAAATGGACGCCGCGCTCTTCCAGATCCTCGATCACCTGCAACAGATGGCTGACCGACCGGGCGAGGCGATCCAGCCGGACGACGACAAGCACATCGCCGGCGGTAAGATCACCGAGTAGTCTCGTCAGAACCGGCCGCGCCCGGGATGCGCCAGATCCATGCTCTTGAAAAATCCGCTCGCAGCCGGCGGCACGCAGCTCGTCCATCTGCGCGTCATGAACCTGATCGTCGGTCGAGACACGTGCATAGCCTATAAGACGTTTTGGGGCCGGCGAGGGATTGGCGACTTGCCGTTTTGCCATGGTTTTCTCGCGCGCTTTTCTGAGGCTTTGTACAGATAATGAATGCGTGAGAAAATGACCAGTTGCAAGCGTGTTTTATGGGTTAAATGCAGCCCCGCCAGACTCGAAAAGCGACGTCGAACGGGCATCAGGCCGTACCCTGCCCGAGGCCGCACTGGTGGCCATCTGCGGCGGAAATGCCTGAAAATAGGGAGATTGGAGGAGGGGAGGATCCCGAAGCCCGCGTAAGCGGAAAGGCGATGGAGAAATCTGCACTCTTCGGCAGAGAAGGGGCTGCTCTGAATAGCCGGCAGAGAAAAAACTGTTCCGCCGAACCTCGCCGAAACCTGCTTAAAAGGCCAGAAACTAGCCGTTTTCGCTCATCTAGGCCGACCGACAAGTGATTTTGCGCCCTGAAATCAATCTACCATCGATAACCAGTACTTATCTATGGTTAGTGCACTGTAAAGAATTCGCAGGTGTGACGGAAGCAAATGGTAGTATCGCTTCTGGTTAATGGCGTGTTTACCATGATTTCAATGGCTTACGATCTAGCAAAAATCAGCATGACAGCTCTGATGCGGCCGGCATTCGACGCCGGTATCGCTTTCACGCGTCTGCACGAGCGCATCGTCCGTTCTGCGGTCGGCGTCGGCTTCCTCGAGCGCACCCAGTTCACCGATGCCTGCGCCTCGCTGTGGATTGAAGGCGAACTCGTCCATCTGGAAGACCTTGTCCTCCACGACGCCACGAAGGATATTCGCACACCCACCCATGAGCTGACCATCGCCCGCGACGTGCTGCGCACCCGCCGGCGCATCGCCGCCCAGGTTGGCACTGGCCGCTGGTAGCCCTGGCGTCGAACGCAATACGCAGGGCTTCCTGGAAGCGATGGCCAAGGCTGGCGCTCCGCCCCTGGAGTCTCTCTCCCCCGCCGATGCACGGGCGGCCGTGGCGGCTGCGCAAGCCGGCGCCAAGCTGGCGCCGGCCGACATCAGCGAGAAGACGATAAGCGTCGACGGCAAACCTCTGAAGCTCACCATCGTACGTCCGGCTGGCACCGATGGCGTGCTGCCGGGTTTCATGTTCTTCCACGGTGGAGGCTGGATCCTCGGCGACTTCCCGACGAACGAGCGGTTCGTCCGCGACCTGGTCGCAGACTCCGGCGCAGCGGCAATATTCGTCAACTACACGCTGTCGCCGGAGGTGCGCTATCCGGTGGCGATCAACGAGGCGTTGGTGCGCGGATATGAAATCGAACGCATTTCGGCCTTTGATGTTGTCGGTTATGCCTGCCTGACTTGACGC
>NZ_VCHT01000058.1:0-2753 GCF_005862215.1 Rhizobium sp. MHM7A
TGGCTGGAGCAAAAACATGGCGCCAGATCACGTCGCACCTGGCGCAAGCTGCATCTGGCAGTGGATGCCAAAAGTGGGCGATGTCACGTTGTTTGATCAACGGCCGAAAAGTCGCTTGTCGGTAAACTCAGACAATTGCAGCGGTCACGGCCTTCCACTGTGCCATGGCGCGGATCCGATGAATATGGGTGGCTAGGGCTGAGTGTCTCTGGTGCGGCGCGACGTATCGCGGCGGGTCTGGACGATCTCATCGAGAACGTAGCCGTCCTGGTCAACGGCGCGCCAAAGCCAATGTTTTCGGCCGCCGATGGAAATCACGACCTCGTCCAGATGCCAGATATCCTTTCGCGACGGCTTCTTTCTACGCAACTGCTTGACTAGGCTGCCCCGAATTTGCGGCCCCATCGCCGTATCGTTTCGTAAGAAACGACGATACCGCGCTCCACCAACATTTCTCGACCAGCCGCAGGCTCAACGGGAACCGGAAATACAGCCAGACCGCACGGGCAGATAATCTGCGGCGGAAATCGGTGGTTCTTGTAGCTGATGGTCGATGAGGTCATCTCAACCGTATTATCCGCCACCCGTTAAGTTGCCGACAACGTGACATCGCCAGCCGCGCTGATGCTGGTGGGCATGCGCGAGCGCGCTGTCGCCGCACAGACGCAGCTTGCCAATACGATTCGTGGCTATGCAGCCGAGTTCGGGCTGACCGCGGCCTCACTTACAAAGTGGTTATATTGCATTGCAGCAAGCGCATACCTGCACTGCGATCTGAGCGCTGGCGTTAGGGGCAGCCTCTGCTATCTTCTGACCATCGAAGCGATGCTCCTCTTCCTCGCAAAGCTTCGTGTCCCAGGTGAACCTATTCCTCCTCCCAAGGGGCGCTTGACGGAACAGCGGACTCCTCCCCCAGCCGCTGTTCAATTAGAAAAGTCTGCCGCACCTCCTCCCGCGGCAGGCTTTCTCGTTTTCCGAGATGATCAAGCTCTCAGCTCAGGCGCTCAATTAGGCTGTGCGGAAAATTGAGTCTTGGCATGTTGGTCTTACCGCGGCCCCGACGCGGATCAGCTCTTCGGGATCGAGTGGCTTGCCCTTGGTCACAAGTTTCTCGGCTTTCGCATTCGCCGCCTTCTCGAGGGCGCAGAGGGCAGTCTGTGCTCCCCAACATTCGCAGCCGAAAATCTCTGCCGATGGGAGACATGCGGTTAACCAGAAAATTTGCGACAGGCCGAAATTCTGATTGAGTTCCGGTTGAGTTCAAGAGCAATCGCTGATCCCCGAACTTGGTTCCTAATGCAAGCCAGACGAGCCGTTTATCTTCCAAGATCCATCTGATGGACAAGCGACACCATTGAACCGAGTCACGCCCTCGAGACTGTGCTTGCTTGTGACGAAGTCGCGGCATCCATTTGGATTGTTTGTATCCGGCCGGACCTGCTCGATCACCCCGGCGCTGCCAGTTGACGGGTTTGCCCACGCTAGCGGATCAGAGCCGATCGTCGCCCGTCCCACGGTTTCGGCGATCACCGTTTGGTCAGTGATCGGAACTGCCGCCGCAGCGACCGGAGCAACTGTGGACGTCTGAAGCGGTTCGGGACGTGAGCAAGCGGTAAGCACCAGCGCAGGGAACACGATGGCAATCACGATCAGTTTTGAAAGCATCGAGTGACAAACCAGCCTTTCGGACGCTGCATATGACATCATATTGTGACCAGATGCGGGCGCCATTGACTGCTCATTTCGCGGACAACGACGAAAATCTCGAACAATAATGATTCAAATTCTCAAAGACCCAATAGGCTGGCTCGCAAATTGCCCCATCTTCAGGAAATCGGTGGCGGTGCGCCAATGGCTACCGCCATTACTCCGTGATGAGTCCTGGCGATCCTTAAACGGGGTCGGTGTTGGGCAGAGTGACTGACGAGTTTTCGCCAGCATTTCGGTTGAAGTACCGGACCTCTGAATGCTAGCATGCTGTCGGGCTTGTCGCAAACTTCCACAGAGGCCGCGGCTATCCCCTGAACGATGCTATTTTCATGTTTTGTTAACCTTTGTAAGTCCGAAGAGGCGCGCAACCAAATCGTCTTGATCGTTGATCGTCCAGCCGCCGGAAAAGCCGAAGCCTTTTCTCAACCACAGCATCGCCTCGAAACCGGCAATCGTTCGCCGCGCCGTGTTGAAGGATTGGAAGCCGCCGATCTTCGGCATGTTCTTTTTCACACGGAAATGATCGCTCTCAATGCCTTGTTGCAGGTGCTTGGTCACATAGTGCACGGGGTCGGGCTGTAGAAGCCCGTCTTCAACCGAAGCTTTGATTGCCGACGGGAAGGTATTGGCACCATCTGTGCTGATCTTGTTCGGCGACAGTAAGGGTTGATCTTTCAGCGTCTTGCGGAAGAACCGCTTGGCGGCTTCGAGATCTCGCTTTGCAGAAAGCAGGAAATCCACCGGGTTGCCATGCTTATCGATGGCTCGGTACAGATAGCGCCATTTGCCGCGGATCTTAACGTAGGTCTCGTCAATCCGAACCGATCCGCAATGCGGCCGGCGAAACTGGCGAAGACGCTTCTCGATCATCGGCGCATAGCTCAATACCCAGCGGTTGATCGTGCTATGATCGACCTCGAAACCGCGCTCTTCGAACATTTCTTCCAGATCTCGATAGCTCAGGGGGGCGATGTCACGTTGTTTGATCAACGGCCGAAAAGTCGCTTGTCGGTAAACTCAGGCAATTGCAGCGGTCACGGCTT
>NZ_VCHT01000059.1:0-2277 GCF_005862215.1 Rhizobium sp. MHM7A
TGAACGCTTCATTCGTCCGTCTCCTGATTGTGACGGACTCTACCAAAATCTGGAGGAAGATCAGGGGCTCAGGTCACTTGGTGTTGACCTATTTGGTGGACGCCAACTGCCAAACATCCCTCAACCAAAGAAGTGTGAGGAAACTCGCGCTTACGAACCAGCATCACTCAGGGAAGTGAACGGTAACCTCAAATCCATCGTCGCTGCCTTGCGCCGGCGAATCAAGTTTAAGAGTGCCACCCAGTTTCTTGACCACCTTGTCGACTAGGTAGAGGCCAATCCCCGAGCCCCGAGCGTTAGTCCCACCACGTTTGAATTTATCTGTTAGCTTTTTCAAATCTTGAGGGGGTACAATCTGCCCACGGTTTATAACAGTGAAGGCGCCATTACTTGCAAAGGACACCCCAATCCTGCCAGCGGGGGCACCGTGGATGAGGGCATTTGTGAACAAATTACGGAAAATTACTACAATGGATTCGGCGTCAACGTTCCGGATCAAGGAAGGGCAATGAAGGGTGTCGCAAATTATCCTTCCAGCGTATGGCGTGTAGTCCCCGAACTGCTGATCTATCACAGCCCGACATACTTGCACTAAATCAATTGGATCGTGAGAGCCTTCGCCGAAAATTGAATTGGCTCGGGTAACTTCACGGATTTTTTGTAATAGGCTTGGAACGAGCGACACATTATCCAAAACGGAGCGGACGCGGTCCTCCAGGGGATTGCCTCGGAGCTCGCCAAGCACGATTTCCCCTTGAAGTTTGGCGCCTGCGATCAGGTTATTCACCTCATGTTCGGCGCATTCAATGAAGTCGCGCTCGCGTGCGGTCTCCTCGCGCTGGAAGATTACTTCATCGAGAAGCCTATTGATCGAACCCTGTGTGGCGAGTGGCGCGGGGCGATCGTTCGTGCTCAGGCGTGTGGCATTGTTGTCAAAGAGCCCTGCTGAGATGTCCGCCTCCAGTGCGTAAATGAAAGCCCTCAGTTCTTCGTTAGACGCACTCAGTTCTCTATTGGACGCTATTAGCCGCTGGATCATTATCATTGCTACCTGTATTGAGCGACGGCTGACAAGCGCCAATCCAAATACGTTATGAAAGTTGCCGTCGTGTAAAACTGGATAAAAGCTGGTGCTTCGACGGACGGGCCGTTGGCAAAATTGCTCGCGATCAGCGCGGCCATCGTTGTGCGAAAGCGATGAGCTGGAGAGCAGCCGATTCTTCATTTGGCCACGAGCTTGTAACCGTAGCCACGCACGGTCTCTATCCGATCCCGGCCAATTTTTTTGCGCAGCCGGGAGACATAAACCTCCACAGTGTTGCTCTCGAACTCAGAGCCGAAATCATAGAGCGCGGATTCAATGGTATGCCTTTCGACGAGGCGTCCAACTCGGTTCAGAAGACACTCTAACACAGCCCATTCGCGTGGGGACAGGCCGACGGGCGCGCCGTCACGCTCGACCAGTCTCTCAGACCGCCGTATGATAAGCGTCCCGACTCGGATTTCCGGAAGCTCGCAGACGCTCCGGCGACGTATCGCACTGTTGATGCGAGCGAAAAGCTCGTCCTGATGGTACGGCTTAGTTATAAAGTCGTCAGCTCCCGCATCAAGAAGCCGGATGCATTCCATTATGCCAGCCTGCCCCGACACCATGACAATCGGCGTCGGATCAGATCGCTTCCTGATGCTACGGAGGATGTCTTCACCGCTACAGTCCGGCAGCACATAGTCGAGAAGGATACATCCGAAAGAGCCCGAAAGCACTAACTCCTCCGCGAAAGCCCCGGTCTTTGCCCACTCGACCGCAAAGCCCTTAGCCCTGCAAATTGTGACGATGGTAGTTCCCTGGGCTATATTGTCTTCAACGAGTAGAATATTCACATCGGCTCCTCCCTGCCCGCTCCGCTTTATTGGACTAAGCTGACGATAGCCTGAACGGCGATCCTATCAGACGCAGAGCCCGACGGAGGCATTGTCGTCCATGCGTCACGCCCGCCCCTTCCAGGGATAGGCAAAATTGACGCAACCGGCTCAGGCTGCAACGGAAAAACTTCGGATCGACTTTGTCTGAACTCCGAGTCTGTTGGGCTTCGGCCCGGTCTTGGAAATGCGTCCACCTTTGACTTGCTGTGTTTTTGACGGGTAGCAACACGTGTCAGCTGATTAACCGAATGTCCCGCTAGATCTTATAAAGTGCGACGGCGATGTCACGTTGTTTCATGGACGCCTGAACAAGGCGCTTGTTTGTGACGTCAGGCAGTTGCGCCGGTCACGGCT
>NZ_VCHT01000005.1:0-393666 GCF_005862215.1 Rhizobium sp. MHM7A
CAACACGACCGGCAAAGAATCCAATCGCCAAAAAAGCAAAACCCGCCGAAAAAATCGACGGGTTTGTCAGCAGTCTGAAGGCGGCATGCGCCGCCTTTTAATTTGCCGGCTCAATAGCCATGATCGCAGGGCATGCTGCCGTGACCGATTGATGCCGAAAACTTAAGGTTGCACATTCTCGGAGCCGCCGGATGTTCATCGGCTGGCGGACAGTGGAGCCGGCGGTGCCGCCTTCGACCCCTGAAGCGGCAAGCGGATACCAGTAGCGATCGGAATGACGGCGGGTGCCGGGATGCTCCCTTCGGAAGTCTCGATAGCCATGCCAGAGACCCCGATGTGCCTCATATTGCGCGATTTTGCTTCGGAAATTTCGGGCGGATGAAGCATTTGAACGGGAACTGCCTCGGCTTGACCGATCTGCGCGAGGGCGAGGGTGCTGGCTAAGAATGCGAATTCTCTATTCTCAATTCGCGTATAATGCCCTGTAACCCTGGGCGGAGAGGCAGGCGACATATTGGCGATGCGCGGCGGCACGCGCCGTTGTTTCCGCTTCCAGCGCATCAGCCTCGGCATAGCCGGTCAGCTGCGCACGCAGATGATACTGCTTCTTCGCCTCGTCATACATGGCATTGCCGTCGGTTACGCAGATGCCTTGGGCGACGACAGGCGGGTTGACCGGCACGCCGATGGGCAAAAGCACGGGCGCGTTCGCATGGTCGACACAGCCGGCAAGAGCCGCCATCATCGCCGCCGCTCCCAAAGCGCGAAAAATTCCCATCACCATGCATTCCCCCGGCTGAAGCGCGTCAACATCGTCAAGCCCGCGGATACACGAGCAAGGTTGCGCGAAACTAGGCATGCCGGCAGAGGCACCGCGCCGCTAGCTCCTGGTTTGAACTTGCGGACTCATGAGGTACTCCCCACCAAAATCTATATAGCACTGCGGAATCCCGAAATTGGTTGAGGCATTGAAATCATTGGCTGTTCCCACGCCCCGACTTCTCACGAGGCGCGCCGAATTTCGGGATCCCGAAGCGGGGGAATTTCGGAATCCCGAAGTGGCGTTTTCTTCTTCCTGCCGACCCGCCCACGTTTGTCAGCGGCAAGCTTGCGGTCTATCTCCGACCACTTCCGGCACCTCTCCGGCGTGCATCGCCGCCAATCATCCGTAGGCGGCGCGCCTTCATGGTTACCGACAAAAGTCAGCGTGAAGAGGTTCGGGTGCGCAACACCGCTGCCCGCCCGGCCGCGGCGAACCTTGATGAGGCCCTTATATTCCAACTCGTCGAGGGCATCGGCCACATATTCGCCGGTGACGCCGTAGGAGACGAACTGCGCGTGAGTCACGAGAAGCCTGCCATTTTCCAGGGCGGCGTGCGAGGTATGCTCGATGATGATGCGGAAAAAGGCTCGGCTGGCATTCGCGCTCAGTGAGGTGAATGCGGGGGACTCCAGCAGCTGGATCGTCAACCATTGCCAGCGAAGGCTGCCGTCATCGCTCCCGCGTGGCGGCGCTGTATATTTGCGCACCAGCGATAGGGTCTTGCCGGCACTGGTGCGGCTCTTATCACGAGAGTTGAATTCCGCCATCAGCCCCTCACCCCGGTTGTCGGCAAGTCCTTCCTGGCAACGTCGGAGGACCTCATTTTATCGCGGGTGTAGCCGGCTGAGCCCGGTCCAGGCGTCACGTCGACGATCGTCACACTGTTATACGACATTCAACATTCCATGGTTGCAATACCATGCAATCTAGCGTAAGAACGTTTCGTGAACTAGGAAAATAATCTTAGTCGTTTCGGATTTCACTAATCCGGAGAGATGGTCACGGTAACTTGCGCGGAGGCAAGGATGAGGAAAGTCGGCATGAGGAAGAAGGGCGCGATGGTCTATGGCCAGCGGTTGCTGGCATTGCTTTCGATCTCCCTGGGGAGCGCAGTCCAGGCTCTTGCCTGCGATCAGCCGGTCGTGATTTCCAATTGGTCGTTCTGTGCGACCGGCAATGTGAGCGCTGAAGGCGGCAACGCTGATTGGAAAATCGTTCCTGCGTGGACTCGCCAGGACGGCATCAGGGCTTATTTCGGAAACGATCCGCGGCTCTTGGCAAATCACGGGCTTTGCAACGCCAAATTCCGTCGCGTCGTCCTCTGCCAGCCGGGATGGCAAACTGGCAACCCGGATCAGTGCTCGTATCTGGTCTACAGCGGCTTTTACTCGGCCCTGTTCGGGGAGAAAGAACGGCAAGAGTATCTGAGAGACTATCCGAACGCTCAATAGCTTATGCTTTGCTGTTTCGGGGCCGAGACGGCAGCGGCCGATGAGAAGCGGCCGGAAACGAGCGATCGAAATATGCTCGCGTTTCACCAAGCAGTTCACTGCGCCAGGAGACATCTCGTTCAGACGGCATCTCGACACGCCGGATCAATTGCCTTAGGCGAGCAGACGGCGGAGAATACGGGAGTGGAGATCCTGCAATCATGCAAACGCTATGGAAAAAGCCGGTGACGCTTGCCCTTGAAGGGCCGGATCAATGGGTCGTCATCCAGACGACCCAAGCTGCAACATGGGCGCTGATTGAAGACTGGCCGACCGAAGAGGGCCCGGCGCTCGACAGAGCGTGTGCGGTTTGCGCCGATGTCATATCGGGGAAACGAAGCCGGGAAGAAGCGCGGCAGGCGTTCATCGAAGCGGCAATCGAAGCCGGAATCCCCATCAAGGAATGAGGCGACTGCCCCGGTTTTTTGTTCATGCCTCCAGGAGGCAAGCCGAAGAGCGAAGCGCTGATCAGAGCGTCCGCGAAAGGTCTGGCGCCTATAACTTTGCTGAGGTATTTGGGAAGAATGGCGCACCCGAAGAGATTCGAACTCCTGACCCCCAGATTCGTAGTCTGGTGCTCTATCCAGCTGAGCTACGGGTGCGTGCAAATTGCGGCGGTGCCGCTTGCGTGGGCGATCCTCTAAAGGGTCCTTTCGGACATTGCAAGAGCATTTCTGAAAAAATCACGCGTTTGCCCGTAAGGAGCCGAGCCGGCCGACCTTGTCACTTCTCACCCTGTGTCCGGTTACGGTAATCGTCCAGCGAAACGGGGCGATCGGGGATCTCGATGCGGAACTGGGTGCCGACAGTCGGCTTTTCCACGAGCGCAATCGTGCCGCCATGGGCGAGCACAAGCTCGCGGGCGATGGTGAGGCCGAGGCCGGTGCCGCCGGAACGTGCCGAGCCGCGGAAGGCGGCAAAGAGGTTCTGGCGCGCCTTCAGCGGCATGCCGGGGCCGGTATCGTCCACCGTAATGCTGACGACGCTGCCGACACGCTGGGCGGAAACGGTGATGCGCCTGACGACGCCGGGGCCGCCCTCGCCCGGTGACGTCAGCGCCTGCAGGGCGTTACGGCAGAGATTGTGAATGACCCGGAAAAGCTGCTCGCTGTCGGCATCGACCTCGAGATCGCTAGCGAACTGCTCGACAAACTCGATTCCGCTTTGCGGATCGATCGCCAGCATGTCCTTGACGTCGTGCGTCAGCTCCAGCAGCCGGACATGGCGGCGGCGCGGCGCCGATTCGCTCGCCTTGCCGTAGGACAGCACCTCCGTTGTGTAACCGACGGCGCGGTCGATGGTGCGCAGCAGCTTCGGCGCGAAGCTCTTGACCATCGGATCGTCGACATAGACGAGCCGGTCCGACATCAGCTGCGCGGACGCCAGGATATTGCGCATATCGTGGTTGATCTTGGAAACGGCCAGCCCGAGAGCGGCAAGATTCTTCTGCTGCTTCAGCGTCTTCTGCAGCTCCATCTGCATCGAGGTCAGGTTCCGGCCGGCCACCGCCAGCTCGTCACGGCCGCCGTCACCAATGTAGATATGGGCCGGATTCTCGGGGTCGGAGGAGAATTGCTGCATGCTGCCGGTCAGCCGGCGAATCGGGCCGATGAGAATGCGGTTGATTGCAAAGAAGATCAGCGTCGCCGTGAACAGTGAGATCAGCACCGAAAGCAGCAGGACGTTGCGGGAATAAGCGAACATCGCCGTGCGCAGCGGCCGGTCCTTCATCACCACCTCGACGCCGACGTTGTTTTCGCCGACCGGGCCGTAGACGCGGATGATCCGGCTGCCGCCGAAGATCAAGGTGTCGAGCGCATCGCGTATCGCCGTCAGCGGCGGCACGTCCGTCAGGTCGTATGATTCGTCGACGGAAGCCGGCATGCTGGTCGTTGCCAGCAGTCGCGAAGTGCCTTCCTTGCGCAGCACGATCGCCTTGGTCCCGGTCGCCTCCAGCGTTTCCTTCTGCAGGGCGCGCGGCAGCTCGATCGGCTGCAGCCCGTCAATGACGATGGCGGCGGCGGCGGCCGTGTTCAGCCTGTCCTGCAGCCAGCGCATCCGCATGCTGGCGACCGAGGGAAAGAAAATAAGGATCTCGGCGAGCATGATGAAGACGACAGTGAGCCAGAGCAGCTTGCCCGAAAGCCCGCCGAACAAGCCGGACGGGCACCGCCCCCTGGCAGCCTCGGCGGCCGCGGGGATATCAGCCGAAGGATCTTTACCCTGATCTAGAACCGGCATTCTCGTCTCGCCCGATCGGCAGCGTCTCGGGCCGCCCTCACAGTTGGGTTTTTATATTAGACCAAGATGCTCCGCTTTCAAATCTTTGCGAGCAGCGTCACCTGGTCACAACAAAACGCCGCCCGGAGGCGGCGTTTCAAGGTGTTGATCAGCAAGAAAAGCGCGTCACCCTCTTGCATTTATTTGATGCAAGTCGTGATCCCGGAACCGCGGCCCAGTTCCGGGCGACAGAGATCAGAACTCTTCCCAGCTCTGTTCGGCGGGGGCGGCACTGCCGCCGAAGGCGCGGGCGACCTTCGCAATCGCCCGGCGGGCGGGCGAAGCGACCGGCTGCCTGTGCGGCTCGCTGCGCACAAGCGCAACGGGTGCCACCGCATCCGAAAGCTTAAAGCGGGCAATGAGGTGCACCAGCCCGTTAGCTTCGGCCGAAAGCCTGTGGGTGGCGGCGGAGGTTTCCTCCACCATTGCCGCATTCTGCTGGGTCACCTGGTCCATCTGATTGACGGCGGTATTGACCTCCTTGAGACCGGTCGACTGCTCGCGCGCGGCTGTCGCGATCGAATGGATATGGTCGTTAATGGCGATGACGCGGGTGCCGATTTCGGAGAGCGCCTCACCGGTTGCCTGAACCAGCTTGACGCCAACCTGGACTTCGTCACCCGATTTGGTGATCAGCGCCTTGATATCCTTGGCGGCCGTCGCCGAACGCTGGGCAAGTTCACGCACCTCCTGCGCGACCACAGCGAAGCCTTTGCCGGCCTCGCCGGCGCGCGCCGCCTCGACACCGGCATTCAGCGCCAGAAGATTGGTCTGGAAGGCGATCTCGTCGATAACATTGATGATCTGACTGATTTCGCGCGACGCCTGCTCGATACGGCCCATGGCCTCGACGGCGTTGCGGACGACGACGCCGGAGCGTCCGGCATTTTCCTTGGCTTCGGACACCATAATCGTTGCTTCATGTGCCCGCTCGGTAGAATTTTGCACAACAGCGGTGATTTCATCGAGCGCCGCCGAGGTCTGCTCGAGGGCAGCCGCCTGCTGTTCGGTACGCTTCGACAGATCGTCACTGGCATTGCGCAGCTCGGCGGTGTTGCCGTTCATCGCTTCGGTCGTTTCGCGCACTTCGCGCATGGTCGACTGCAGCGTTACGAAGCTGTTGTTGACATTCTGCTGCAGCTCGGCGAAGGCGCCCTGGAAATTGCCGTTCATCGTCTGGGTCAGGTCACCTTCGGCAAGGCTGGCGATGACGCGGCGCGTCTCCCCAATGCCGGCATCGACGCTCGATAGCAGCGTGTTGATATTGCTGGCGAACTGGTTCAGGTTCTCGTCCTGATAGTCCTTGTCGATGCGATGGCTGAAATCGCCGGCCGCAGCCGCGGCCACGACGACGGACATGCTCGACTGCAGATCGTCGCTCTTGGCGCGCATCGCCGCTTCCTGAGCGTTCAGGCGCTTGACGGCGAGGCCGTTCTCCTTGAAGACAGCGACCGCTGCGGCCATCTCGCCAATTTCGTCCTTGCGGCCAGCAAAGGGAACCTCTGCATCAAAATTGCCGTTTGCGACCTCCTTGATCGCGTGGGTGACACGCTTGATCGGGCGGCTCAGATGGCTGGTGCCGATATAGAAGCCCATGCCGATGCCGACCGCGATACCAATGCCGGTAATGCTGAGGACCAGCATCAGGACCCAGGAACGAAAACTTTCGATTTCGGCGACGACGGCCTCGAGCGCTGCCTTGTCGGTGGCGACGACCGCGTCGATTTCCGCCTGAAAAGCCTTGCGGTTGGCACGATTTGCCTCGTTGTTGCCCTGCTGGCTGGCGGCCTCCGGCCCGACCTCCGTGCCGAGGCGCGCCGTCTCGGTGCGGAAGGTGCGGAATTCGGCAGCGCGGGCGACGAGTTTGGCGAAATCGGCCTTCTGGCTTTCGGGAACGAGTGGCGCCCAGCCGGCGATCACCTTGTCGATCTCATCCAGGGCTGCCGTCAGGCCTTTGGCGAAATTCGGCGTATCCTTGATCGTCTTGGCCGCATATATGCCGCGCGACTCCATGACGACGGCGGTGACGAAACGGTTGAGGCGTTCGCCGGCATAGGCGCGGGCCGCGGCGTGCTCGTAGGCCGTGAGGTTACGGCCGTATTCACGCATGGCGGACAAGGCCGTTGCGCCAATCAGAAGCGCCACCGCGCCCATTACGCAAACCAGCAGATTAATTTTCCCGCGGATCTTCAATGCTATGCCCCCTAGCTGCACCCTGCCTGGAAAGCAAATTTCCCAGCTGACCGTCAGACTATTGCCCAACTTCCTTAAAGTTAGATTTCCAATATTTACGATTATGAATATGCGGGATTAGCCATTGCCAGCTGATCACGTCCCACAAGTCATTGAAAATTCGAATAATTCGGCTGCACGCAGGCTCGGCGCAACCCTGCGGAGTAAATATAATTCCTTAACACCATAATGCGAAACCTGCAGTCGGCTCAGCAACGCAATTGAGATGATCGGTATAGATGATGGGTATAATTGACTTTGCGAGGCTTCGTCCGTATAAGCCGCCGCACGTCCGGTCGTTCAAAGCCTAATGGCTCGCCCGTTCGAAAAAACAACGCTCCTTGCATCATGCAAATTCAAGAAGGGCCGCACTCCGCGGTGTTTAAATAAATGAAGCGTACCTACCAACCATCCAAGCTTGTTCGCAAGCGTCGCCACGGCTTCCGTGCGCGCATGTCCACGAAGGGTGGCCGCAAGGTCATCGCTGCCCGCCGCGCGCAGGGCCGCAAGCGTCTTTCGGCCTAAGGCCGGGTTGCCCGAGAAGAGATGGCGGGCGAATTGACGACCAGTGAGAAAAAACACACTGTCGGGCGGCTGAAGAGCCGCCCGCAGTTTCTTGCCGCGCGCGAGGGCGAGAAACGCCGGGGAGGCCTCTTCCTTCTCGAAATCCTCGACCGGAAGGAGCCCGACAGCCAGGCCCGCGTCGGTTTTACAGTCACCAAAAAACATGGCAACGCGGTCGAACGGAACCGCATGCGCCGCCGCCTGAAAGAGGCGGTGCGGCTTCATGCAGGGTTTGCAATGCAGGCCGGACACGACTATGTGGTTGTCGCGCGAAGGGACGTGCTTAAGGCGTCCTTCAAAGAATTGGCTGCGGAATTGAAATCCCGCGTGGAAACCAGGCCGAAACACCGGCGCTCCGGAGACGGGCGCCCCAGGAACGTATGATGGAAAACAACCGCAATTACTTCATTGCGATCGCTCTCTCGGTGCTGATCGTCCTCGGCTGGCAGTTTCTCTATATGAATCCGCGCATCGAGGCACAGCGGAAGGCACAGGAAGCCCAAAAGGCACAGCAGCAGACCGAGCAGGTGCAGCAGCCCGCGTCAGGCGGCCAGGCGCCTGCCCAGACGAGCGGTGCGGCGCCTTCCGGCCAAGCGGCCGCAACGGCGACGCTCGAGCAGGCGCTCGCAAAAACGCCGCGCGTTGCCATCGACACTCCCGCGCTTTCCGGCTCGATCAACCTTGCCGGCGCCCGGCTCGACGACCTGAAGCTCAAGGGCTATCACGAGACGGTCGACGACTCGAGCCCGATCATCACCCTGTTCAGCCCGGCGGAAACCAAGGATGGCTACTTCACCGAGCTCGGCTATATCGGCAGCGACGCCACCGGCGCCGTCCCCGGTCCCGGGACGCTCTGGACGGCACCGGAGGGGGCCAAGCTCACCGAAAAAACGCCGGTGACGCTCTCCTACACCAATGACAAGGGGCTGACCTTCACGCGCACGATTTCCGTCGACGACCGCTACATGTTTACCGTCGCCGACAAGATCGAGAACACCGGCCAAGCGGCCGCCTCGCTCTCCTCCTACGGCCGCGTGACGCGCTACAACAAGCCGACGACGCCTTCGATCTACGTTCTGCATGAAGGCTTCATCGGCGTTATCGGCGACGACGGCCTCATTGAAACCAAATATAGCGCCGTCGAGGAAGAAGCCGTGCAGCCGGCGAAGTCTACCGGCGGCTGGCTCGGCATTACCGACAAGTACTGGGCAGCGACAATCATTCCACCGCAGACTTCGGCCTATGAAGCGCGCTTCTCGCATTTTGCCGACGGCCAGCCTCGCTATCAGGCCGACTACAAGGACGACGCCTTCAGCGTTGCGCCGGGTCAATCGATCGAACTCAAGAACTTGGTCTTCGCCGGCGCCAAGGAAGTGCCCGTCATCGATGGCTACGAAGCCAGCTATTCGATTCCGAAGTTCGACCGGCTGATCGACTGGGGCTGGTTCTACTTCATCACAAAGCCGATGTTCAAGTTGATGGACTTCTTCTATCGCTTCTTCGGCAATTTCGGCGTGGCGATCCTGTGCACGACCATCGTCGTCAAGCTGTTGTTCTTCCCGCTCGCCAGCAAGCAATATGCCTCGATGGCGAACATGAAGCGCGTGCAGCCGAAGATGGAGGAGCTGAAGACGAAATTCGGCGACGACCGCATGGGGCTGCAGCAGGCGATGATGCAGCTCTATAAGGAAGAGAAGATCAACCCGATCGCCGGCTGCTGGCCGGTAGCGCTGCAGATCCCAATCTTCTTCTCGCTCTACAAGGTGATCTACATCACCATCGAGATGCGGCATGCGCCGTTCTTCGGCTGGATCCAGGACCTTTCGGCGCCCGATCCAACGACGATCGTCAACCTGTTCGGTCTGTTGCCCTTCGAAGCGCCGGCCATCTTGCATCTTGGCGTCTGGCCGCTGATCATGGGCATCACCATGTTCGTGCAAATGCGCATGAATCCGACACCGCCCGATCCGACGCAGGCGATGATCTTCAACTGGATGCCGCTGGTGTTCACCTTCATGCTGGCAAGCTTCCCGGCCGGCCTCGTCATCTACTGGGCCTGGAACAACACGCTCTCGGTGCTGCAGCAGTCGCTGATCATGAAGCGTCACGGCGTCAAGATCGAGCTCTTCGACAATATGAAGGGTCTCTTCCGACGAAAAGCGGCGCCCTCGAAATGACGTTCGTCAAGCCCCGCTCCGGCGGGGCTTTTCGTTTCCAGCCGGCGCGTGAAGAAGCGGAGCGTGCCGGCAAACTGGCCCTGACGCTTGACATCTGCCTGCAAAACCACGAAGCCCGACAGAAGACCCCAACCTCGGAGGTTGCTTAGGCCCGCATGCCCGAAACCGAAAAGCCCCTCTTCGGCCACCCATGGATTTTCATCCGCGGCGTCCCTTCCCTTAATTTCCTGCCGCCGGAAGGGCCGTCTGAAGTGGCCTTTGCCGGACGCTCGAATGTCGGCAAATCGTCGCTGATCAATGCGCTGGTCGGACAGAAGGGCCTGGCGCGCACGTCGAATACGCCGGGACGCACTCAGGAGCTCAACTATTTCGTGCCGGACGGTTATTCCGGCGAAGGCAGCGATCTGCCGCCGATGGCGATCGTCGACATGCCGGGCTATGGCTATGCGCAGGCTCCGAAGGAGCAGGTCGACAAATGGACGAAGCTCGTCTTTGACTACCTGCGCGGTCGTGCGACGCTGAAGCGCGTTTACGTGCTGATCGACAGCCGCCACGGCATTAAGAAGAACGACGAGGAGGTGCTAACCCTGCTCGACAAGGCGGCTGTCTCCTACCAGCTGGTGCTGACCAAAACCGACAAGATCAAGGCGCCCGCCGTGCCGAAGCTCTTGGCCGACACGGCGGACAAAATCCGAAAACGGCCGGCCGCCTACCCCGTCGTGCTGTCCACTTCGTCCGAAAAGGGCGACGGGCTGGACGACCTGCGCAAGGCGATCGCCGAAACCATTGGTATTGCGCACTGGCAATAAGAGAGGCCGGCTGGAGAATTTGCGCCTGGGCCCGAAGCCAGACGTCTTCTGGCGGAAATCGCCTTCGGCAACGTCCAGTCGCAGTTCTTCGCCAAGAGCAAAGCAGCCGAAGAGCTCGAATCTCACGCTCGTTCCCAGCGGGCAAAGGCGTTGCGGCTTCGGGAAGCGCGGCCTGCCAAGGAAAGCAGCGATCGAGCGTCGGCAACGTCTGCTCTGCTTGAGACAGCAGGTGCGACAACGATTGAGCTTGCTTCCCCGCAGTTTTCAAGCAACGCTGCATTCTCATGCCGTAAAAGAACAGCGGCGTCCGCGAGTAACAGTTCATGACCGATACCAACGACGATGCCCTTTCGCCGGAAGGCGTTGGCAACCTGCCTCATCTTGCCGAAGCCCTCGACGACGACAGGTTTCGACACTTTCTCGATCATGTCCCCTTTGCCGTGGCTGTCTCCGAACTCGGCAGCTGCGAGAAGCTGGTTTACGTCAACCTGGAATTCGAACGGCTGACAGCGCTCGCGGCGACGCAAGTCGAAGGAAAGCGCTGGTCGGATATCGAGTTGAATTGTACCGAAGTCTCTGGGGAGGCAACGCTCACAGCCGCTGTGACGACGGCAGAGGAATATATTGGCGCCTTCGCGCTTGTGGCGGAACCCGAAAACAATTTCATTGTTGACGTGTGGTCAAACACGATCGTCAATGATGATGACATTCCGCTTTTCCGTCTGGTGGCCTTTGCCGCTCGCAATGAGGTGACAATTGGCCAGAGCTTCAGCCAACTGCTGGCCGAGAAAGACGTCCTTCTGCGAGAACTTCAGCATCGCGTGAAAAACAATCTGCAGATGATAACGGCGCTCATCCGCATGGAAGCGCGCAATGCCCAAAAGAACGAAGAAAGCGAGAGATTCGCACGCCTTGCGGGGCGGATCGAAGCATTGGCCCTCCTCTATCGTTCATTGTCGGAAGAAGAAAAGGGCGCCACCATCGATCTCGGCAGCTATGTGAGCCAGATTGCGGCCTCGGTGATGGCGGCTCACGCCGTGGAAGGCATCCGACTCGACATGAAAGTCGATACCTGGCCGGTTTCCATCAACGTAGCCATGCCCGCCGGGCTCGTCATCAACGAGCTCCTGACGAATACGCTCAAGCATGCCTTCGTAGGGCGTGATAGCGGTGAGATCACGCTGCGCTGTGTCGTCAGCGACAGCGGCTGCAGGATCACCGTTGCCGACAACGGGGTCGGCCTTCCTCAGGATGTGCAGTGGCCGAACCCCGGAAAACTGAGCGCGATGATCATACAGTCGCTGAAGCAGAACGCCCGCGCCGAGATCGAAGTAACCTCGTCCCCGGGCACTGGCATGAGTGTCTCCCTCGTCTTCCCGACGGCGGCAGCCACACAATAGGGCTGTTCCAAATGATTGACGGCCCCGACCATGCGCAAAGGCAACCCGAAGCCGTCGGCAGTGGCTCATTGGATAGCTGGAGCGCCCAAACGAGCGCCCCATGCCGCGGCCGATGCGTTAATTTCACATTCTCGGCAGCAGCACTTTATCGACGACATGAATGACGCCGTTCGACTGTTTGACGTCGGCGATCGTTACATGCGCGACATCGCCGTTTTCATCAGTCAGGGTGATCTTGCCCATATTTTCCCGGGCTTTGATCACGCAGCCGCCGACGGTCTTGATATCATGCTCGCCGCCATCATCTCTTATCATCTTGGCAACGGTCTTCGCCATCGCGTCCGCCGCCACGACATGGCAGGTCAGAACCTTGGTGAGCGTCGCCTTGTTTTCCGGCTTCAGCAATGTCTCGACGGTGCCTTTCGGCAGGGCGGAGAAAGCTTTGTTGGTCGGGGCGAACACTGTAAAGGGGCCTTCGCCCTCGAGCGTACCGACGAGGCCGGCCGCCTTGACGGCGGCGACCAGCGTCGTGTGATCCTTGGAGTTTACGGCATTTTCGACGATGTTCTTGGTTTCGAACATCGCAGCGCCGCCGACTTTTGGGTTCTTCCCATAAGCGGCGAAGGCAATGGCTGACATGGCGGCCGTGAGCGTAAGGCCGCGCAACAGATAGGTCATGATTTTCTCCTCTGACCGGTCACCGTCCGCCGGCATCATGCCTGAGCGTCGTCCGGACGTTTCGAACTACGGAAGGCCGCGTCGAAGAGTTTCAGACAGGAGAAATTGATTTACGTCGGCACTGCGTTACGGCCGGCGCACCGTGCCGCTGGCGATGACTGGGCCTGTCGCCTGCCCGGTCGGCGAACCGCCGAAGGGTTCGAGGCTGACGGCAAGGGTTGCGCCGTCCGTGATATTGCTGCGCATTTCGGCGGGAATGACGAGCTCGCCGCTTTCGCCCGGCTGGAAGACACCTAGGGATTTCGGCGTGCCGCCGCCCTGCACCAGCCAGAGTTCGAGCGACTTCTCCTCGGGCTTGCCGGCGGCGACCGGGACGATCTTCAGCCGGCCGCTCTGGATTTCGTAGGAGGCCCGGAGATCGATCGCGTTGTTCTGCCCCGAAAGATCAGCCACCAGCGGTGTCGGCCCCTGCGGCTGCGGCACAACACCGGAGGCGAAGATGACGGCGCTGACGGCGACGACGATGCAGGCGAATGCCAGTGAGCGCCAGAAAACCGCAGAATTCCAAAGCCCCTGTGAGAAGGACGCAGGCTTTCCGGCATCGCCGAACAGTCGAGACTCGATCTGCTTGAAGGTTTCCCGGCTCGGCGCGACGCCGTCATATTCATCGTTGAACGCGGAGAGGTTGGTTTCCCACCGGCTGACGATCGCCGCAAACGTCCGATCGTGGCGCATGCGCTCTTCCACCACCCGGCGGTCCTGCAGCGACAGGACGCCCAACACATATTCACCGGCGAGGACCTCGTCGCGGGAGCGGTTTCCCTTGCTTTTGTCGGGCGATGTCATCGTTCCATGCACTCTCTCAGTTTCAAGAGGCTGCGCCTGAGCCAGGTCCGCATCGTGTTCAGCGGAACGCCGAACTGATCCGCCAGTTCCTGATAGCTCAGCCCTTCGACATAAGCCCGTTTCACGGCGACCGCACGATCAGCTTCCAACTCTTCCATGCAGGTGTCAATCCGCCTTCCTTCATCCTTCGTCGCCGCCTTGCTTTCCGGGTCGGATTCGGAATCGGCGAGATCGTAAGCACTGTCGAGTTCGTCGGCGACGGGCTTGCGCGCACGCAGCAGATCGATCGACCGGTTGCGTGCAATTGCGGCCAGCCATGCCGAGGACGATCCCGAGGTTGCCTGGAAGCTGCGAGCGCGCTGCCAGATGCTGATATAGACTTCCTGCAGGGCCTCCTCGGCCTCCGCGCGGTCCCTCAGGATACGCAGGCAGATCGCGAAAAGTTTCGGTGCGGTCTGGTTGTAGAGGGCAGCGAAGGCCAGGCGATCGCCGAGCGCGATGCGGCCGATCAGGTCCTTGGTCTCATCGCCTTGCATGCCGTTCCTCATTTCGTGCCTGCTCAACCGGCGGGTCCAACTCCTCCGCCTCCGTGCCACATACGCAAAACTATTGCGGCCTGGATTATTCCCTCGGTCAGAAACTTGCGATAAAAGGCCCGCGATCAACTCCTGCGGGGTCCCCATGAACGAGTCCGAAAGCGAAATCCAAGCACGTCTTCTCGCCCAGGCGCTGCCTTTCATGCAGCGCTACGAGAACAAGACGATCGTGGTGAAATATGGCGGCCACGCCATGGGCAATCCCGAGCTCGGCAAGGCCTTTGCCAGCGACATCGCGCTTTTGAAGCAATCGGGCGTCAACCCGATCGTGGTTCACGGCGGCGGCCCTCAGATCGGCGCCATGCTGAACAAGATGGGCATCGAATCGAAATTCGAAGGCGGGCTTCGCGTCACCGACCAGAAGACGGTCGAGATCGTCGAGATGGTGCTCGCCGGCTCGATCAACAAAGAGATCGTCGCGCTGATCAACCAGACGGGCGAATGGGCAATCGGCCTTTGCGGAAAGGACGGCAACATGGTCTTCGCCGAAAAGGCGCGCAAGACCATCAAAGATCCGGATTCGAACATTGAGCGGGTGCTTGATCTTGGCTTTGTCGGTGAAGTGGTCGAGGTCGACCGCACGCTGCTCGATCTGCTCGCCCGCTCCGAGATGATCCCGGTCATCGCGCCCGTCGCCCCGGGCCGCGACGGCGCCACCTACAATATCAACGCCGACACTTTTGCCGGCGCCATCGCCGGCGCGCTGAACGCCACCCGTCTTCTGTTCCTGACCGACGTGCCTGGCGTGCTCGACAAGAAGGGTCAGCTGATCAAGGAGCTTTCCGTCGCCGAAGCGCATGCGCTGATCGCCGACGGCACGATCTCAGGCGGCATGATCCCAAAGGTCGAGACCTGCATCGATGCGATCAAGGCGGGCGTACAGGGCGTCGTCATCCTGAACGGCAAGACCGCCCATTCCGTCCTGCTCGAAATCTTCACCGAGCACGGCATCGGAACGTTGATCGTTCCCTGATCAAGGCTGCGCCCATTCACTCCAGGAGGGGCGCATCTCCTCACGCTGGCGCAGGCCGGTCCGCACTCATCCCTCTTCTCGCCATCCGTCATCCGGCGATCACACCGGCATCGCATTCGCCCGCCGTTCAAGGCTATTCCTTCGCGCGAGCGCGCGCCTGACTTTCCTTCTTGATCGGCCGGCCGATCGGGCAGACTTCCTGCACGAAACCGTTGAGCGTATTGACGAGATTGTTCTCGATCAGAGAATAGTGAACGAACTGGCCCTGTTTCTCCCGTCGGATCAGCCCCGCTGTTTCAAGAACGGAAAGATGCTGCGAAACGGCTGGCTTGGACATGCTGAAGCGGTCGGCGATCTCTCCAGCGGTCAGACCCGAGGCCGAGAGATAGGCAAGAATCTTTCGCCGTGGAGCGCTGGAAAGCGCGTGGAATACCCGTTGCGCGGCGCCGACAGAGCTGCCTTCTGTAGTGTCGTCGAAAGTCTCGTTTTCCAAATCCGGGCTCCGGCATCATTGCACCGATCCGTCGAAAATTAAGCAATTAGTGTATTGCTTAATTAACGGTCTTGACGCAAGATAATTAGGTAATTGCTTAATTAATGAATAAACTGGCGGCGTTCAAGTGGAGAATGCGCCCGATTGGAAGGAGTTGCCATGAGCAGTATTTCCACCGGACGCATGATCGACGACAGCAGCGATCCGGTGAAGGGCAGAGTGGTCTGGATGCCAGCAAAGTCGATCTGGATCACCGCCATGAGCCTGATTGCCATCATTGGTGGGCCGGCGACCTTCACCTGGAGCGCCTTTGCCGTCTTTACCCTCTCGACAGCCATCACGATCTGCCTCGGCCATTCAGTCGGCATGCACCGGCTGCTGATCCACCGCTCCTTCCGCACCCCTCTCTGGATCGAGCATTTTCTCGTCTATCTCGGTACGCTGGTCGGCATGGCCGGCCCTTTCGGCATGATTTACGCGCATGATATTCGCGACTGGGCGCAGCGGCAGCGAAACTGCCATGACCTTTATGCCCACCGACAGTCTTTCCTGGTCGACGCGTTCTGGCAGATGCATTGCGCCGTGACGCTGGCTCATCCGCCGCGTTTCGAGATCGAAGAGCGGGTGCGGCACGACCGCTTCTATCGCCTCCTGGAGGCGACATGGATGGCGCAGCAACTTCCCCCGGCGCTCGCGCTCTTCGCGTTCGGCGGGCTGTCGTGGCTGGTCTGGGGGAGTGCGGTGCGAATATCGGTATCGCTGATCGGACACTGGCTGGTCGGCCATTTCGCCCATCGCGGCGGCCATCAGGGCTGGAGCGTCGATCATGTCGCAGTGCAGGGCTATAATTTGCCGCGTTTCGGGCTCATTACCTTCGGCGAAAGCTTCCACGGCAATCACCACGCCTTTCCGGAATCGGCCAGGCTCGGCATCGAGCAGGGTCAGCTAGACCTCGGTTGGCATTTCATCCGCCTGCTGGAAAGGCTCGGCCTGGCATCGGCAATCAAGCTCCCGCACATGATCATGCCGCGGAAAGGGCTGCGGCGTGTCGGCCTCCCCCGCGATGTTGGCAACCGCCGCCCTGTGGGACAGCGCTGAACATGGCATCAGGGGACCGGAGACAGTCAGGTCGACCCTCTAACGGAATTGACGAATCGCGGCCGGGGCGGCATGTTTTTGCTTGGCGTGACCTTCCGCCGAACCTCCTTCGATCCTCCCCGGCAGGGTCTTTCTTCAGGAGGCAAAGGGACTTTCCGTCTCGGGTCGTCAAACCTCAGCCCTGATGTTTCGGGTGCGCTTGCCGGGGAATGCCGTCCGAGACTGGAAAGGCCGAGATATGACCGAAAACGGAAACCTCAAACGCCGCGTGCGCGCACGCGCCGCCAAGACGGGTGAATCCTACACGACCGCTCTCATGCATATCCGCCGCGCGCCGACGCAGGAACGAAAGCCTGATGTCAGGCGGCTGCGCATGGCGGTAGCGCAGACCATCTACATGGACGATCCACGCGATATCGACAGGCTTCGCCAAGGCGGGCAGGAGATACGGAGGCAGATGCGCCAGGCGCGGGAGTCGGGTGCGCGGCTCGTGCACTTCCCAGAAGGCACCATCTGCGCGCCGAACAAACGCATCATGTCGGAGGTCGGGCCGAGGGAAATCGGCGCTTCCGATTGGCGGCGGTTCGAATGGGGCGTGCTGCGCGAGGAGCTGGATGCGACGCGCAGCCTCGCTCGCGAACTCGGGTTATGGGCGGTGATCGGCTCGGCGCATCAGCTGACGGCGCCGCACCGGCCGCATAGCAGCCTCTATGTCGTCTCCGACCGCGGCGAACTGGTGACGCGCTATGATGAGCGCCTGCTCTCCAACACCAAGATCTCCTTCATGTACACGCCGGGCTCGATCCCCGTCACCTTCGAGGTGGACGGCATCCGCTTCGGTTGCTCGCTGGGAATGGAGTGCCACTTTCCTGAGATTTTTAGCGAGTATGAGCGGCTCGATGCGCATTGCGTGCTGTTTTCGACCACCGGCGGGGTGCCCGCCAACGATGCGGCCTTCGCCGCCGAGGCGCAGGGGCATGCATCGACCAACAGATACTGGGTGAGTTTTTCTCTCTCAACACATCCGGGACTGGCTGATCCGGCCGTATCAGGGATCGTCGCCCCCGGCGGCCGGTGGGCGGCGCAATGCCAGGCTGATGGAATGCCCGCAATCGCCCTTGCCGACATCGACGACAATCCCGGCGATCTTTCTCGACCGTGGCGCCGCAAGGCTCGATCAGGGCTCTATGAGCCGCACCGGGTGGAGGGCGACCCGCGTAGCGACGCCCGGGATATGTTTTAGGTGTGCAATGCCGCCAGCGGCTGGTGATGCCAGGAGTAGCACTGCGGCGTGTCCTTTCGAGGATTCGCCTGCGGGGTGAGGCTCTCTCGAGTGCGAGATACTTCGTACTTTTTTACGGGCGTGCCGCAGGGGTACTCCTTCAAACTTATCCTGAAACGCGTGTCCCCGCCGCACAACCGCATTGTACGGAAACGGTAACGTACAAGGATGAGGCGTCTCGGCGGATGCCGCGGCTGACAATCATCGCGACCTGCACCCATGCAAGCAGTAATATCCCGTTCGAGAGGTCGCAAATCGTACAATGAAGCCTTGGCAAGATTTCGAATCGTGCATTAGGTTGCGGCCCGAACACGAAACGGGTCGAGCACAGAGATGCGCCTTACAGACTGCTATAATTTCCACGATTTCCGGCGCATGGCCAAGCAGCGTCTGCCCGGGCCGATTTTCGACTATATCGATGGTGCTGCCGATGATGAGGTGACCTATCGGCGCAATACGGCGGCCTTCGAAAATTGTGATCTCGTGCCCGATGTACTCAGGGGCGTGGCCGATGTCGATATGTCCGTGACGGTCATGGGGCAGAAGCTTGCCATGCCGGTCTATTGCTCGCCGACGGCGTTGCAGCGGCTCTTTCACCATCAGGGAGAGCGGGCAGTGGCGGCGGCGGCCGCAAAATACGGCACGATGTTCGGCGTCTCCTCGCTCGGCACGATCAGCCTGGAGGAGGCGCGGCAGATCAGCGACGGGCCCCAGGTCTATCAGTTCTATTTCCACAAGGACCGCGGGCTGAACCGCGAGATGATGGTGCGGGCGAAGACGGCCGGCGTGCAGGCGATGATGCTGACGGTCGACAGCATCACCGGCGGCAACCGCGAGCGCGACAAGCGCACCGGCTTCGCCATTCCCTTCAAGCTCAATCTCACCGGCATGATGCAGTTTGCGATCAAGCCCTCCTGGGCGATCGACTGGATGACGCATGAGGCTTTCCGGCTGCCGCAGCTCGAAAACCACGTCAAGATGGACGGCGGCGCATTGTCGATCAGCCGCTACTTCACCGAAATGCTCGACCCCTCCATGTCGTGGAACGACGTGGCGGAGATGGTGCAGGCCTGGGGCGGGCAATTCTGCCTGAAAGGCATCATGTCGGTCGAGGACGCCAAGCGGGCGGTCGAGATCGGCTGCACCGGCATCGTGCTTTCCAATCACGGCGGGCGTCAGCTCGACGGCTCGCGCAGCGCTTTCGACCAGCTGGCTGAGATCGTCGATGCGGTCGGCGACCGGATCGACGTGATGATGGATGGCGGCGTGCAGCGGGGCACCCATGTACTGAAGGCCCTGTCGCTGGGAGCGAAGGCCGTGGGTCTCGGGCGCTACTATCTCTTTCCGCTTGCCGCCGCCGGGCAGCCCGGCGTCGAACGGGCGCTGGAGACAATGCGCACCGAGATCGAGCGCGACATGAAGCTGATGGGGTGCACCTCGGTCGACCAGCTGACGCGGCGCAATCTGCGCTTCCGTTCCTGAGCGGGGCGGGATGTCATTGCGGCCGCATCTTTTGCGGGGATGCGGCCCTCGTACCTATCGGCTCAGAGCGGTCTATAGATCGCCGCGGCCTCCTGCCTCAGCCTTTCGATCATCAACCGGTAAGGCCCCGGGCCATAGCTGATGCGGCGGACCCCGAGCTCTGCCAAAGTTTTCACGTCAGGCGCGCCTGCCCGCATCATGACATTGACCGGCAGCGACGAGGCCGCGCAGATTTTTTCGATCAAGCCGGGATCGATCAGGCCGGGAACGAAGAAGCCGCTGCCGCCGGCCGCGGCATAGGCCCTGCCCCGCTCGATCGCCTCGTCCACCAGACCGGCATGTTTTGAAAGGTCGCTCTCGGCCAGGAAGAGGTCGGTGCGGGCGTTGATGAAGAAGGGCATGCCTTTGCGGTCGGCCATCGCGCGAATGGCACGGATGCGGGCCGCCTGGCTATCGATGGGATAAAGCCCCTCGCCGCTGACCACCCGATCCTCGAAATTGATGCCGATGGCGCCAACCTCCATCAGCTTGGCGACATTGGCGGCCGCCCCCTGAGGATCGGCCGAATAAGCGCCTTCGAAATCGACCGAGAGCGGCAGATCGACGGCATCGGTGATGGATTTCGCCGTCTCCACAAGCACCGACATCGGCAATTTTTCGCCGTCGGCAAAGCCGTGAGCTGCGGCGACAGACCAGCTTCCGGTGGCAAGCGCCTTGGCGCCGGCATCGGCAACGGCCTTCGCCGTACCCGCATCCCAGATATTGTAGAGCACGATCGGATCGCCCTTGCGGTGAAGTGCGGCGAATGCCTTGGCCTTTTCAGTCTGGTTCATGATGTCTCCTCCACTATTGCCTGGGTACTGATTTTCTCTTCATGGCGCAGCAGCCATTGCTTGCGCCAGAGCCCGCCGCCGTACCCGGTCAAAGAACCATCGGCGCCGAGGATACGGTGGCAGGGCACGATGATCGCAAGCTGGTTGGCGCCATTGGCGCGGCCGACGGCACGCACCACTTCCGGCCTTTCCATCTCCCTGGCGAGAGCGCCATAGGCGCGCGTCTGACCGACCGGGATCTCCATCAGCTTTGCCCAGACATGTTTTTCGAAGGGTGTGCCGCCCAGCGCCACCGGCGTACGGAAGACGGTGAGCCGGCCGTCGAAATAATCGCGCATCTCCGTCTCGATCCGATCGATCGCCGGGGTGCGGCCGATCGCGACGGAGGAGCGGACGCGCTTCTGCAGCGCTTCGAGCTCGGTCGGCAGCGCCTTGCGATCATGAAATTCGAGAAGATGCAGATGCGTCTTGTCGGCGACCGCGATCATCGGTCCGAGCGGCGTATCGAACCAGTCGGCAAAGAGCAGTTCGCGGTTCTGCGAGAGCGCCGGCGCCTTGCCGACAAGCCGCTGGAAGGCTGTCCGGAAGCCGCTCGGAGAGTCGTATCCGGCGTCGACCTGGGCGTCGATGACGCGCGCCCCACCCGCCAGCTGCCGGGCCGCTTCGCCGAGCCGTCGGTAGCGGACGATGTCATGGAAGGTCATGCCGAGCGCTCGCTTGAAGGCGCGCCGCACGGTCGAGGGATGATGGCCACGCCGCACGAGCTCATCCTCGGTCCAGCGAACCTCCGGCTCGCCGTCGAGCGCGGCAAGCAGTGCGTCGACGACAGGCTCCCGGCCAGGCTGCTCCAGCGGTCTGCAGCGCTGGCACGGGCGAAAACCTGAATGCATGCAGGCGGCGATTGTCTCGAAGAACAGCGTATTTTCCCGCTTCGGCTTACGCGCCGGGCAAGTCAGACGGCAGAAGATGCCTGTCGTTTTCACGCAGACATAGGCCTGGCCCTCATAATCGGCGCTGCGCGCGATCAGGGCATCATAGAGCGTATCATCGTCGGGGCGTTCGAAAAGCATGTGCGCTTTCTAACATCCAACGCCGGCCGCGTCCGCCGAAAATCGGGCGTCTATTTATTCCGCTGCATCAAAGCTTTTTAAGTGCCGCCGCGGACGCAGCATCGATTCCTCCTCGGCGTCCTGCGGCGCGCCCCAGAAATCCTCGAGCGTCGGACCATTCTTGAGATGTCGGCGGCGGAACAGAAATTCGAGGATTTCATGAA
Source organism: Rhizobium sp. MHM7A (assembly GCF_005862215.1). Lineage (NCBI taxonomy): Bacteria > Pseudomonadati > Pseudomonadota > Alphaproteobacteria > Hyphomicrobiales > Rhizobiaceae > Rhizobium > Rhizobium sp. MHM7A. The sequence continues at coordinate 21,330 of NZ_VCHT01000005.1, forward strand.
ACCAGACGCGGCGGCCCATTTGCGTGTACCAGCGCATGGAGTGGCGCTGTTCGCGGTCGCGATGGAAGAGGATGCGCATCAGCGCCTTCGGCCGCGCCTGGACAGCAACTTCGATGAGCTTGACGCAAGCGACCAGCACGAAGGAGTTCAGGTAGCGCATCTTCAAGACCTGGTGCTTGTAATCCCATTTGCGAATATTGGTCTCGATCACCTGCCGGTCGCGGGCGATACGGAAGAAAGGCGTCCAGCGATGTGGGGTGACATAAAGTGCCTGTATCTGGTCGGGATCGTAGGAGAGCAATTGCCGGAAGCCGCGCCAGAGATCACTCAATTTTTCCTCTTCGAAACCAACGACCCAGGTCGCCATGGAGAGGATATCGTGCTGGCGCAAAAGGCGGATCGCTTCGCGGTCGGTTGCTCTGGCTCCGCCCTTCTTGATCAGCGTCAAGGTTGCCTCGTCGGTGTTTTCCATACCGAGGAGCCAGCGCACGACACCGGCCTTGCGGTAAAGATGCAGGATGTCGGCATCGCGGACAATATCGTCCGCCCGCGTCGAGCCGACGATCTGGACCGGCACATTCTCGGCGATCATCGCTTCGAGAAACGCCAGCCAGGCCTTTCTTGAGGAGGTCGGATTCTCGTCGGCAAGATTGACGAGTTCGACACCCTCTTCGCGGTAAAGCCTGGCGATCTCGCGGGCGAACAGTTCCGGCGAGCGATGACGCCAGCGGGTCCAGAAACCTCGCTGGCCACAATAATTGCAAAGATGCGGACAGCCTCGGGAGAACTGCATGACGACGGCGCGCTTGCCGCCCCAATAGCTGTAGTTGTCATGGTCGATCAATTCCCAGCCGACGCGATAGGCATCGAGATCGTCGATTGCTTGTGCCGGCGGCGTAGCCAGAACTTCACCGCTGGCGCTCCGAAAGGCAATGCCGGAAACAGTCGCTAGCGGACGGCTGGTTGCAAAAGCTTCGGCAAGGCGACGCATCGTCTCCTCGCCTTCGCCACGCACCAGGATATCGAATGCCGTTGTCTCGGCCAGGACCTCCCGCCAGTGATAGGTCGGGAATACGCCGCCGTAGATGATCGAGATTTTCGCGTGGCCGCGCTTGATTGCTTCCGCGATCGCGCGGGCAGTGGGATGAGCCGAAGTCGAGCCGGAATGGCCGATCAGCACCAGATCCGGACTTTGGGCCGTGACCCGGCCGACGATTTCCGCAATCGTCATTGGCCCGAACTCGGCATCGATAAGCTCGACATGATGACCGTCGTCGATCAGCGGACCGCCGACGGAAAGAAGGCCAAGCGGTGGGAGGTGATCATCGGGAATACGGCTGCCGATCGCCGTATGCGGCGGATTTATCAGAACGATCTTCATGCGACTTTACCCTGCCGGGTCCCCCTGTCTGACGCAGGCAAAGGTCACCAGCGGTCAATGGCGATATTCAGCCGGAATCTCCTTCAAGTTGTGAAAACCTGGCGGCATTTTTGAGGAAGGCCGAGCCAAACGGTATGGCCAAGCAAAAGCCTTTGGTTTCACACGGCCGCCGTGCCATAAGGGCGGCCATGACCAAGATCGACCGCACGCCTGAAAAAGCCGATTTCGAACACGTGACAGACTGGGTGTTCGATCTCGACAACACGCTCTATCCCCATCACGTCAATCTCTTCGCGCAGATCGACAAGAACATGACTGCCTATGTCGCAGCGCTGTTACAGATGGAGCGGGAAGAAGCACGCAAACTGCAGAAGCAGTATTATCTCGACCACGGCACGACGCTGCAGGGCCTGATGATCCATCACGGCATCGATCCGAACGACTTCCTCGAAAAGGCGCATGCGATCGACTATTCGGCACTGACGCCGCAGCCGGAACTCGGCGAAGCGATCAAGGCGCTGCCGGGGCGCAAGTTCATCTTCACCAACGGCAGCGTCAAACATGCCGAAATGACCGCCGGCGCGCTCGGCATTCTTGAGCATTTCGACGATATCTTCGACATCGTCGCCGCCGATTACGTGCCCAAGCCGGCGCAGGCGACCTATGACAAGTTCGCGGCGCTGAAGCGCGTCGACACCGGCAAGGCGGCGATGTTTGAGGATCTGCCGCGCAATCTGACGGTGCCGAAGGCTCTCGGCATGCAGACCGTGCTGCTGGTGCCGCGCAACCTCGAAGAGACCGTCGTCGAATGGTGGGAAAAGACCAGCGGCGACGAGGATCACATCGATTTCGTCACCGACGACCTCGCCGCCTTTCTCGGCAAAGTGACCAGATCGGGCGGCTGACGGCCACGTTACGAAAGTTTCACCCGGCTTACCGATGTTTAACTGGGTCTTGCAGCCCGGTTGCCATAGCTTCTTACGCGAGGGGACACCTCACGAAAGGAGTTACGATGTACTGCAACAAGCTGATACTGGCGGCGCTTTCCTCCGCCCTGATCTTCGGCGCAGCCGCCGGAGCAAGCTTTGCCGCGCCCGGCGACGGTCCGCGCCCGCATGCAGGCATGGGCCGTGCGGGTCCGGCTGCCTTCCGCGAAGTCACCTATGTCAGAATGCTCAAGCAGTTCGACACCAACAGGGACGGCCAGATCTCCAAGGAAGAGGCGACCGCCGGCCTCGACAAGACCTTCGCTGCGATCGACACCAATAAGGACGGCTCGCTGACGCCGGGCGAAATCCGCCAGTACCGGCAGACGCGGTTGCAGGCGATGCGAGATCAGCACAAGCAGGATGCCGGCGACCAAGAGGACGCCAACGCCGCAGCCGACATGTTGGACACTAACGACCAGGGACGGCCGCCGCGCGAGGGGCATGAAGGTCGCGACGGAAATCGCTGGATGCGCCATGGCGGCAACTTCATGCGCGCCTCGATGATGATGCGCCGGGTCGATACCGACGAGAACGGCCAGATCTCCAAACAGGAAGCCGCTGCCGCCTTCGACAAGCTGTTTGCTCGGATGGACCGAAGCAAGGACGGCGTCATCTCGATCGACGACATGCCGGACCGGCCGCTGCTGTAAGGCCGGACGAACCATCGCCCATTGCCCCCTGCTCTTTCCCCCGCTCCACGGGGAAAGAGACCTGCCTCACGATCGAAACGCTATTCGCGGTGTTCGTAGAAATCCTGGACGATCTTCCACGCGGCGTCGGCCGTGTCGACGAAGCTGATCAGCTTGACATCGTCGGGCGCGATCGTGCCGAATTCGGCCAGGGCCTCGAAATTGATGATGCTTCGCCAGAAGGCTTCGCCGAAAAGGATCAGCGGCAGACGCTCCATGCGGCCGGTCTGGATCAATGTCAGGCATTCGAAGAATTCGTCGAGCGTTCCAAAGCCGCCGGGAAACACCGCGATCGCCTTGGCGCGCACCATGAAATGCATCTTGCGAATGGCGAAATAGTGAAAGTTGAAGCTGAGTTCCGGTGTCACATAAACGTTCGGGGCCTGTTCGTGCGGCAGCACGATGTTGAGGCCGATTGACGGAGCGCCCTCGTCGGCGGCGCCGCGATTGCCCGCCTCCATGACGCCCGGGCCGCCACCGGTGACGATGACATATTCCTGGAAGTCGAAGCTCGCCGAATATTTCGAGCAGAGACGGGCAAATTTGCGCGCCTCGTCATAATAGACGGATGCCGCCTCCAGATTGGCGCGCTGGATCTCGTTGCGCGCCGCCCAGGCACTCTGGCCGGGGGCTGGAATACGGGCGCCGCCGAACATGACGACGGTCGAGCGGATACCGCGCTCGGTCAGCATCATCTCAGTCTTCAGCAGTTCCAATTGCAGCCGGATGGGCCGCAGTTCTTCACGGCAGAGGAAATCCTCGTCGACATAGGCGAGACGATAGGCCGGCGACAGCGTCTGCGGCGTCTTCGGCACAGCCTCGGCGCGCTGCCTGTCAGTCGAGCTGCTCTTTAGTGGGTCCCATACACCATCCTTGCGCCGCGAACCGCCGTTTCGTCCCTTCGCCATATCGAAATGCCTTTCAGTATTGCCAGCATCAACTGCCGGATATGTCGCTACAACGCCTTGAATCCAGATATGATCTTGTCGGAAAAATCATTCCGTTCTACGGCTTCATGCTATAGAGCAGGATACAGCAAGCCGCCGCAATTCCGGAGACTGCGCCGTCTCCACGATAAAGATCGAAGTTTAAGGAATTCTCATGAGCGCCACCGACCTCGCCTCCCTGGAAAAGACCATCGAAGCCGCCTTCGACAATCGCGATAATGTGAACACGTCGACGAAGGGCGAGGTTCGAGATGCGGTCGAAGCGGCGCTCGATCTGCTAGACGCAGGCAAGGCTCGCGTCGCCGAGCGAGGCGCCGACGGCACCTGGAAGGTCAATCAGTGGCTGAAGAAGGCTGTGCTGCTGTCCTTCCGCCTCAACGACATGGAAGTGGTCAAAGGCGGCTCGGGCAACTCCACCTGGTGGGACAAGGTCCCCTCCAAGTTTGAGAACTGGGGCGAAAGCCAGTTCCGCGCCGCAGGCTTCCGCGCCGTTCCGAACTGCGTCGTGCGCCGCTCGGCCTATATCGCCCCGAATGCAATCCTGATGCCCTCCTTCGTCAATCTCGGCGCCTATGTCGGCGAAGGCACGATGGTCGACACCTGGGCGACCGTCGGCTCCTGCGCGCAGATCGGCAAACACGTCCACCTGTCCGGCGGCGTCGGCATCGGCGGCGTGCTCGAACCGATGCAGGCCGGCCCGACGATCATCGAGGACAATTGCTTCATCGGCGCCCGGTCCGAGGTAGTCGAAGGCTGTATCATCCGCGAAGGCTCCGTGCTCGGCATGGGCGTCTATATCGGCAAGTCGACCAAGATCGTCGACCGCGCCACCGGCGAGGTCATGTACGGCGAAGTGCCGCCATATTCCGTCGTCGTCGCGGGCTCGATGGCCTCGTCCAATGCGACGATGACAAACGGCCAGCCGGCGCCGCATCTCTACTGCGCCGTAATCGTCAAGCGCGTCGACGAACAGACCCGCTCCAAAACCGGCATCAACGAGTTGCTCAGAGATTGATGACACCGGGGCATTGATCCGGTAAACAGACGGCGTCTTTTTACGCGAGGCGGCCCCGTCTTGCCATGTCTTTGCCATTCCCGCCGGATAGTTCGACCGCCATGACCGCTACCGATCCCGTCGCCAATCTGCAGACGCTGATTCGCTGCCCGTCCGTCACACCCGCCGAAGGCGGTGCGCTCACGGCGCTGGAGGCAATGCTTGCGCCGCTCGGCTTCACGGTCGACAAGGTGACGGCACGCGAAGAGGGAACGGCCGACATCGAAAACCTCTATGCCCGTCTCGGCAAGGATGGCCCGCATCTGATGTTTGCCGGCCATACCGATGTCGTTCCGGTCGGCGACGAAGCCGCCTGGACGCATCCGCCTTTTGCCGCAGAGATATCAAAGGGCGAACTCTTCGGCCGCGGCGCCGTCGACATGAAGGGCGGCATTGCCTGCTTCGTCGCCGCCGTCGCCCGCCATATCGAAAAGAACGGGCCGCCTGCCGGCTCGATTTCCTTCCTGATTACGGGCGACGAAGAAGGCCCGGCAATCAACGGTACGGTCAAACTCCTGCAATGGGCGACCGAACGCGGCGAGCGCTGGGACGCCTGCCTCGTGGGAGAACCGACCAATCCGGACAGCCTCGGCGACATGATCAAGATCGGCCGGCGCGGCTCGCTGTCGGGCAGGATCACCGTGCATGGCGTTCAGGGCCATGCCGCCTATCCGCACCTTGCCGACAATCCGGTGCGCGGCATGCTGCAACTGACGCAGGCGCTGATGGATCCACCCTTCGACGGCGGCACAGACGATTTCCAGCCGTCGAACCTCGAGGTGACGACGGTCGATGTCGGCAATCCCGCCACCAACGTCATTCCGGCGAAGGCATCGGCAAGCTTCAACATCCGCTTCAACGACAGCTGGAGCGTCGAAACGCTACGCGCCGAAATCCTGCGACGGCTCGAAGCCGCCGCCGGCAATGGCCAGCTGCGTCCGGGCAGGAAGCCGGTGAAATACGATATCGTCTGGGCCGACCGGCCGAGCCACGTCTTCCTGACGCGCAACAACGCCTTGATCGCCTCACTGTCATCAGCCATCGAAAATGTGGCCGGCCGGTCGCCGGCGCTTTCGACCACCGGCGGCACGTCGGATGCGCGGTTCATCAAGGACTATTGCCCAGTCGTCGAATTCGGCCTGGTCGGTCAGACGATGCACATGGTCAACGAGCGAGTCGCCGTATCCGATCTGGAGACGCTGACGGCGATCTACGAGACTTTCATCGACCGCTGGTTCGCCCATGCCGGGTCTTAAGGAAGTCCAGTATTATCTGGCCGGCCTCTGGCTGCTGATCCGGATGGATCCGCGCGGCTTCCGCTTCCTCGATCTGTCGGAGCGCGGCGTCAACCGCTCGTTCTGGGCGATCGCCTGGTGCTTGCCGCCGATGGGCATTTCCTGGCTCTGGTGGCGGCAGGCCTTCCTGCGGTCGATGCCGCCCCATGCCGATGTCAACCTTGTCTTTTATATCAGGCTCGGCCTTGTCGAAGTCGCCAACTGGTTCGTGCCGCTGGTCTTTGCCGGGCTGCTGCTGCTCGCCTTCCGCATGGGCGAGCGCTTCGCACCCGTGGTCGTCAGCGTCAACTGGCTCGGCGTGCCGCTCTCCTATATCAACGGTCTGCTGCTGGCGCTGGTGTTCTTCCTGCCCGGCTCAATCGGCCTCGTCTCGCTGCTGCTGCTTGCCTTCATGCTGGCGCAGGTCTTCGCTTTGGCGCGCATTCTCAGGATGATCTGCCACGATCACGCGCTGATGGTGGGGGCGCTGACGCTGGTGCTGCTGGTGCCGTCGATGATCCTTTCGGAATATCTGCAGCACTTCCTCGGCATCTATCCCGCCTGAACTGCGCTATCGCATGAATCCAGCGAGACAATCATGAGAGATCGTCGTCGTTTTCGTCAGCCGGCCTGCGGCGGTCGGTGATGACATCGGGATAATCCACCTGCATGAAGTAGAGCCCTTCGGGCGGTGCCACCGGGCCGCAGGCCTTGCGGTCCTGCGCCTCGAGCGCTGCCTGCACATCTTCGGGCGTCCACTTGCCTTCGCCGGCGAGCTTCAGCGTGCCGGCGAAGGAGCGGATCTGATTGTGCAGGAAGCTCTGCGCCGTGGCGCGGATTTCGATCAGCTCGCCGTTGCGTGTCACGTCAAGTCGGTCGAGCGTGCGCACTGGGCTGTTCGCCTGACAATGGGCGGAGCGGAAGGTGGAGAAATCGTGCCGGCCGACCAGCCTTTGGGCGGCGGCGTGCATCACCTCATGATCGAGCGTCTTGGGCACCCACCAGGCCTTGCCGGCTTCGAGCGCCAGTGGCGCTCGGCGGCTGACGATGCGATAGAGATAGTGGCGCCGCAGTGCCGAAAAGCGGGCATCGAAGAAGTCGGGGACCGCCTCGACGTCGAGAATGGCGACACGCTCGCCGGCAAGTCTCAGATGGGCATTCAAGGCGTTCTGCAGCTTGTAGGGCGACCACGGCTTGGAAAGATCGGCGTGGATCACCTGTCCCATGGCGTGGACGCCGGAATCGGTGCGGCCGGCGCCGCGGATCGACACGGTCTCGCCGGTCAGCGACAGCACCGCGGCCTCGATCGCGCCCTGCACCGATGGGCCGTTCTCCTGCCGCTGCCACCCAACGTAGGGTCCGCCGTCATATTCGACGGTCATACGGAAACGCGGCATCAGGAAAGCCTCGTGCCTGCAGCGAGAGGCGTGCCTCGGAGGAAATCGGCCACGGCCAGCGGCTTGCCGCCGGCCTTCTGCAGCCGCGTCAGCCGCACGGCGCCGGAAGCGCAGGCGACGACGAGATCGTCGGTCAGCAATTGCCCGGGAGCGCCCTCCCCTTCAGCCAGCTCGGACGCCAGCACCTTCACACGCTCCGGCCTGCCGCCGATCTCGAGCTCGAACCAGGCGCCAGGAAACGGCGCCAGGCCGCGGATATGGTTGTGCACATCATGCGCTTGCCCGGCGAAATCGATGCGCGTCTCGGCCTTGTCGATCTTGGCGGCGTACAGAACGCCCTCCTCCGGCTGCGGCGTCAACGGCAGGTCGTTCATCTCCAGCTTCACCATGGCTTCCGCCATCGCCTTGGCGCCGACCTGCATCAGGCGGTCGTGCAATTCGCCCGCCGTCATGTTCGGACCGATCTCGACTTCACGGGTGAGCGCGACGGCGCCGGTATCGAGGCCCTTGTCCATCTTCATCACCATCATGCCGGTCTTTGCGTCGCCCGCCATGATCGCCCGCTGGATGGGCGCGGCACCCCGCCAGCGCGGCAGCAGCGAGGCATGGCCGTTATAGCAGCCCTCGCGGGTGCCGTTCAAAATCGCCTCCGGCAGCAACAGCCCATAGGCAACGACGACGCCAACATCGGCATTAAAGGCGGCAAACCGCTCACGCTCGGCCGGGTCCTTGAAATTGACCGGCGTGAAGACCGGCAGACCAAGCAATTCGGCCGCCTGGTGAACAGGCGACTTCTGCAGATCGAGCCCGCGCCGTCCACCCGGGCGCGGCGGTTGCGTATAGACGGCGACGATGTTATGCCCCGCCTCGACGAGCAGGCGCAGGGTCGGAACCGAGAACTCCGGCGTTCCCATGAAGATGATGCGAAGAGACATTCTATCTCGCCAGTTGAGGATCAGCCGTCTTCAAACGGGTTTACGAGCTTGAGATCAAGCCCTTCGAAATCTCTGGTGTTGCGGGTGGCGAGCGTTGCGCCGTTCGCAAGGCAGATGGCGGCGATCATCGCATCCTTCGTTTCCACCGGCCGTCCCGCCTTTCTGCGCGCCGCAGCGAGCAGGCCGTAACGATTCGCCGCACTAAGCGAAAAACCGAGTATGCGACCGGAAAATTCGGATTCGATCCGGTTGAAGTCGGAAATCAATGCCGTCTTTCGCCTGCCGTCATCAAGGAGTTCAAGCCCATAGCGCATTTCCCCGACGGAGATCGTTGTCAGAAAAAGCGTCTCGACCTCGTAAGCGTCTAGCCAGTTCAATACCCGCTCGCTATGGGTTCTTCCCTGCAATTCGGAAATTACGTTCGTATCAAGGACGATCATTTGTCGAAACTTGGCGGTTCCCGATCACGTTCGTGGCGAGACGCGGCGATAGCCTCTACTTCGTCATGGCTCAATCTTTCCTCTCCCATCAGCGATCTCAAGCGCCGCCCCGCGGGTGCTCCCGAGCGTTCCGCCGCGATCTGACGGCGGATGATTTCGATCGCCTCTTCTGAAAGGCTGCGGCCATTGCGCTGGGCACTTTCCTGAAGCTGCCGCTTCATCGCTTCCGGAACATCTCGAATAAGCAGGTCGCCCATCCGCACCTCCACTATGATATCAGTGATATCATAGTGCTTCACTGGCGCGTATTCAAGGCTTCCTCAGAGCGCCTTCGCCTTCGCCGCCTTGGTGAACCTCTTGATCACCATCTCCCGCTTCAGCCGCGAAATATGGTCGATGAAGAGCACACCATTCAGATGGTCGATCTCGTGCTGCAGGCAGGTGGCGAGCAGGCCGTCGGCTTCCACCATCTGTTCCTTGCCCTCGCGATCGAGATATTTGACCGAGACGACAGCCGGGCGCTCGACCTCCGCATAATAGTCCGGAATGGACAAGCAGCCTTCCTCATAGACCGAGCGCTCGTCGGACGATTTGACGATCTCCGGATTGATGAAGACTTGCGGCTGCTTCTCCTCGCCCTCACGAGAGACGTCGATGACCAGCATGCGGCGCGGCACGCCGATCTGGATTGCGGCAAGGCCGATGCCTGGTGCATCGTACATGGTTTCCAGCATGTCGTCGGCAAGGCGCTGCAGATCGGCATCCACGCGTTCGATCGGCTTGGAGAGCTGACGGAGAAGGGGATCGGGAAGAATGATGAGTGGCTTGATGGTCATGGGCGTTCCCATAACCCATCTTTTCCCGCTATGGAATTATCCGGTGGGCGGGGAAGACGCTTTTTTGTCTCCCCGCCCCGAATTTCGCCATAAAGTCTCAGGCCGCCTGGCGGGCAGCGGTGACGGCATGGCCTTCCGGCCGGGCGCGGAAGCGGCGCAGCAGCTCGATCAGCTTATCCACCTCATCCTTGAGGCGGCGGGTTTCCGCCGAAGTGCGCTCGACCATGCCGGAATTCTGCTGGGTGATTTCGCCCATGCTGCGGATCGCCACGCTGACCTCGTTGACGCCGGTCGCCTGATCGCGGGCGGCGGCGGCGATATCGGCGACGAAGCGGTTGATGATGTCGATGCGGCTGATCATATCGTTCAGCGCTTCGCCGGTGCTGGAGACGATGCCCACGCCCTCATTGACCTGGCTCGAGCTTTGCGAGATCAGATTCTTGATCTCCTTGGCAGCTTCGGCCGTGCGCTGCGCGAGCTGGCGGACTTCCTGGGCAACGACGGCAAAACCCTTGCCCGCATCGCCGGCGCGCGCCGCCTCGACGCCGGCGTTCAGCGCCAGAAGATTGGTCTGGAAGGCGATTTCGTCGATGACGCCAATAATTTTGGATATTTCGGTGGAAGACTTCTCGATGCCGGCCATTGCCGAGACGGCGCTGGTGACGAGCTCACCTGAATTCTTCGCCTTCTGCTGCGTTTCGCGAACGGCGTCCGAAGCCTTCTCGGCATTGGCGGCGGTCTGGCCGACGCTGACAGAAAGCTGCTGCAGGGCGGCTGAGCTCTCCTCGACGCCCGCTGCCTGCTGGGCGGTGCGCAGCGCCAGATCGTTGGTCGCATTGGCGATGACGTCAGCGCCGCTCATGATATGGCCGGACGTATCGCGCACGGATGCGAAGGACTGGCGAAGGGCGCTGACGGCGCGGTTGTAATCCTCGGCCATCTGCCGGAAATTGCCCGGCAGGTCGGACGGCAGGGTGGCTTCGAGGTCGCCGTTCGACAGCGCTTCGAGACCGCGACGCAGCTGCTCCAGCGCCATTGCCTGATCGGACTCGGCTTTCGCCCGCTGCTCTTCCAGGGCCTGACGTTTGGCCTCAAGCGTCTCGAGGTAGACCGAGATGGAATAATCCATGTCCAGCATGCCGGCCTTGATGACTGCCGACAGCTTCTCGGCGAGCAGCTTGCCCTGCTGGCGTGCGAAGACCGACGGCCACTGCTTCTCCATGATGCCCTTGACGAGTTCGGACATGACAAGGGCATAGCCACCGACGTACCAGCGCGGCTCCAGCCCGATGCGGGCATGGGTGCGGCCGACCGCCGTCACGCCGTTAACATAGGTCTCGTCGAAAGCGCCGCTGGCAAGATTGGCCCAATGATCCTGCTGGCGCTTCTTGGCATGGCCGACATGGTTCTTGTCGGCGAAAAAGCTGGAGACGGCGGGGGTCCTGGCGACCTTGGCGTAAAACTTATCGAGAGCGCCGCCGATGAGCTCGGTGATGACAGGCCTGAGATCTCGTATCGACTTTCGCGAGGCGTCGTCGAGTTCGATGAAATCCAGGCGCTGCCTGAGGCTGTCGTTCTGTCGGGATGGCATTGGAATCTCTGTATTTGTCGCAAAGGCGCGGGAGGGAGTTTCTGTGCCGCAGGTTTGGCGAATATGGTTGAACAATCGTTAAAGCTGGCCGGATTTCTTCTGCCGAGACCGAAGCGCGACATGTTCAAGATGTTGGGGACCAGCGATTTCGTTCACGTTTTGATCTTCATCGCGTCGTTTCTTCTGTTATGGTTGCGGCATGACCGTCAATTCCGATTCGCTCGCCTTTTCCGTCGCCTCGATCAGTCCGGCCATGCTGGCGCTTGCCGGCGGCGTTCTCGTCGCCCTCGTGCTTCTGGTGATAATCCTTCTCTTGCGCGGCGCCAGCCTTCGCCGCGAGCAGGCGGAGGAGGCGAGCCTGCGGGCTGGCGAAAGCGAGGCACGCATGGCCGAGCTTTTGAAGATCCAGGCGGAGATGCAGGGCCGCATCACGGCCATGGCCGAGGTTTTCGGCGCGCGGCAGAGCGAGCTCAACCAGGCAATCAGCCAACGCCTCGACGGCATGTCACAACGCGTCAGCTCGACGATCACAGAGCAGACGAAGTCTACGCACGAGAACCTGCAGCGACTGCAGGAGCGGCTGGCGGTCATCGATGCGGCGCAGAACAATATCCAGACGCTCGCCAAGGACGTTGTCGGACTGCAGGCCATTCTCTCGAACAAGCAGACGCGCGGCGCCTTCGGCCAGTCACGAATGGAGACGATCGTCGCCGACGGCCTGCCGATGGGTGCCTACGCCTTCCAGCAGACGCTCTCGAATGGCTCGCGGCCGGACTGTACGATCCGCATGCCGAACGGCGCGCCGCCGCTTGTCATCGACGCGAAATTCCCGCTCGAAGCCTGGAACGCGATCCGCGACGCCGGCAGCCCAGAGGCCACCAAGATCGCCAGCCAGCAGTTCCGGCGCGACATGGAGATCCATATCCGGGATATTTCCGAGAAATATCTGATTCAGGGAGAAACCCAGGATACCGCCTTTCTCTTCGTGCCGTCGGAATCGATCTTCGCGGAGATCCACGAGAACTTCGAAGCCCTCGTGCAGAAGGCGCACCGGGCGCGCATCGTCATCGTCTCGCCATCGCTGCTGATGCTTTCGATCCAGGTCATCCAGGCGGTGCTGAAAGACCAGCGCATGCGGGCGCAGGCGCATCTGATCCAAGGCGAGGTGGCGCTACTGATGGACGATCTCGGCCGCCTCGACGAGCGGGTGCGCAAGCTGCAGGGCCATTTCGCCATGGCGCAGAAGGATATCGACATGGTGGTCACGTCGGCCGACAAGCTCACCAAGCGCGGCGCCAAGATCGAGGCGCTGGAATTCGAGGCGGGCGGCGACGCCAAGCCTGCCCGCGAGGGCGAGGCGCCGGCCAAATCCATGGAAAGCCGCACCGGCCTTCTCAAGCTTCGGGTGGTTGACGAGGAGTGACCGCTTCGGGCAGTGTCTGCCCGCATTCTATCAAAGAATTGGAGCATGATGTCGCCCGCATGCTCCAAAGGACGGGACATCCTCATGATTACAGTTTTCGGGTCCATCAACATGGACCTCATCGCCACGACGGAGCACCTGCCGAAGCCCGGTGAGACGGTCGCCGGCAACGGTTTTGCAACGGCTGCCGGCGGCAAGGGCGCCAACCAGGCGCTGGCAGCGCGCCGCGCCGGCCGCTATGTGCATATGGCCGGCGCCGTCGGTAAGGATGCTTTTTCCGCCGATGCGCTCGCCCTGCTCGACGAGGCGGGAACCGACCTCTCTCTCGTCAAGCATGTCGACGGTCCCACAGGCACGGCGCTGATCCTCGTCGGCGGCGACGGCGAGAACATGATCGCCGTGGTTCCGGGCGCCAACGGCGTGGTCACGCCCGGGGATGCGGAAATCGCGATCGGCCGCATGAACGAAGGCGACATACTGATGCTGCAGCTCGAGGTGCCCGTCGCCGCCGCCGAGCGCGCGCTCTCGGCTGCGCGCGCCAAGGGCATCACCAGCATCCTCAACCTCGCTCCCCTGATCCCCGATGCACCGCGTCTCGGTCGCCTGGCCGATATCGTCATTGCCAACGAGACCGAGTTCGAGCGGCTTGCCGGACAGAGCGACATGGGCGCAGAGGCGCGTGAGGCAGCACTTGTCCGCCTACACCGGGAAACGGGCCAGACGCTGATCGTGACGCTCGGCGGCGACGGGGTCATCGCCATCCGCGAGGGGGCAATATCACGGGCGCACGGGCTGGCGATCGATCCTGTCGATACGGTCGGGGCGGGAGATACCTTCTGCGGCTATTTCGCCGCCAGCCTCGACGAAGGACTCGACTTTCCCACGTCGCTGCGCCGCGCGGCGGTCGCCGGTTCACTCGCATGCCTCAAACCAGGCGCGCAACCGTCGATTCCCTTGAGTGAGGAAGTCGCAGACAGGATATAGCCTGGCCTCCTTGCGAAAAGCTGCCGGATCTCCTGCAATTTCAAGGGGATTTTTGCGGCTTTCCTCACATATACCATTAAAGTTTCACTCAAATTTAAGAGGTCTCCGGCGATCTTCCCGGTGATCGCCGGATCTTCGCACTTGCGGATCGCGGCTCATGCGGCTGCTCCATGACGGAGCGATGCCTTCGCTCCTGTGCCGAAGAATGCCCGTTCGGCGCATCCTTGCCCGAGGAACCCATGTTCATTTTTCGCATGAAATCGCTTGCGGCGAAACTTATCGTCATCACCGGCATCGCCATCGCGCTTGTTCTCATCGTTTCGAACTTTTTCCTCATCGGCCAGACCCGGGATCGCGTCCAGACGCTGACGATGGATCAGGCCAATCTCGAGGCAAAGTCGATCGCCAATGAAATCGCCGCCAATGTCGGCGAACTCGCCAGCGCCGCGCGCAGCATGTCGGGCGTCATCGGCCGCGCCCATGAAGGCAAGTCGCTCGATCGCAAGGGCATGATCAACGTGCTGAAAGCCAATCTGGAACAGAATGCCTTCGCCTTCGGCAGCTGGTTCTGTGAGCAGCTCGGTGCGCTCGACGGCAAGACCACGGAGATCGCCAATAATAACGATGAAGGCACCAACAAGAACGGCGCCTTCACGCCCTACTGGTCGAAGACCAGGGATGGCGGGATCCAGTATTCGACGTTTGACAATGATTATGCTGCCGAATGGTGGAAGCTGGCTGCGGACAGCGGCAAGGGCGCGATCACGACGCCCTACCTCGCCGAAGGAACTGAAGTACCGACGCTGCTGACTTCCATTGCCTATCCCGTCATGTCGGGCGGCAAGATGATCGGTGTCGGCGGCGTCGACATCTCGCTGAAGTCGCTGACCGACAAGCTGCAGGCGCTGCACCCCTTCGGCTCCGGCCGCGTGACGCTGCTGTCGCAGGCCGGCAACTGGATCGTTGCGCCGATCCCCGACCTGATGACGAAACAATACGACGGCGAGGGCGCTGACGTCGTTAAGTCAGCCCTGTCGAATAAGCAACCCGGTCTTGTCAGGAACCTCACCTATGACGGCCTCGACCCCTTCGACCGCGTCGTCTATCCGTTCGAGGTCCCCGGCGTCAACGCCACCTGGGTCGTGCTCGTCGACGTCCCGCATGCGGTGATCAACGCGCCGGTTGAAGACCAGACCTACATGATGATCGCCACCGGCCTGATCGTGCTCGGTGCGGTGATGCTCGCACTCTATTTTGCCGTCCGCTCGCTCGTGCAGCGCCCCCTCGGCAGCCTTGTCGCCAGTGTCAAGTCGCTCAGCGATGGCGAATATGCCGAACCCGTCGCTGCCCAAGACCGTACCGACGAGATCGGCTCGGTTGCAAAGGCGCTCGAGGGATTCCGCTTCAAGCTCGCAGACTCCAAGCGCCTCGAAGAAGAGGCCACCCACCAGCGGCAGGCTGCCGAGACCGAGCGCAGCCGCTCGGAATCGGAACGGCAGCAATCGGTGTCGCTGCAGCGTCATATCGTTGCGACCGTTGGCGCCGGCCTTTCCGAGTTGTCTCAGGGTAATCTGGGTTACCGCATCACCGAAGAGTTTCCGGGTGAATACGGCAAGCTGAAGCAGGACTTCAACGCAGCGCTTGCGAGCCTTGAAGAGACCATCAACACGATGAATCTCAGCGTCATCAACATTGGTGCCGGCACCGGCGAGATTAGCAACAGCGCTTCCGACCTCGCCAAGCGCACCGAGCAGCAGGCGGCAAGCCTGGAAGAGACCGCCGCGGCGCTCAATGAGCTTACCGCGCAGGTCGATTCCAGCGCCGAGAACGCGCGTACGGCAGCCGACAACGTCAGTCTCGCCTGCCAAGATGCTGAGAGATCGGGCGAAGTGGTGCAAAAGGCAATCGCCTCAATGCAGGGGATCGAGCAGTCTTCGACTGAGGTTTCGCGGATCATCGGCGTCATTGACGAAATCGCCTTCCAGACGAACCTCCTGGCGCTGAACGCCGGCGTAGAGGCGGCACGCGCCGGCGAAGCCGGCAAGGGTTTTGCCGTCGTCGCTCAGGAAGTTCGGGAGCTCGCACAGCGTTCGGCCAATGCGGCCAAGGAGATCAAGACGCTGATCAACACTTCGGCCGTCCAGGTCAAGGAAGGCGTCGATCTCGTCGGGCGCGCCGGCGGCACTTTGCACAAGATCGCCGAACAGGTGATGGGCATCAACAGCCTCATCCGGCAGATTTCGGCCTCGGCCAGCGAACAGGCCGTCGGGCTGAAGGAAATCAATCAGGCCATGAACCAGATGGACCAGGTGACGCAGCAGAACGCGGCGATGGTGGAAGAAGCGACCGCCGCCAGCGTGGCGCTCAACGACGAGGCGCAGACGCTGAAGGCGCTCGCCACTCGCTTCAGGGTCTCGGGCTCGGCCAACGCGGCTGCGCTCGCCTCCATGGCGAGGCAGATGCGCGCGCCGGCTGCGGCCACCTCGCATTTCGCGGCAGCTCCTGCGGTCCGCCATGCGGCCGCCCCGGCGACCCGCCGAACCACACCTCAATCGCATGCCTCGGCTGCCGTGGCCCAGGACAACTGGGAAGAGTTCTGACCGTTCAGCCCTGCATAATAAAAAGGCGCCTGCGAAATCAGGCGCCTTTTTTCCTTCACGGATCGATGCGGTTAGAGCGGTTCAGCTTTTCACGGAAGCGCAGAACCGCTCTAACCTTTTGGATTACGCAATTCCGGACGGAAAACCGCTTCACACTTTTCCTGGAATTGCTCTAGGCGGCGTTCGACGTCTGCTCCTCGTTGAGGAAGGCATAGATCGCCGAGGCGGAATCGGTGGCCCGCAGCTTTGCAACAAGGTCCTGATCGCGCAGGACGCGGGCGATGCGCGACAAGGCTTTGAGATGATCGGCGCCGGCGCCCTCCGGCGCAAGCAGCAGGAAGACCAGGTCGACGGGCTGATCGTCCAGCGCTTCGAAATCGACCGGCTGCTCCAGCCGGGCGAAGATGCCGACGATTGAATGAATGTTCACCAGCTTGCCGTGGGGAATGGCGATACCGTTGCCGACACCGGTCGAACCCAGGCGTTCGCGCTGCAGAATGACGTCGAAGATCTCCCGTTCGGAGAGCCCGGTGATCCTCCCGGCTCTTGCCGCCAATTCCTGAAGCAACTGTTTCTTGGAATTTACTCTGAGGGCGGGAATGATCGCATCCTGATGGAGCAAATCTGCCAATGCCATTTCTTTTTCCTTCTGTCGCCGGGATCAGTCGATGCGAGGAGCGGCGGCGATACCGCCGCTCACCACCCTGATCTCAGCCTTTGATATTGGCCGAATCGATCCAGCCAATATTTCCGTCATGCCGACGGTAAACGATATTCAAATGTTCCTTGCCGGGGCTGCGGAACAGGAGAAGCGGCTCGTCGGTCATATCAAGCGCCATCACGGCGGTGGCGACGGACATGGTCTTCAGCTGCTTCGTGCTTTCAGCGACGATTGCCGGGGCGAAATCGTCAGGAATTTCATCCTCGTGATCAGGAACGGAGTCCATGACCGTGTAGGAGACTTCTGCAAAACCATTCAGGTGGTTTCCGGCATGATGGTCCTTCAGCTTGCGCTTGTAGCGGCGCAGGCGCTTCTCGATGCGCTCGGAAGCGGCGTCAAAAGCAAGCTGCGGATCCGTCGCTTCGCCGGCGGCATGAAGCACCACCCCGCTGTCGAGATGAAGCTTGCAGTCTGCCGAGAAACGAGAACTCGCCTTTTCGACGGTGACCTGGCCGGAATACCCCCCATCGAAGTATTTCGTGATGGCCATACCAATTTGGTCCTCGATCTTTTGACGGAAGGATTCACCAATTTCCATATGTTTCCCGGATACACGCACACTCATGGAGTTTCCCTTCTTATGGTCGTTTGCGGGTATCAGTTTACGCCAAGCCTCGGGTTCATCCAAGCACTTCGCGCAATCTCAAGCAAGATCGGCGTAGGCCTACGGGTCCTCGGTGCCCTTGGGATGATGGGGATAACTTCAAAACGCCGTTCACGGCGCCGATTGCGGCGGGCTTCTAGCCAGAGGTTACCAAAAAGTCAATAGGGCGTCGATTCGGCATCGGGCGCGCTCGCAGAAAGTGCAGCAAACCCCTTATGAAAAGGGCATTTCAGCGAATATGGTTCCGCATGCCCTCACGCGCTTCGCGTCTGCGTTGTGCGCGATACTGTCATGGCGATGACACCGAGAATAACGCAGATCAGTCCGATCCAGGCCGTCGGGCTCAGCCTTTCGCCGAGAAAGGCGATACCGATCGCAACGCCGATCGGCACCCGGAGATAGGCTTGCGATGTGGTCCCGACCGAACCCAGCGTCTGAACGAGGCGGAAATAGATCGTAAAGGCAAGCGCCGTCGAAAAGGCGGACAGGGCAAGCAGCGCCAGCACCGATGCGGTCGAGGGATCGAGCGCCCAGGGCCGGTCGACGACGAGGCTGATGGGCATTAGAATGACCGCGCCCGAGATCAACGACCCGGCCGCCGGCACGCCAGGATCGAGGC
Source organism: Rhizobium sp. MHM7A (assembly GCF_005862215.1). NCBI lineage: Bacteria > Pseudomonadati > Pseudomonadota > Alphaproteobacteria > Hyphomicrobiales > Rhizobiaceae > Rhizobium > Rhizobium sp. MHM7A. Next base: position 39,814 of record NZ_VCHT01000005.1, read on the forward strand.
CTCTGAAGTTCTTGCTGAAAATCGCGGCACCTGCATAACAGATGGTCGCCAGGATGATGGCAAGCTGCGCCATAAGGCTTTCGCCAAGACCGCCGAGCGCTTCGACGCCGACGACGAGGCAGATGCCGGCAATCCCGGCCACGACGCCGAAGAGCTTTCGTACCGCCACCTGCTCATGGCGGGTCATCGATACTGTCAGCAGGAAGGTGAAGATCGGCGTCGCCGAATTCAGGATCACAGCCAGTCCGGCATCGACGGACTGCTCCGCCCAGGCGATCAGCGTAAAAGGAATGACGCTGTTCAAGCAGGCCTGAACGACAAACAGGCGCCATGTCGCGCGATCGCTCGGGAGGCGGACATGCCGATGGCGAAGCATGGCGAGCAGAATCGCGCCGGCGATCAATGTGCGCACCGCAATCAACGTCACCGGCGGGATCGTTTCGACCCCGATCTTGATAAAGGTGTAGGAAGAACCCCAGAGGGTCGCCAGCACCAGAAGCAGGACAAGTTCTCTGGCAAGGTTCGGATTTTCAGGCGTCATGGGCACATCGATATTCGTTCAAGACACCCGAGAAATAGCCGAATTTGCCGAGCGGATGCTTCGATCAGGGTCGAAGCATCCTGCCGCGTCAGAAGCCTGCGACCTTGGCGAGCGCCCGCTTCTCACGGCGGCGCTGGACCGAGGAAGCGATGTTCATCGCCTCCCGGTATTTGGCCACCGTGCGGCGGGCGAGATCGATGCCGCCCTTCTTCAGCATGTCGACGATATCGTCATCGGAGAGCACAGCGTCCGGGCTCTCCTGCATGATCAGCGTGCGGATCTTGTGACGCACGGCCTCGGCGGAATGGCTGTCGCCGCCCTCGACTGAGCCGATCGATACGGTGAAAAAATATTTGAGCTCGAAGAGGCCGCGCGGCGTCAGCATATATTTGTTCGAGGTGACGCGGCTGACGGTGGATTCATGCATCTTGATCGCCTCGGCCACTGTCTTCAAGTTCAGAGGCCGCAGATGGTCGACGCCGTGCAGCAGGAAGGCGTCCTGCTGGCGGACGATTTCGCTTGCCACCTTCATGATGGTCTTTGCCCGCTGATCGAGGCTGCGGGTGAGCCAGTTGGCGCTCTGCAGGCATTCGGAAAGGAAGGCATGATCCTCGCCGTTCCTGGTCACCCGGGAAAAATAGGACTGGTTGACCAGCACCCGCGGCAACGTATCGGGATTGAGCTCGACCAGCCAGCCACCGTCCGAGGAGGGCCTGACGACGACATCGGGCATGATCGCTTCGGAAACACCCGTCTCGAAACCGCTGCCGGGCTTCGGGTTGAGCTGGCGGATCTCGCCGAGCATGTCGAGAAGATCTTCCTCATCAACGCCGCAGAGGCGCTTCAGCGTGGCGAAGTCACGCCGCGCCAGCAGTTCGAGATTTTCGACCAGCGCCTGCATGGCAGGGTCGTAGCGGTCCTTCTGCCTGAGCTGGATCGCCAGGCATTCGGCGAGGCTGCGCGCGAAAACGCCTGGCGGATCGAGCGTCTGGAGGGCGGCAAGCACGTGTTCGACCTGGGTGAGGCTTGTGCCGAGCCGCTCGCCGGTCTCGCCAAGATCGACCTGGATGTAACCGGCATCATCGAGCTGATCGACAAAATTCTGGGCGACCAGCCGGTCGCTCATATCGGGCAGGACGAAGGGGATCTGCTGAGCGAGATGATCGCGCAGCGACACCTGGCCGGCGACAAAATCGTCGAGGTCGTAATCGACGCCGTCGGCGCTGCCCGGCATCGACTTCCACTGACCGACGAGTTCCGGTGCGTCGAGGCGCTGCGGGCCACCGTCATCGGGAAAGACATTGGTGTAATTGGCATCGAGCTCGTCGTTCAGCCTGCTGGTGCTTTCGCTGCCGCCGGTGTCGTACCAGTCGCTCGACAGCGCCTCGGCGCGATTTTCGGCGCCGTCGTCCGAGCCCGCGTCCTCCGGCGAATGACCGAACTGCTCGTCCTCGATAGCCGCCCGTTCGTCGCTCGCCTCTCCGTCATTCGACGGAAATTCGAGCAGCGGGTTCTTCTCCACTTCCTGCGCGATGAACTGGGTGAGCTCGAAATGCGTCATCTGCAGCAACTGGATGGACTGCATCAGTTGCGGTGTCATGACCAGGGACTGGCTCTGGCGCAGGAATAGATTGGCGGACAGTGCCATGACGGACGCGAAACTCCCCTCGATTCCTCCGGGAAACCGCGTCCGATAAACGCTTCAGGCCACGGAAATCCAGTTGGCCCAAAAATTGCTTTTTTATCTCATTTGGTCAAGCGGAACTACGCGGCAAGGTGAATATGCGAGGGATCAGAGGCTGAAATTGTCGCCGAGATAGAGCCGGCGCACTTCCGGATTGTTGACGATATCGTTCGCTCGGCCGTGGGTGAGCACCTCACCGGCATGGATGATATAGGCGCGGTCGATGAGACCGAGCGTCTCACGCACATTGTGGTCGGTTATGAGAACACCGATGCCGCGCGCCGTCAGATGGTGGACGAGGTTCTGGATATCGGCGACCGAAATCGGGTCGACACCGGCGAAGGGCTCGTCGAGCAGCATGAAGGTCGGGTCGGTTGCAAGCGCTCGCGCAATTTCGAGGCGGCGGCGTTCGCCGCCGGAAAGGGCGACGGCCGCGCTCTTGCGCAGCTTCTGGATATGAAACTCTTCCAGCAGCTCGTTCAGCTTCTGCTCGCGCTCGGCCTTGTCCTTGACATGCACCTCGAGGACGGCGCGGATATTTTCTTCCACCGTCAGCCCGCGAAAGATCGAGGCCTCCTGCGGCAGATAACCGACGCCGAGGCGCGAGCGGCGGTACATCGGCATGGTCGTGACATCGTTTCCATCGATCTCGATCGTGCCTTCATCCACCGGCACCAGACCGGTGATCATGTAGAAGCAGGTCGTCTTGCCGGCACCGTTCGGGCCGAGCAGGCCGACGGCTTCGCCGCGACGCACCACCAGGGAGACGCCGTTGACGACGCGGCGCGTCGCATAGGTCTTCGTCAGACCACGGGCGATCAACGTTCCCTGATAGCGGCTCTTGTCGGCGGCACCCATAGCTTGTGGCTCAGGCCTGCCGAACATGGTTGATAGCGATGATAATTTCACGTGGGAGGCCGGTTCAGTTCTGCTTCTGCGCGTTCGGCTGCGATTTCGGATCGAGCTGAATCTGGACACGCCCGCCGCAGCTTTCAAGCTGCGCCCGCCCGGTTTGCATATGAACGGTCAGCTTGCAGCCAGTGAAGACATTCGGCCCGTCCGACAGAATCACCTTGTTTCCCTGATCGGCTGTGAGGACGAATGTCTGCGAGGCCATGTCGAAACTGCCGTCGTCGGCAGTCGCCGTCTGCGTGCCCGAGACCAGATAGACCTTGTCGGTCACCAGGATCCTGTCGATATCGGCGCTTCCCGATGCCAGCGAGGCCGACTGCTCCGGCTTTGCTTCGGGTTGCGCCGCCGCGCCGGCGCCGGGCTTTGCCGCCTTGTCCTTGTAGTAGACCGTCATCTTGCCGGACTGCAGCGTGGTCGTGCCCTGGACGACCTTAACATTGCCGGTGAAAAGAGCCGTGTGCTCCTGGTCGTGGATCTCCAGCTTGTCGCTTTCGATCTGGATCGGCTGGTCGTTGGAAAGCTTCATTCCCGACATGGTCGTCGACTGCGCGCCCGCGCCCGAGGCAGTCAGAAAAAGGGCAAATGCGCCGGCAACGAATGCTATGCCAGTCTTGCAAGCTGAAATGCGACAATCTTTTGTCATGGGTGACCCGGCTGGTTAAGTGCCCTGTTTATGGATGGTGGATGGATCGACATTCATGCGAACATTCCCCTCGAATGTGATCACCCGCCCCTTATCGGTTATCTCCAGCCTCTTCGCAACAATGGAAGCATTGTCCTTTGTGATGGTCACGGGGTCGTCGCTGCGCATGTTGCCGCCCTTGATGTCGAGCCGGGCGGACTGGAACTGCGCGTTCAGGCCGCTGCTCAGCACCAAGGTGAAGGGAGCCGTCATATGCAGATTGTCGGTGGCGCGATTGTAATCGGCGGTCGAAGCGACGACGCGGGCAATCAGCCCGTCATTCATCGGCACGGCGGCCTTGATGGTCTCGAGGGTAATGAGATCGGGATTGCGGATGTCTTGCAGCGCCCTTTCGGCAAGCATGGAATAATTGACGCCGTCGGAGTTGCGACCGGCAATTGCCGGCTTTTCCATCACGACCTTACCGTTCTCGATCTTGGCGCCTTCGAACTTGACGTTTTCGGGCAGGTACAGGCTCACCAAAGCCACCGTCGCGAGGGCGCCGGCGACGATGAGGGCGGCCAATGGCAGCAAAATCTTCAGTCTCCGCACGCGGGCGGAATGGAACAACGCGTCGCCATAGGGGCTCCTGCCGGAGCCCGCATAAGCGGCATGTCCGTTGTTCTTCAGGGTATCGAGCATAGGTCTCGTTCCATGTACGGTGATTTGCCTCGGCTACGTAACAAAGCGGCCAGCAATCACAGTTCGTTTCGCATTATTACATTGGCTTGCCAATATGGAATTTTTTCTGCAACAAGCAACAAAACGGAAAAACATCAAAAAGTGGCTTTCGTACGCGCCGCTGCCATCAATTTTACCGGATCCATCGGCGTCACGCCGACGCCGGGCCAGCGCTGGAGGTTTCTATGGACAGTTCGATCATCGCGGATCGCCGGCGGCTGCGCCGCAAGCTCGGCTTCTGGCGCATCGTCGCGGCCGCCCTCATCGTGGCGCTCGGTGTTGCCTTTTACCGCTTCGCCCTCGGGGAAGCCGGCACGGCAAGCCCGCATATCGCCCATGTGACGATATCGGGGCTGATCGTCGATGACGACGAGCTTCTGGAGCGGCTGAAGAAGGTCGAGACCAGCGATCACGTGAAGGCTGCGGTGATTTCGATCTCCTCGCCCGGCGGCACGACCTATGGCGGCGAAAAAGTCTTCAAGGCGATCCGTGCGATATCAGCCAAGAAGCCCGTCGTCTCCGACGTGCGCACGCTGGCCGCCTCCGCCGGCTACATGGTCGCCACCGCCGGCGATACCATAATTGCCGGTGACAGCTCGATCACCGGCTCGATCGGCGTCATCTTCCAGTATCCGCAGATCCAGCCGCTGCTCGACAAGATCGGCGTATCTCTGCAGGAGATCAAATCCTCGCCGCTCAAGGCCGAGCCCTCGCCCTTCCACGAGGCAAGCGAGGAAGCCAAGGCAATGATCCGCAACATGGTGATCGACAGCTATAACTGGTTCGTCGACCTCGTCGCTGACCGGCGCAAGCTGCCCCGCGAGGAGGTGCTGAAGCTCGCCGACGGCACGATCTATACCGGCCGGCAGGCGCTCACGGCAAAGCTCGTCGATACGATCGGCGGCGAGGCAGAAATCCGCTCCTATCTCAAATCGCGCGGCGTCGACGCCGATCTGCCGATGGTGGATTGGGACAAGAAGGACAATACGCCCTTTCTGCTCGCCGGGGCTGTTTCGCGGTTGATTACGATCCTCGGTTATGACGATCTCGTCAAAGGCCAGGATATCAATGGAATCCTGCCCCCAAAGTTGCTTCTTGACGGGCTGCTTTCAGTTTGGCAGGTTGGCCGCGATTGATAAGAAATCAATAATTTAAGGGGGCGACTGTGATCAAGTCCGAATTGGTGCAGATTGTTGCGGCACGCAACCCGCATCTCTATCATCGCGACGTCGAAAATATCGTCAACGCGGTTCTCGACGAGATCACCGATGCACTGGCTGCGGGCAACCGCGTCGAATTACGCGGCTTCGGCGCGTTTTCGGTCAAGAACCGACCTTCCCGCTCCGGCCGCAACCCGCGTACCGGCGATACCGTCTTCGTCGAGGAGAAATGGGTGCCCTTTTTCAAAACCGGCAAGGAACTGCGCGAGCGGCTCAATCCCGGCCAAGCCGACGAAGAGGATTGAGCGGCGCAAGCTGCCTGCGGCGAAACCGCACTTGAACTTAAGGGCTGTTTTTCTATTCTGCTGGCGTGTCGAGCCGAGATGATCATCCATTTTGTCTCGATGCCTGGATTCAACTGCTACAGCGTCCTTTGCGCATGTTGCATGCGTGGCGCTGGCGCAGGAACGCGCCCGGTATAACAGGCGCAAGCGTGGAGACCTGAAATGGCCAAGAAGATCGTCAACCTTTTGATTCTGCTGCCGCTCGGCGTCATCCTCATCGTCTTCTGCGTCGCCAACCGACAGAGCGTCACGCTCGCCTTCAATCCGTTCCGGCCAGACGACCCGGTGCTCGCGGTCTCCGCGCCCTTCTTCGTCTTCCTGTTCATCGCGCTGATATCGGGCATGCTGATCGGCTCGGCCGCCACCTGGTTCAGCCAGGGAAAACACCGCAAGCGCGCCCGTACCGAGGCCAAGGAAGCCATTCGCTGGCAGGGCGAGGCCGACCGCCACAGGACCCGTGCAGAAGACATCGCCAGCCAGTTGCCGTCGCGGTAAGATTGCCTTTCACAGGCGCGTCAAACCGGGTGGAAGCTCAGCTCCTCATAATCACCTTCCGGCGAGGCGCCGTTGCCGGTCACCGCAAAACCGCGGGAAAGGTAGAAGGCCTTCGCGCGCCGGTTCTTCACCAGGCATTTCAGCCGGTACTTATGTTGCGGCCATTCCGGCAGCGCCTGCAGCAGGGCCGTGCCGGCGCCGAGACCCTGGAATTCCGGCCTTATATAGAGCATGTGGATGAAATCGTCCTCCGGCCAGAGTGACAGGAAGCCGGCAAGGCCGCCATCGGCATGGTCGCAGACGAAGATCGTCTCACCATTGGTATGAGCGGAAAAATCCTCGCGGTGGAATTTGCCGGGATCGACCCAGACGAATGTCTGGCGCCGCACGGAAAGATAGATATCCGCGAGCATTACCTGGTCTTCCGCCCGCGGCGGCCTGATGGTCCATGTCATGATGCCGGAATAACAAAGGTTCCTGCCCGCGCCAAGCCTAAAGCCGAAGCGCTCGGCGGCATTCAGCCGGTCGCAGCCTTCGCGACGACGGCGGCGTTGAAATCCGAAAAGAACCCCACGGCGAGCTTCTGCGAAGTCGAATCGAGCAGACGCGCGCCGAGCTGTGCGAGCTTGCCGCCCAGCTCGGCCCTGGCGCGGTAATGCAGGATGGTCTCGTCGCCCCTCTCCTCGAGCACGATATCGGCGCTGCCCCTGGCGAAGCCGGCAATGCCGCCCTTGCCCTCCGCCGACAGCGTATAGCTCTTCGGCGCATCGACATTGGACAGCGTCAGCAGCCCATGGAAAGTGGCGGACAGCAGACTGAACTTCACTTTGATCGTCGCCTCGAAAGCGTCTGGCGACAGCCGCTCGATGCGCTGGCAGCCCGGGATGCAGCCGCGCATGATTTCGGGATCGTTGAGCGCTGCCCAGACGAGGTCCCGCGGCGCGGCGATCAGTTCTTCGCCGGTGAAATCCATTCGATGGTCCTATCTCGATTCGGTCGATTTATCCCAAGGTGAAAGCCTTTTGCCAAGGCGTGAGAAAATGATATCCGGCCGGCTTGCGATCCGGTGCGTGGAATTGGAGGGTGCTACAAGTCCAACGTCCTCATCCTGGGCCGCGGTTCGCATCCGCCGCGCTTCCGTACCTTCGCCGCCGGCCACAGTTATGTAGTGACAATCGGTTGCGCGCGCAGGCCTCCGGAGTTTGAAATAAAGCCCGCGCCCTGCGCAGTTGATCCGGTACGGTTTTCTGGGCTACTGCATAATTCCAGGTCCTGCCGAGGACGCAGGCCTATCACGCCACCCCGAAAAGACGCGGAAGAGCACGTTGAAACAGAGAGAGAGCCGGCCGGGCCAGAAGAAGACATCAGGCCCCGCCGGTGAGGGCCGGAGGGACGCTCGGGCCGGCCGGCCGCCGAAGCCGGTCGCGCCTGCCGCTGCTCGCGGGTCGGCGCGCGAGGCTTTAGCCCCTGTCGCAGCCGGGCGTTTGTTGATGACCCGCACCGGCGAGCGGCCGGTGGAACGCGTGCCTGTCATTCTCGAATCACTCGGCGCCGGCGATTTCCACCTGATCGACAGCGGCGACGGCCAAAAGCTGGAGCAATACGGCCCCTATCGCATCATTCGCCCGGAAGCGCAGGCGCTGTGGCGGCCTTCGCTGGCGCCCCAAATCTGGGAGAAGGTCGATGCCGTCTTCACCGGCGATCCCGATGAGGAAGGCACCGGCCGCTGGCGCTTCCCGAAGGCCGCACTCGGGGAGACCTGGCCGCTCAATCTGCTCGGCGTCGATTTCCTCGGCCGCTTCACCTCGTTCCGACATGTCGGCGTCTTCCCCGAGCAGATCGTCCACTGGAGCTGGATGAAAGAGGCGGTCGAAAAGGCGGGCAGGCCGCTGAAGGTACTCAATCTCTTCGGTTATACCGGCGTCGCTTCGCTGGTCGCCGCCGCAGCCGGCGCCGAGGTCACCCATGTCGACGCGTCGAAGAAGGCGATCGGATGGGCGCGTGAGAACCAGGCGCTCGGGCACATGGAGAAGCTGCCGATCCGCTGGATCTGCGAGGATGCGATGAAATTCATCCTGCGCGAGGAGCGCCGCCGCAGCCATTACGACATCATCCTCACCGATCCGCCGAAATTCGGCCGCGGCCCGAATGGCGAAGTATGGCATCTGTTCGAGCATCTGCCGCTGATGCTCGATGTCTGCCGCGAAATTCTCTCCCCGAAGGCGGCCGGCCTGGTGCTCACGGCCTATTCGATCCGCGCCAGCTTCTATTCTATCCACGAGCTGATGCGCGAAACGATGCGCGGCGCCGGCGGCGCGGTCGAATCCGGCGAGCTGGTCATTCGCGAGGCAGGCCTCGACGGCAAGACGCCGGGCCGCGCGCTTTCCACCTCCCTCTTTTCCCGCTGGGTGCCGAAATGACCAAGGATTTCCACGATCAGGGACCGCGCAGGGTCGGCCAGGTGAAGGAAGTCACCTCGCTCGCCAATCCGATCATCAAGGATATCAAGGCGCTGACGAACAAGAAGTCGCGGGAGGAAAGCGGAACTTTCCTCGCCGAAGGGCTGAAGCTTGTCATCGATGCGATCGAGCTCGGCTGGACGATCCGAACGCTGGTCTATGCCAAGGCCGCCAAGGGCAAGCCGCTGGTCGAGCAGATGGCGGCCAAGACCGTCGCATCGGGCGGTCTGGTGCTCGAAGTCAGCGAAAAAGTGATCGCTTCGATCACCCGGCGCGACAACCCGCAAATGGTCATCGGCATCTTCGAGCAACGCTGGACGCCGCTTAGGGGCGTCCGGCCGCAGGAGGGCGAGACGTGGGTGGCGCTCGACCGGGTGCGCGACCCTGGCAATCTCGGCACCATCATCCGCACGGCCGATGCCGCCGGCGCGTCCGGCATCATTCTGATCGGCGAGACGACCGATCCCTTCTCGCTTGAAACCGTGCGGGCGACCATGGGCTCGGTGTTCGCCGTTCCCGTGGCGCGGGCGACGCCGGAGGAATTCCTGGCCTGGCGGAAGTCGGCCGGCGTTTCCGTCGTCGCCACCCATCTGGCCGGCGCGGTCGACTACCGTACGATCGACTATCGGAGGAAGCCCACAGTGCTCCTGATGGGCAACGAACAATCCGGGCTGCCGGACCAGCTCGCCGGAGACGCCGATGCGCTTGCCCGCATTCCGCAGCAGGGCCGCGCCGATTCGCTGAACCTCGCCGTCGCCACCGCTGTCATGCTTTTCGAGGCGCGCCGCCATCTCCTCTCACTTACCGAGGGCAAATGACCGAACCGACGCATGCACGCCCCGCGCTGTTTTCTCGCCCGGCGCCGATCCTCTTCTTCATCTTCTTCGCCGTTCTCATCGACCAGGCCGTCAAGATCGCGGTCGACCACTATCTGCCGCTGCAGGAAGCCGTTCCCGTCGTTCCGATGCTGGCGCTCTACCGTACCTATAATCTCGGCGTCGCCTTTTCGATGCTATCTGGCATGGACGGCTGGTTCATCGTCGGGATGCGGCTCGTCATCGTCGCCTTCGTCATCTGGCTGTGGTACCGCACGGCAAAAGACCGCTGGCTCGCCCATCTCGGCTATGCGCTGATCATTGCCGGCGCGATCGGCAATCTTGTCGACCGCTTCGCCTACGGGCATGTGATCGACTACATCCTGTTCTACACCGAAAACTGGTCCTTCGCGGTGTTCAATCTCGCCGACAGTTTCATTACCATTGGCGCCGGCTGCGTCATTCTCGAGGAGCTGCTGCTGCCGAAAAAGGCCGGCCGCTAAAATCTTATCGAATTCCTGAAGGCATTCGGAACGGGCCTCATGTTAGGCAGACAGCATGCAGAGCCTGGGACAGTTGCAGGAAAGATTGTCCGCCGCCTTCGGCGGACCCGTCGCCAAGCCGCTTGAGGAGCGGATGGGGCAGCCCTCCCCGCGACCGCGTACAGCGGCACCTGTGGAAACCGATGAGCGTCAAGGAGCGGCCCCGACACGGCGCCTCCTGTTCTACTGGCTGGGCGGCGCCGGCCTCCTTGCCGCGACGATCCTCATGCTGCTTGCTCATGCCGGCGACCCGCTGCTGCTCTCAGGCGGCCTTGTCGTTCTCGGCCTCGCGGTCATCGCCAGCTACGCCGTCCTGATGGTTCGCCGGCGGAGATCAAACAGGTCCGGCCGCCAGACCCGGCCGGAGTGGAACGACGGCGCAAAGCTGTTTGCCGACGTGCACGACGTGCTCGGCGACATCACCGTCAGCCGCAGCATGGACCGGCGCATCATCTCCGCCAATGACACGTTTCGCCGCCTGACCGGACGGCTGCGTCCGGAAGGACGCACCTGCGAGGAGATCGGCCTCGCCTTCCGGCCCGGCCCCGTCCCGCATTGTTACGATGTCGAGATTTCGACACCGGAAGGTCAGCGCATCTTCCTCTGGCGTGACGTCGTGACCCGCGATCCCGCCAATGGCCGCCTGCTGCTGCAGAGCGTTGCCCGCGACGTCACCGAAGAGCGGCTGATCGCGCAGAGCCGCGAGGAGGCTCGCCAGAAGGCCGAATATAACAGCGCCGCCAAATCCAGGCTGCTAGCCACCGTCAGCCACGAAGTGCGCACGCCGCTATCGGGCATCCTCGGCATGACGCACCTGATTGCCGAGACGCGGCTGACGCAGGAGCAGCAGAATTATCTCGCGAGCATCCGCCAATCCGGCCACGCGCTGACGCAGCTCGTCGAGGACCTGCTCGATTTTTCCACCATCGAAGTCGGACGCTTCGAGCTGCATCCGCGCTCGGAATCGCTGCGGAAGCTCCTGGAAAGTGTCGTCGAAATGCTCGCCCACCGGGCGCATGAAAAGGGTATCGAGATCGGCGCCACGGTGTCGTCCGACGTGCCGGAGAATATGAGCTTCGATGCGGCGCGGCTGCGCCAGGTTCTGTTCAACGTCATCGGCAATGCAGTGAAGTTCACCCAGGCCGGCGGCGTCTTCATCCGCGTCCTGCTCGACGCAGGCGACCTTTTGATCACCGTGGCCGATAGCGGTCCCGGCATGACGGCGGAGGAGCAGGCGCGCGTTTTCGGCGAGTTCGAGCAGGGCGGCACCATTGCCGACAAGAGCAGCGGCACCGGGCTCGGCCTTGCCATCTCCGCCCGCATCATGCGCGAATTCGGCGGCGCATTGACGGTTGCCAGCGAAAAGGGACTGGGCAGCACATTTTCGATCCGCTTCCCCGTCGACATCGGCAGCGAGCGGCCCGACCGGCGAAACACGCTGCTTGCCGGCAACAGCGTCGTGCTCTTGGCGCCGGCAGGTGCGGCGCGCACCGCCATCGCCGAGACGATCACCGCGCTCGGCGGCATCTGCCAGCTCGTTGCGGACGGCGAGACGGCACGAGCAAGGCTGCTCGGCATGGCGACCGGCGGCCGGCGGCCGACCGATATCATCGTCGACCATCGCATGTCGGCGGAGTTTTCGGCTCATCTCGCCGACCGCGCCGAAATCGCCGCCCTCGGGCTGCGCAAGGTTCTGCTCGTCAATCCGGAAGAGCGCAGCGCCCACCCGCTCGACCTGTTCGATGCCTGGCTCATCCGGCCTCTACGGGAACAGTCGTTGATCGATGTGCTGCGCGGGCGCATGCGCGGCATGGAGAAGCGCGACGCGTTGAACGACAATCAGCCGGGCTTGGGCCCGCCCATGGCCGAGACGCTGGTTGCTGCACACGGCCTGCGCATTCTGCTCGGAGAGGACGATCCGATCAATGCGATGCTGGTGCGCGTCATGCTCGAAAAGGGCGGACACAAGGTGCATCACGTCGAAGATTTCGAGACGCTGCTCGATTGCGCCCTCGGCGAGGTAAATGAGCGGCCTGACATCATCATCAGCGATCTGTCGATGCCCGGCGGCAACGGCATCGACATGCTGGGGCGGCTGCGCGGCCACGAAAGGCGTCTTGATCTTGACCCGGTGCCGGTGATCGTACTCACCGCCGACAAGAGCGACGAATCGCGCCGCCAGGTCTTGCTCAACGGCGCCAACCGCGTCATGGTGAAACCGGTGGACCCGGTGCGGCTGCTGACGGAAGTTCAGGCGGTCGCAGCGCTTTCCGCCCGCCGGGCAGAGGCGCGGTAAGGCGCCGCCGAACCGACAGGCTTGTTGCGCCGGCAAATGCAATATGTCACTTTCCTGTCGTACAGAAGTGTTTTATGGCGTCGATAAGCCGGCAACGGGAGAATCGCCATGTCCTCCATTGACATTCTGAATCGTGACGTCACCGCAGAGACTGCACGGCCGTCGACGGCTGCCGGGCAGAAGGACGGCGACATCCTCGGCCGGATCGGCAATCTGGAAACCCGCCTTGCCCGCACGACACGCGAGATCGATGCGGCGCAGGCCGTGCGCTACCGCGTCTTCGTCGAAGAAATGAAGGCGCAACTGCCGCCGGAGGCCATGCGCCGCGAACGCGATTTCGATGCCTATGATGCGTTCTGCGACCATCTTCTCGTTCTCGACCGCTCGCTCGAGGGCGATCCGGAAGACCAGATCGTCGGCACCTATCGACTGCTGCGCCAGGATGTGGCCACCGCCAATGGGGGTTTTTACTCGGCTTCCGAATTCGAGATCGAAAGCCTGCTCGCCAGGCATCCCGACAAGCGTTTCATGGAGCTCGGACGTTCCTGCGTGCTGCCGGAATACCGCACCAAACGCACCGTCGAGCTTCTGTGGCAGGGCAACTGGGCTTATGCGCTGAAGCACGGCATGAGCGCGATGTTCGGCTGCGCCTCGTTCCCCGGCGTCTATCTCGAAAGCCACGCGCTGGCGCTGTCCTTCCTCTACCACAATGTGCTGGCGAAGGACGAATGGGCGGTCGGCGCGCTGCCGCATCTCGCCCGCAACATGGATCTGATGCCGGCCGAGGCCGTCAACCCGAAGCGGGCGCTGATGGCCCTGCCTCCGCTGATCAAGGGCTATCTTCGACTTGGTGCGATGGTCGGCTCCAGCGCGGTCATCGACCATGCCTTTAACACGACCGATGTGCTGATCGTGCTGCCGATTTCCAGCATTTCCGACCGCTACCTGAACTACTACGGCGCCGACGCCGGCCGCTTTGCAAGCTGATCGCTTCGTCGCACTACCGTCTGGTAAAGGGCAACGGCTACCCCTCACCCTAACACTTGCCCGGGTAGAGCCACGGGTCTCGTACTGTCCTTCGGCCCCCCCAAACAGGACGAGGGGACCGCCACACCAGACATGGATGGGGACGGAAAGGCCGCGGCATATCACCTCGCCCCGTTCGCCGTGAGAAGGTGGCGGCAGCCGGATCAGGGGCTGACCTCGCCGATCTGCCGGGCACAGAACACTGTCCCCTATGCGGGCGTGATAGCCCTCTACGAACCGCCATAGGCGGCGATCGCCGCCATGTTGACGATGTCGGAATCCTTGGCGCCCATCGAGGTGATCTGCACCGGCTTGTCCAAGCCGACGAGGATCGGGCCGATCACGGTGGAGCCGCCGAGTTCCTGCAGCATCTTGGTCGAGATCGATGCCGAGTGGAAGGCCGGCATGACGAGCACGTTGGCGGGGCCGGAGAGCCGGCAGAAGGGATATTGCTCCATTACCTTGCGGTTCAGGGCGACGTCGGCGGCCATCTCGCCGTCATATTCAAAATCGACGCGCCGCCGATCGAGGATCTTGACCGCTTCGCGCACCCGCTCGGAGCGTTCGCCCGAGGGATGGCCGAAGGTGGAATAGGCAAGCATGGCGACGCGCGGCTGATATCCCATGCGCCGCGCGAGGCCCGCGGCCTCTTCGGCGATATCGGCAAGCTCTTCGGCGGTCGGCATGTCGTGCACAGCCGTATCGGCGACGAAAACCGTGCGGCCGCGGCAGAGCGCCAGCGACACACCGATGACGCGATGGCCGGGCTTCGCGTCGATGCAGCGGCGCACATCCTCGAGCGCCGTCGAATAGTTGCGGGTGATCCCCGTCACCATGCCGTCGGCGTCCCCGAGCGCCACCATCGTCGCGGCGAAGTGGTTGCGATCGTTGTGGATCAGCCGCTGGGCGTCGCGGTGGAGGTAACCGTGACGCTGCAGCCTGGCATAGAGATAGTCGATATAAGCCTCGACGCGGGTCGAGATGCGGGCATTGACGATCTCGAATCCGGGCCGGTTGAGATCGATCCCGGCGCGCTCCGCCGTCGCCTGGATCAGATCCTCGCGGCCGAGCAGGATGGCGGTGCCGAGCTGCTGGTTGGCATAGGACATGGCAGCGCGCAGCACCTGTTCCTCCTCCGCCTCGGCAAAGACGATCCGCTTCGGGCGGCGACGGACACGCTCGTAGAGGCTGGCAAGCGTCGAGGCGATCGGATCGCGGCGCGCCGAAAGCTCGCGGGCATAACCGGCCATGTCGGTGATGACCTTGCGGGCGACGCCGCTTTCGATCGCAGCTTGCGCGACGGCGACCGGAATTGCCGAGATCAGACGCGGATCGAAGGGAACAGGGATGATATATTGCGGCCCGAAACGCGGCCGGTTGCCCTGATAGGCGGCGACCACGTCATCCGGCACGTCCTCACGGGCAAGGTTTGCCAGCGCCTTGACGGCGGCGATCTTCATTGCGTCGTTGATGGTGGAGGCGCGCACATCGAGGGCGCCGCGGAAGATATAGGGAAAGCCGAGGACGTTGTTGACCTGGTTGGGGTAGTCCGAGCGGCCCGTCGCCATGATGGCGTCGTCCCGGATGCGGGCGACCTCCTCCGGCGTGATCTCGGGATCGGGATTGGCCATGGCGAAGATGATCGGCCGGTCGGCCATCGAGCGGATCATCTTGGCTGAGAGGGCGCCTTTCTGCGACAGGCCGAAGATGACATCGGCACCGTTCATCGCCTCCTCCAGCGTGCGCGCATCGGTCTTTGCCGCGTGCGCCGATTTCCACTGGTTCATGCCCTCGGTGCGGCCTTGGTAGATGACGCCCTTTGTGTCGCAGAGGATGATATTTTCGGGCGCAAAGCCCATCGCCTTGATCAATTCGACGCAGGCGATCGCCGCGGCGCCCGCGCCGTTGCAGACGAGCTTCGTCGTCTTAAGGTCACGGCCGGTCAGTTCCAGCGCATTGATCAGGCCGGCGGCGGCGATGATCGCCGTGCCATGCTGGTCGTCATGAAAAACGGGAATGTCCATCAGCTCGCGCAGCCGGCTTTCGATGACGAAACAATCCGGCGCCTTGATATCCTCGAGATTGATGCCGCCGAAGGAGGGGCCGAGGAAGCGCACGCAGTTGATGAATTCGTCGACATTTTCCGTCTCGATCTCGAGGTCGATGGAATCGACGTCGGCGAAGCGCTTGAAGAGCACCGATTTGCCCTCCATGACGGGCTTGGAGGCGAGTGCGCCAAGATTGCCGAGGCCAAGGATCGCCGTGCCGTTTGATATGACGGCGACCATATTGCCGCGCGCCGTATAGTCATAGGCGGTCTGCGGATCGGCGGCGATCGCCTTGACCGGGACGGCGACGCCAGGGGAATAGGCGAGCGAGAGGTCGCGCTGCGTCGCCATCGGCTTCGTCGGATTGATCTCCAGCTTGCCGGGGCGGCCCATGGCGTGAAAGTCGAGCGCCTCCTGATCGGTCACCGAGGTCACCGGCCGGTCCTTCTTGTTGATATCGGGCATAAATCCTCCAACGTCCTGTGGGCGACGCTTCGCTCTTCCTCAAATGCAGTTGTCATCTATAGCGGCGCACGGATAGGGTTGGCACCTGTTTTTTTGGGAAAAACTGCACCTCCGTGAACGCACGAATAGACACCGGGAATGAAGCCTTTTCGGCTGCCGAGCTCGCCACGGCGGAAAGCCGCGCCTCGGCGACGCCGATGATGGAGCAATATATCGAGATCAAGGCGAACAATCCGGATTCGCTGCTCTTCTATCGCATGGGCGACTTCTACGAGCTGTTCTTCGAGGATGCGCTGGAAGCCGCACGCGCGCTCGGCATCACGCTGACGAAGCGCGGCCAGCACATGGGCCAGGATATCCCGATGTGCGGCGTGCCCGTGCATGCGGCCGACGACTATCTGCAGAAGCTGATCGCGCTCGGCTTCCGCGTGGCCGTCTGCGAACAGATCGAGGATCCGGCCGAGGCCAAGAAACGCGGCGCCAAATCCGTGGTCAAGCGTGACGTCATCCGCCTCGTCACGCCAGGCACCATCACCGAGGAAAAGCTGCTCTCGCCTTCGGAATCGAACTATCTGATGGCGCTTGCCCGCATCCGCGGCGGAGCCGAACCGGCGCTCGCGCTTGCCTGGATCGATATTTCCACCGGCGTTTTCCGGCTTGCCGAAACGGAAAGCTCGCGGCTGCTTGCCGACATCCTGCGCATCGATCCGCGCGAGCTCATCCTGCCCGACACGATCTTCCACGATGCCGAGCTCAAACCCGTCTTCGATGTGCTTGGCCGCACCGCCGTGCCACAGCCGGCGGTTCTCTTCGACAGCGCCAGCGCCGAAGGCCGGATCGCCCGTTATTTCGGCGTCTCGACCCTCGACGGCTTCGGCAGCTTCTCGCGCGCCGAACTCGCGGCGGCCGCAGCCGCCGTCGCCTATGTCGAGAAGACACAGATCGCCGAGCGGCCGCCGCTTGGAAAGCCGGAGCGGGAAAGCGCGGCTTCAACGCTCTTCATCGACCCGGCCACCCGCGCCAATCTGGAGCTTGCTCGCACGCTGTCGGGCGATCGCAACGGATCGCTCCTGAAGGCGATCGACCGCACCGTCACCGGCGGCGGGGCGCGGCTTCTCGCCGAGCGGCTGATGTCGCCGCTGACCGAACCCGGCCGCATCAATGCGCGGCTCGATTCGATCGGCTTTCTGATCGAAGAGCCCTCGCTCTGCGGCAAGCTGCGCGACACGCTGAAACATGTGCCCGACATGCCGCGCGCGCTGTCCCGCCTGGCGCTCGATCGCGGCGGACCGCGCGATCTTGCTGCCATCCGCCAGGGCCTCCAAGCCGCGGCAGGCCTTGCGCAGCTGCTCGATAGCGCGCTGCTGCCTGAAGAGCTCGGCGAGGCGCTGTCTGGTCTGAAAGCGCTTCCCGCGCCGCTGGAAGAACTGCTTGCCGAGACGCTCGCCGATGAATTGCCGCTGCTGAAACGGGATGGCGGCTTCCTGCGCGACGGCGCGAGCGCCGAACTCGACGAAGTCCGGGCGCTGCGAGACCAGTCGCGCCGCGTCATCGCCGGACTGCAATTGCAATATGCCGAGGAAACCGGCATCCGATCGCTGAAGATCAAGCACAACAATATCCTCGGCTATTTCATCGAGGTGACCGCCGGCAATGCCGGGCCGATGACGGAGACGGCGGAGGCGAAGGCCCGCTTCATCCATCGCCAGACCATGGCGAGCGCCATGCGCTTCACCACGACCGAACTTGCCGATCTCGAAAGCCGCATCGCCAATGCCGCCGATCGGGCGCTTACGATCGAACTCGAGGCCTTCAACAGGATGACGGCGGCAGTCGTGGCGGAAGCCGAGGCGATCAAGGCCGGCGCCAGGGCGCTCGCGGTGATCGACGTCGCCGCAGGCCTGGCGCTGCTCGCCGAAGAGCAGGCCTATTGCCGACCGCAGGTCGACGGCTCGAAGATGTTTGCGATCGAAGGCGGGCGCCACCCGGTCGTCGAACAGGCGCTGCGCCGCCAGGCTGGCGGCCCCTTCGTCGCCAACAATTGCGATCTCTCGCCTAAAACCGGCGATCGCGATGGGGCGATCTGGCTGCTGACCGGTCCGAACATGGGCGGTAAATCGACTTTCCTGCGTCAGAACGCACTGATAGCGATCCTGGCGCAGATGGGTTCCTTCGTGCCGGCAACAACGGCCCATATCGGCATTGTCGACCGGCTTTTCTCCCGCGTCGGCGCCTCCGACGATCTGGCGCGCGGACGCTCGACCTTCATGGTCGAGATGGTGGAAACGGCGGCGATCCTCAATCAAGCGAGCGACCGTTCCCTCGTTATCCTCGACGAGATCGGCCGCGGCACCGCGACCTTCGACGGCCTTTCGATCGCCTGGGCCGCCGTCGAGCACCTGCACGAGGCCAATCGCTGCCGCGGCCTCTTCGCTACACATTTCCACGAGCTGACCGTGCTGTCGGAAAAGCTTGGCCGGCTATCGAACGCCACGATGCGGGTCAAGGAATGGGACGGCGACGTCATCTTCCTGCATGAGGTCGGGCCGGGCGCCGCCGACCGCTCATACGGCATCCAGGTCGCACGTCTTGCGGGGCTTCCAGCGTCGGTCGTGTCGCGGGCCCGCGACGTGCTCACCCGCCTCGAAGATGCCGACCGCAAGAACCCGGCGAGCCAGCTGATCGACGATCTGCCGCTCTTCCAGGTGGCGGTGCGCCGCGAGGACACGGCCCGCAGCCCATCGAAGGTCGAGGAGGCGCTGAAGGCGATGAGCCTCGACGACATGACGCCGCGCGAGGCGCTCGATGCGCTTTACGATCTCAAGAAAAAGCTGAAATAGGAGCGCAGCCGATGTTCATGGAGAAGCTGGTTCGCGAAACCGAGCGCCTGTCGCTCATCTGCTCCATGCTCGAAACGATGCGGCGCGCCGATGGAGACCGCAACGCGCGCGGCTGGACATCGCCAATCGGCCTGCTGAAAATCACTCACTCCTGCGCTATGATCGCTGAACTCGGAACGTCGATCGCCAAGGCGGGCTACCGCGAATGCGACAGGGCGACGCTCGAGGAGATCCAGCGCGAGACCCGGCAGGTGCTGTATTCGCTGCGTGCGCAGGTCGCAGTGTGAGGCTTTTCGGAAACGCCGCAGCTTGTGGCAAAGCTTCAGCATGACAACACCATTTCGCCAAATTTAAAGGTTCTTGCAGTATGAAGGCCCGTGTCAGTCGCCGGGCAAAGAGGTTATAGCGCATGCAGACGAAACGTGAGGCGAGCCCCAATCAGGCAGCCCGGCATGAACAGGAAACCACCCCTGTGAGCGCGACGCGCGACCTCGATTTCTCGGAGATCCTCGACGCCGAGCTGCTGCAGAAGCAGTGCGACGCCGTTGCCGAGGCAAATCGAAACCGGCCCGACATCATGCGCGCCGATCTTCTTGCCGCCCTGAAAAAGGCGAGCACGGAAGGACGGCAGAAGGCGCGCGCGGCTCTTGCAGCCGACGGAAGCGGTCTCAATTGCGCTTACCGGATTTCCTGGCTGCAGGACCAGATCATCACCGTCCTCTATAATTTCGCCACCACCCATATCTTTCCGCTACAGAAGGACAAGTTCGCGGTGACCGCCGTCGGCGGCTACGGCCGCGACACGCTGGCGCCGGGCTCCGATATCGACCTGCTCTTCCTCTTCCTGCCGAGGCCGGCGGAGGAGACGCACAAGGCGGTCGAATTCATGCTCTACGTGCTCTGGGACATGGGCTTCAAGGTCGGCCATGCCACCCGCACGGTGGAGGAATGCATCGCGCTCGCCAAGTCCGACATGACGATCCGCACCGCCATTCTTGAGATGCGCTATATCTGCGGCCTGCAGCGGCTGGAAACCGAGCTCGAGGCCCGTTTCGACAAGGAAATCGTCACCGGCACCGGCCCCGAATTCATCGCCGCCAAGCTTGCCGAGCGCGACGAGCGCCACCGCAAGGCGGGCGACACACGTTACCTCGTCGAGCCCAACGTCAAGGAAGGCAAGGGCGGGCTTCGCGACCTGCACACGCTGTTCTGGATCTCGAAATATTACTACCACGTGCGCGACCAGGCGGAGCTGGTCAAGCTCGGCGTCTTGTCGAAGCACGAATATCGCCTGCTGCAGAAAGCCGACGATTTTCTCTGGGCGGTGCGCTGCCATATGCACTTCCTGACAGGCAAGGCTGAGGAGCGTCTATCCTTCGACATCCAGCGCGAGATCGCCGAGGCCTTCGGCTATCATACCCGCCCTGGCCTTTCGGCGGTCGAGCGTTTCATGAAGCACTATTTCCTCGTGGCCAAGGATGTCGGCGATCTCACGCGCATCCTGTGCGCCGCGCTCGAAGACCAGCAGGCGAAGTCGATCCCGGGCCTCACCGGCGTCATCAGCCGCTTTACCCATCGCACCCGCAAAATCGCCGGCAGCGTCGAATTCGTCGAAGACCGCGGCCGCATCGCGCTCGCCGACGCCGATGTCTTCAAGCGCGATCCGGTCAGCATCCTCAGGCTCTTTCACGTCGCCGACATCAACGGGCTGGAATTCCATCCGGATGCGCTGAAACGCGTCACACGTTCACTCGCGCTAATCGACAACAGCCTACGGGAAAACGACGAGGCGAACCGCCTCTTCATGTCGATCCTGACGTCGAAGCGCGACCCGGCGCTAATTCTGCGCCGGATGAACGAGGCCGGTGTGCTCGGCCGCTTCATTCCTGATTTCGGCAAGATCGTCGCGATGATGCAGTTCAACATGTATCACCACTATACGGTCGACGAGCATCTGATCCGCACCGTCGAGGTTCTCTCGGAGATCGACAAGTCGCGGTCGGAGGATCTGCATCCGCTCGCCAATAAGCTGATCTCGGGAATCGAGGACCGCGAGGCGCTCTATCTCGCGGTTCTCCTCCATGACATCGCAAAGGGTCGCCAGGAGGATCATTCGATTGCCGGCGCCCGCGTCGCCCGCAAGCTCTGCGCCCGCTTCGGCCTGTCGCAGAAGCAGACGGAACTCGTCGTCTGGCTGATCGAGGAACATCTGACCATGTCGATGGTGGCGCAGACCCGCGACCTCACCGATCGCAAGACGATCATCGACTTTGCCGACCGCGTGCAGTCGCTCGACCGGCTTAAAATGCTTCTGATCCTGACGATCTGCGATATTCGGGCAGTCGGCCCCGGCGTCTGGAACGGCTGGAAAGGCCAGCTTCTGCGCACGCTCTACTACGAAACCGAGCTGCTGCTGGCCGGCGGCTTTTCGGAGGTCTCCCGCAAGGAGCGGGCCAATGCCGCCGCCGAGGCGCTGCGCGGCGCCCTCGCCGACTGGAGCCAGAAGGATCGCAACACCTATACCAAGCTGCATTACCAGCCCTATCTGCTCTCCGTACCGTTGGAAGACCAGCTCCGCCACGCCCAGTTCATCCGGCAGGCCGACAAGGCGGGCCAGGCGCTCGCCACCATGGTGCGCACCGACAGTTTCCACGCCATCACTGAAATCACCGTGCTGTCGCCCGACCACCCGCGCCTGCTCGCCGTCATAGCCGGCGCCTGTGCTGCGGCCGGCGCCAACATCGTCGACGCCCAGATCTTCACGACCTCGGACGGACGGGCGCTCGATACGATCCATGTCAGCCGCGAATTTGCCGATGATGCCGACGAGCTGCGCCGCGCCGGCACGATCGGACGAATGATCGAGGATGTTCTGTCCGGCCGCAAGCGGCTGCCCGAGGTCATTGCCACGCGCACGCGCAATCGCAAGAAAAGCAAAGCCTTCGACATTCCGCCCTCGGTCAACATCACCAACAGCCTGTCGAACAAGTTTACGGTCATCGAGGTCGAATGCCTCGACCGGCCGGGCCTCCTGTCGGAGATCACCGCCGTGCTCTCCGATCTGTCGCTCGACATCCAGTCGGCCCGCATCACCACCTTCGGCGAGAAGGTGATCGACACCTTCTACGTCACCGATCTCGTGGGCCAGAAGATATCGGGCGACAGCAAGCGTGCCAATATCACCGCTCGCATGAAGGCCGTGATGGCGGAGGAGCAGGACGAGCTGCGCGAGCGCATGCCCTCCGGCATCATCGCGCCCGCCGCCACCGCCCGGACATCGCCGGCAGCCGAAAAGAAAGCCGATTCCCCCGCATGAGCCAGCAAGCATGAGCCTCGTTAAAAAATTCGCGACCGTCGGCGGCGCCACGCTCGGCAGCCGCATCTTCGGTTTTGCCCGTGAAACGCTGATGGCGGCTGCCCTCGGCACCGGGCCGATGGCCGACGTCTTCTACGCCGCCTTCCGCTTTCCGAACCTCTTCCGTCGGCTATTTGCCGAAGGGGCCTTCAACGCCGCCTTCGTGCCGCTCTTCGCCAAGGAGATCGAGGCGAACGGCACGGACGGAGCCAAGCGCTTTTCGGAAGAGGTTTTCGGCGTGCTGTTTTCGGTGCTGCTCCTCATCACCATCGTGATGGAGCTCTCCATGCCGCTGTTGGTGCGCTTCATCATCGCACCGGGATTCGCCGACGATCCCGAGAAATTCTCGATCACGATCCGCATGGCGGCCGTGATGTTCCCCTATCTGATGTGCATGTCGCTGACGGCGATGATGAGCGGCATGCTGAATTCGCTGCATCATTTCTTCGCCGCCGCCATCGCGCCCGTCTTCCTCAACGTGGTGATGATCGGGGCGTTGTTTTATTCGCTCTACACCGGCGCCGATCCGCTGGCTACGGCCTGGTATCTCTCCTGGGGCGTTCTTGCCGCCGGGTTCCTGCAGCTCGCCGTCGTCTATGTTGGCGTGCTGGCAGCCGGCATGAGCATAGGCTTCCGCTTCCCGAAAATGACTGCGAATGTCAAGCGGCTGCTGATCCTGGCCGTGCCCGCCGCCGTGACGGGCGGCATCACACAGATCAATCAGCTGATCGGCCAGGCGATCGCCTCCTCCCGCGACGGCGCGATCGCAGCCCTGCAATATGCCGACCGCATCTATCAGCTGCCGCTCGGCGTCGTCGGCGTCGCCGTCGGGGTGGTGCTTCTGCCGGAGCTTGCCCGGTCGCTGAAGGGCGGGGCGCTGCGCGAGGCCGCCAATCTGCAGAACCGCTCGATCGAATTCGTGCTGTTCCTGACCATCCCCGCCGCCTTCGCGCTCTGGATCCTCTCCGACGAGATCATCCGCGTGCTCTACGAGCGCGGCGCCTTCCATCAGGAAAACACCGCCGTCGTCGGCTCGATCCTGGCGATCTACGGCATCGGTCTGCCGGCCTTCGTGCTGATCAAGGCGCTGCAGCCGGGCTTTTATGCTCGCGAGGATACCAAGACACCGATGCGCTTCTCGGCGATCGCGGTCGCCACCAACTGCGCCACGGCGCTCACCCTCTTTCCCTATATGGGCGCGCCCGGCATCGCCGTTGCCGAAGCCACAGCCGGCTGGATCAGCACTCTGCTGTTATTCACCACGCTGTTGCGCCGCGGCCATCTCACATGGGAATGGACGCTGGCAAAACGCGCCGCGCTGCTGATCGTCGCTTCGGCCGTCATGGGCGCGGCGATCATCTTCCTCAAGCAATATTGGGCGCCCTGGCTCGCTTCTGACGCCTCGCTTCTGACCAAGATCGGTACGCTCGGCCTGCTGATAACAATCGCCATGCTCATCTATTTCGCCGCCGCCTTCCTGATCGGCGGAGCGGATCTGGGCATGATCCGGCGCAATCTCAACCGCAAGCCGACGCCGGCAAAGGATGCGTGAGCCCTTAACAATGGATCCATCGCCTTTGCGGCCCGATGTCGACATGGATGATGCCATTGCAATAGCTGCCGATGCCGCCAATGCCTGGCGCGCTTCTTGCCGCTGCAATGATGGTGCGTTCAGGAAGGCCCGGCACCCTGATATCGGCCGCCAGGCATTTTCCATGCAGGGAGCCGTGACGGCGAGGATGCGGCCTGTGACCGGACGTTACGATCGGTCGGCGGCCGGTCTTTACGGCGATATGCGACAGGATCGCTCGCAAGCGTATGGGAAAACAGCTGGCGCGAACGCTGACGGTCTGCACCGCGTAGGAGAGACGCGCCTCGTGGCGGGGAAGATGGGCGGCGTGCCTTTTGTCGTCTTGACTGAGGGCAGCCGTTGCTGATTGTAGGGCGAAAAGGCCTGCCATGGCGAGCAAACTGGGGTTCTGCATGGGTCCCTCCGATGGGCTGCTGCAGCGACCCCCATCGGACCGCCGGCGCCCGGCGGAGGATTTTCAGTTCAATAAAAGCTTTTCTGTGAAATTTTATACTCAATTTGGACTAAGTTAGCTGATCAATTCGGCTTAAAGATGAGCAATCCTCGCGTTCAAGGTGGAAAAAACATCCAAGTACAGGAGATCGCATGACGATCCAGTCTCTTTTCCTCGTCACCCTCGTCGTCGACGATTATGACCGTGCCAAGACCTTCTATTGCGACGGCCTCGGTTTCGATTGCCTGCAGGACGAGCCGCAACCGGAGGGAAAGCGCTGGGTGGTGGTGAAGCCCAAGGGCGGGGATGGCGCGGCTTTTCTGCTGGCGCAGGCGGCAACCGAGGCGCAGCGCGCCGCGATCGGCAACCAGACGGGCGGCCGTGTCGGCTTCTTCCTGAAGACTGACGATTTCGCCCGCGATCATGCCGCAATGCTTGCCGCCGGCGTGCGCTTTCTGGAGCAGCCCAGGCATGAGGTCTACGGCACGGTCGCCGTCTTTGCGGATCCTTACGGCAACACCTTCGACCTGATCCAGCACACCGCGCCTGAACCTCTTGATTGCGACCGGTCGCCCGTGCATAAGCCGCGGCGTTAGCAACATAGGCGACAAGCCTTGGGGCCCTCCACCAGCCTATTGAGGACGACATGAGCGAATTCAAGAAACTCGTATTCTCCGGCGTGCAGCCGACCGGCAATCTGCATCTCGGCAATTATCTCGGGGCGATCCGCCGCTTCGTGGCGCTGCAGGAAGGCAATGACTGCATCTACTGCGTCGTCGACATGCATGCGCTCACCGCCCAGCTGGTGCACGAGGACATGCCGAGCCAGACGCGCTCGATCGCCGCAGCCTTCATCGCCGCAGGCATCGATCCCGAAAAACATATCGTCTTCAATCAGTCGGCCGTGCCGCAACATGCGGAACTTGCCTGGATCTTCAACTGCGTCGCCCGCATCGGCTGGATGAACCGCATGACGCAGTTCAAGGACAAGGCCGGCAAGGACCGCGAGCAGGCTTCGCTCGGTCTCTATGCCTATCCGAGCCTGATGGCCGCCGACATTCTCGTTTACCGCGCCACCCATGTGCCGGTGGGCGAGGACCAGAAGCAGCATCTGGAGCTTGCCCGTGATATCGCGATGAAGTTCAACCTCGATTATGCCGAGCATATTCGCAAAAGCGGCTACGGCGTCGACATCACCGTCGGTGAAGAGCCGGTGCATGCTTATTTCCCGATGGTCGAACCGCTGATCGGCGGACCGGCGCCCCGCGTCATGTCGCTGCGCGACGGCACCAAGAAAATGTCGAAATCCGATCCCTCGGATCTTTCGCGCATCAACCTGATGGACGACGAGGAGGCGATCTCGAAGAAGATCCGCAAGGCCAAGACCGATCCGGACGGCTTGCCGAGCGACGTCGACGGGTTGCATGGCCGGCCGGAAGCCGACAATCTGGTGGCGATCTATGCCGCGCTCGCCGACAAATCGAAGGCCGCGGTGCTGGCCGAATTCGGCGGCCAACAGTTTTCCGTCTTCAAGCCGGCGCTGGTCGATCTGGCTATTCATGTGCTGGCGCCGATCACCGGCGAGATGCGCCGGCTGATGGACGATACCAGCCATATCGACGCGATTCTGCGCAAGGGCGGCGAACGAGCCAGGGAGCGCGCCGAGGTGACGATGAAGCAGGTGCGCGACGTCATCGGCTTCCTCTACTGAAGCACATCTCCTCTTCTGCCCTGCGCCGAAGAAGAGGATCGCCCACAGGCAGTGGCGCACAAAAACTGCGCTTGCAATTTTTCCGCTTCGGGTGTCAGAGTCCGCGCCATGGTATCGAAGCGACTCTCACGGCTCGAAGGTCACCGGCGCAAATTCATGGCGGTGATCGACGGGACACCCGAATGCCAGCGCGCCGTTCATTATGCCGGCCGGCGCGCGAAGAATTCCAATGGCGGTCTGGTGCTGCTCTATGTGATCCCGAACGGCGACTTCCAGCAATGGCTCGGCGTCGAGGAGATAATGCGGGCCGAGGCGCGCGAGGAAGCCGAGGCAACCGTCGCAAAGATCGCCCAAATCGTGCGGGAGACGATCGGCATCGAACCTGAGATCGTCATCCGTGAAGGCAGCGCAGCCGAGCAGATCAACGCCGTGATCGAGGAAGACCGAGATGTCGCGATCCTCGTTCTTGCCGCCGGGTCGGCGAAGGAAGGTCCCGGACCGCTGGTTTCGTCGGTCGCCGGACGCGCGGCGGCGTTTCCAATTCCCGTGACCGTGCTGCCGGATACGCTGACCAACGAGGAAATCGACGCCCTCTGCTGAGCCTATTTCTTGAGTGCAAGTCTCTTGATTAGATCCGGCAATGGGCTTATCTTCTTTTGAAGAATTCTAAAGACGGCCGAGGTCTCGAGCCTGCCGCATGGAGAGCCAGATGTTCATTCAGACCGAAGCCACGCCCAACCCCGCCACACAAAAATTCCTGCCGGGCAAGGTCGTCATGGAAAACGGCACCGCCGAGTTCCGCAGCGCCGAAGAGGCTGAAGCCTCGCCGCTCGCCGCCCGCCTGTTCGAAATTCCCGGCGTCACCGGCGTCTATTTCGGCTATGATTTCATTTCCGTCTCCAAGGACGACGCGGAATGGCAGCATCTTAAGCCGGCTATCCTTGGCTCGATCATGGAGCATTTCATGTCCGGCAAGCCGGTGATGGGGGATGCTTCCATCCTTTCCGAGGACGCCGATGCCGGCGACGAGTTCTTCGATGAGAGCGATGAATCGATCGTGCTGACCATCAAGGAGCTTCTGGAGACCCGCGTGCGACCGGCCGTCGCCCAGGATGGCGGCGACATCACTTTCCGCGGCTTCAAGGACGGAAAGGTTTATCTGAACATGAAAGGCTCCTGCTCCGGCTGCCCGTCTTCGACGGCCACGCTGAAGCACGGCGTCCAGAACCTGCTGCGCCATTTCGTTCCCGAAGTGCAGGAAGTGATTGCCGCTTGAAAAGCACGAATTCGTCCGGCCGTCCATCCCAGGTTCGGCCGGACAGTTTATGATTAGGCGACAGTAGTTTTTTCGGAAATTGATGGCATGATCGTTCTGGCGCTCGACACCGCAGGTGTGGATTGCGCTGCCGCCGTTTACGACAGCGGCAGGAATACGGTGCTGGGGGAGGCATCGGACATGATCGGCAAGGGGCATGCTGAACATTTGATCGGGATCGTCGATCGCGCGCTGGATCAGGCGGGTATGACACTTTCTCAGATCGACCGCCTTGCCGTCACCATCGGCCCCGGCTCGTTCACCGGTATCCGCGTCGGCGTTGCCGCAGCCCGCGGTTTTGCGCTTTCGCTCAATGTGCCCGTCGTCGGCGTCACCACGCTCGAAGTCATGGCCGCCGCCGCGCGTGAGAAGACGCCCGGCCGCGCCGTGCTGGCGGCGATGGACGCCAAACGGGACGAAATCTATCTCCAGTCCTTCGCAGGCGATGGTTCCCCGCTTGATGCGCCGCGAGCGACAAGCGTCGCCGAGGCCCAGGCTTTCGCCGCCGGCTTCGACGGCGAGATCACCGGTTCGGCAACGCCGCTCCTGAAGGCCGGCGCCGGCGGCGATCACGCCAATGTCTTTCCGATTTCGATTGTCGCGCGTCTGGGTGCTGCCGCCCCTGCCGATGCGGGAAAGCCCAAGCCCCTTTATCTGCGCGGACCGGATGCCAAGCCGCAGGCCGGATATGCGATTGCGCGACGAGTGTGACCATGCTGGAAGCCTATCTGACGCTGAAGCCGGAATTCGAGATTATCGCCATGGAGCGCGAGGATTGCCGCGACGTCGCCCTCCTGCATGGTGAGCGTTTCGCCCGGCCCTGGGGCGACGGCGAATTCCACAGCCTGCTGTCGCAGGAGACCGTGTTCGGCTTCGTCGCGCGCCAGACCAATGCCATCCTGAAAAAGCCGCTTCCCGGCTTTATCCTTGCACGCCAAGTCGCCGGAGAGGCCGAGATCCTGACGATTGCCGTGCAGGCGAAGGTCGCCCGTGCCGGAATCGGCTGGCGCCTGATGCAGGCGGCAATGCGCGAGGCGCGGGCGCGTGGCGGCGAGAGTATGTTTCTCGAGGTCGACAGCGGCAATACCGCGGCGCTCGGCCTCTACCGCAAGCTCGGCTTTGAAAAGGTCGGCGAGCGCCAGGGCTACTACAGGCAGGAAAACGGCGCCCTTTCCACGGCGCTTGTCATGAAGCGCGTTCTTCGATAGTTCCCTGGCAGAGCATGACGTGCGGACCGGCGCAAACGCCGTACCGGCATTGTCGAAACGCGTTTATTTTGAAGGCAGGCAATGACCGACGTAGCCAAGACCCTCGAGGAGCTTTGCGCCGAACGCGGCATGCGCATGACCGAGCAGCGCCGCGTGATCGCGCGCATCCTCGAAGACTCGCAGGACCATCCCGACGTAGAAGAACTCTACCGCCGTTCGGTGAAGGTGGATGCGAAGATCTCGATCTCGACCGTCTATCGCACCGTCAAATTGTTCGAGGATGCCGGCATCATAGCCCGCCACGACTTCCGCGACGGGCGCTCGCGCTACGAAACGGTACCGGAAGAGCATCACGACCATCTTATCGACCTGAAGACCGGCGCGGTCATCGAATTCCGCTCGCCGGAGATCGAGGCACTGCAGGAGCGCATCGCCCGCGAGCACGGCTTCCGGCTGGTCGACCATCGCCTCGAGCTCTACGGCATTCCGTTGAAGAAGGAAGATCTCTGAAGCGATGGCAGCCCGGGAGTGCCGCATTTGATCGCCTGGCTGCGTATCGCCTTTGCTGCGGTCGTCATCCTTGCCGTCAGCATCGTGCTCATGCCGCTGCAGGTGCTGGCGCTGCGATTCGACTGGCGGCTGCGCCGGAGACTTCCGCGCCTCTGGCATCGCATCGTCTGCTATTGCCTCGGCATCCGCGTCCGCGTGAAGGGCAGGCTGGAAGGCCGCCGGCCTCTGATGCTTTGCTCCAACCATTCGTCCTGGCTTGACATCATGGTGATGTCTTCGGTGGCCGACGTCGCCTTCATCGCCAAGATCGAGGTGCGCGACTGGCCGATCTTCGGCACCCTCGCCAAGCTGCAGAAAAGCGTCTTCGTCGTGCGCGAGGAGAAGCGCAAGACCGGCCATCAGGCAAATGAGATCGCCGGGCGCATGGCCGACGGAGAAATCGTCGTGCTCTTTCCGGAGGGCACGACGTCGGACGGCAACCGGCTGCTCGAGGTCAAATCCTCGCTGTTCGGCGCCGCTGCGATGGCCGTGCCATATTCGCCGACCGGCACGGTCGTGGTGCAGCCGGTGGCGGTCGTCTACACAAGGGTGCACGGCATTCCCATGGGGCGCTATCACCGCCGGCTCGCCGCCTGGCCGGGCGATCTCGAGCTCCTGCCGCATCTCATCGATATCCTCAGATGTGGCGCGATCGACGCGGAAGTTTCCTACGGCGAAGCGGTGGAATATCGCGCCGACACCAATCGCAAGGAGGTGAGCGCGACGATCGCCTCGCGCATCCGCAACCTGCTGAACATAAGCCTGCGCGGTCGCGATGTGGGCTGAGCCGAGAATCCCTTTTCTCTTGCGGCAAAAACCACTAAATAGCGCGTCATGACACAGGACAGCGCCCTACTCCAGGCCCCGGAAGCAACGCCCAGCGAGGGCTTCCGCGATGGCTCCAACAGCCGCAAGGTCTTCATCAAGACCTATGGCTGCCAGATGAACGTCTATGATTCCACGCGCATGAGCGATGCGCTCGCCCGCGACGGCTACGAGCCGACGGAAGACATGGAAGAGGCCGATCTCGTCCTGCTCAACACCTGCCATATAAGAGAGAAGGCGGCCGAGAAGGTCTATTCGGCGCTCGGGCGGCTGCGCGAGATGAAAAAGAAGAAGGCAGCCGATGGCCGGGAGATGATGATCGGCGTGACCGGCTGCGTCGCCCAGGCCGAAGGCGAGGAGATCTTGCGCCGAGCGCCGGCCGTCGACGTCGTCATCGGCCCGCAGACCTATCACCGGCTGCCGGAAGCGCTGCGCCAGGCCAAGCAGGGTCGCCGCGTCGTCGATACGGAATATGCGATCGAGGACAAGTTCGAGCATCTGCCGATCGCCGAGAGCCGGAAGATCCGAGCCCGCGGCGTCACCGCCTTCCTGACGGTGCAGGAGGGCTGCGACAAGTTCTGCACCTTCTGCGTGGTGCCCTATACGCGCGGCTCGGAAGTGTCGCGGCCGGTCTCGCAGATCGTCGAGGAGGCCGAAAAGCTCGTCGAAGCCGGGGTGCGTGAAATCACCCTGCTTGGTCAGAACGTCAATGCCTGGCATGGCGCTGGGCCGCGAGGCGAGGCGTGGAGCCTCGGCGACCTGCTCTACCGCCTCGCCGAAATCCCCGGCCTTGCGCGGCTGCGGTATACCACAAGCCATCCACGCGACATGGACGACCGGCTGATCGCGGCCCATCGCGACCTCAGGGCGCTGATGCCCTATCTGCACCTGCCGGTGCAATCGGGCTCCGACCGGATCCTGAAGGCGATGAACCGGCGCCACACGGCTGCCGAATATCTCACGCTGATCGAGCGCATCCGGGCGGTGCGGCCCGACATCGCGCTGTCCGGCGATTTCATAACCGGCTTTCCGGGGGAGACAGACGCGGATTTTGAGGATACACTGAGACTTGTGGAGGAGGTGCGCTACGCGCAGGCCTTCTCGTTCAAATACTCGACACGGTCGGGCACGCCCGGCGCGGAACTGAAGGACCAGGTGCCGGAAGAGATCAAGGCAGAACGGCTGGAACGCCTGCAAGCGCTTCTTTTGAAGCAGCAGCAGGAGTTCGCCGAATCCTGCATCGGCAAGGAGATCAATCTGCTGCTCGAAAAGCCCGGCCGCATGCCCGGCCAGCTGATCGGACGTTCTCCCTGGCTTCAATCCGTGAATGTTGATGCAAAAGCATCGCAAATCGGTGACATTATTGAAGTGCGAATCACCGGAACCGGAACGAACAGCCTGTTTGCCGAACGCGCAGAGGCTGCGGTCTAACCCAAGGAGCCCGACCGCTTGAACGGACAAGAATTGGTTTCTTCTTCACCGCGCCACCCCCGCACGCCGAGCGACACCAATCACTTCGTCCTGACGTTCGAGAACAATCGGTTCGCCAGCGAACTCTTCGGCCAGTTCGACCAGAACCTCAAGCTGCTCGAGGAGCGGCTGAACATCGATGCGCGGGCGCGCGGCAATTCAGTCGTCATTTCGGGCGATGTCGTAACCACCAATCAGGCGCGGCGCACGCTCGATTATCTCTATGAAAAGCTTCAGAAAGGCGGCAGCGTGGAACGATCCGACGTCGAGGGGGCGATCCGCATGGCAGTGGCCGCCGACGACCAGCTCAGCCTTCCCACCATGGAGCGCAAGGCCAAGCTGACGATGGCGCAGATTTCGACCCGCAAGAAGACGATCATCGCCCGCACGCCGACGCAGGACGCCTATATCAGGGCCCTGGAGCGCGCCGAGCTCGTCTTCGGCGTCGGCCCGGCCGGCACGGGCAAGACCTATCTCGCCGTCGCCCATGCTGCCCAGATGCTGGAGCGTGGCGCGGTCGAAAAGATCATCCTGTCGCGCCCGGCCGTTGAGGCCGGTGAGCGCCTGGGCTTCCTGCCCGGCGACATGAAAGAAAAGGTCGACCCCTATCTTCGCCCGCTCTATGACGCGCTCTACGACATGATCCCGGCCGACAAGGTCGATCGGGCGATCACCGCCGGCGTCATCGAAATCGCCCCGCTCGCCTTCATGCGCGGCCGCACGCTCGCCAACGCCGCCATCATCCTCGACGAAGCGCAGAATACGACGTCGATGCAGATGAAGATGTTCCTGACGCGTCTCGGCGAAAATGCCCGCATGATCGTCACCGGCGACCCGAGCCAGATCGACCTGCCGCGCGGCGTCAAATCCGGCCTCGTCGAGGCCCTGGAGCTGCTGAACGGCGTCGAGGGCATCTCCATCGTGCGCTTTAAGGACACCGACGTCGTGCGCCACCCGCTGGTCGGCCGCATTGTCAGAGCCTATGACGCCACCTATCTTGTCGAAGCCGAAGACGTCGGCCGGCAGGACTGATGGCCGAACTCGACATACAGATCAGCATCGAGAACATCGGCTGGCCCGGCGAGGAAACGCTGCTGGTTTTTTGCGAGCGCGTACTCGGCGCGGCGGTGGTCTATCTCCGCGACAGTGAGAAGCAGCCCTTTCCCAAGATGCCGCCCGAGGTCTCGCTCGTTTTTACCGACGATGCCTCGATCCAGGACATCAACGCCGAATGGCGCGGCAAGGACAAGGCGACCAACGTGCTCTCCTTTCCCGCCTTTCCGGTTCAGCCCGGCAAGATGCCGGGTCCGATGCTCGGCGACATCATCATCGCCCGGGAGACGGTGGAGCGGGAAGCCCAGGAGCTCGAAAAGAGTTTCGACGACCACCTGACCCACCTTCTGGTGCACGGTTTCTTGCATCTTCTCGGCTACGACCATATGAATAATGCTGAAGCCGAAATTATGGAGGGGCTGGAGACTCGCATTTTGGCGCAGCTCGGCCTATCTGATCCCTACGAGGGTCAAGACCTTAAAATGGAACCATGAGCGACTTTACGACGAAGCCGGCGGCAGACGCCAAGGACTCCGAGCCATCCTCTTCCTCTGACGAGGCGGGCAGTAGTAGTCGGCCATCCGGCCGATCCCAATCCTTCTGGTCGCGCGCCGCCCGCATTCTCCGCCCGCAGCAAGGCTCGCGGCTGCGCGAGGATCTTGCCGACGCGCTGATGACCGATGCGGCCGGCGACGACGCCTTCTCCCCCGACGAACGGGCAATGCTGCACAATATCCTGCGCTTTCGTGAAGTGCGCGTCGCTGACGTGATGGTGCCGCGCGCCGATATCGAGGCGGTGGACCAGAACATCACCATCGGCGAGCTGATGATCCTTTTCGAGGAATCCGGCCGCTCCCGCATGCCCGTCTATGCCGATACGCTCGACGATCCGCGCGGCATGGTGCATATCCGCGACCTGCTCTCCTATGTCGCCAAGCAGGCGCGCAACAAGCGACGCGGCCCGGCAAAGCCGGCCGTTGCCGGGCCGGCGATCGAAGTCGCGCCCGAGAACATCCAGAAGCCCTCGCGCTCGGCCAAACCGAATTTCGATCTTGCCCGGGTCGACCTGCAGAAGACGCTGGCCGAGGCCGGCATCATCCGCAAGATCCTGTTCGTGCCGCCGTCGATGCTGGCCTCCGACCTCCTGCGCCGCATGCAGGTAAACCGTACGCAGATGGCCCTTGTCATCGACGAATATGGCGGCACCGACGGTCTCGCCTCGCATGAGGACATCGTCGAAATGGTGGTCGGCGACATCGACGACGAGCATGACGACGAAGAGGTGATGTTCAAGCGCGTGGCAGAAGACGTCTTCGTTGCCGACGCCCGTGTCGAGCTGGAAGAGATCGCCGAAGCAATCGGACCGGATTTCGACATTAGCGAACAGGTCGATGAGGTCGATACACTGGGCGGGCTGATCTTCTCCGCGCTCGGCCGCATCCCCGTCCGCGGCGAAGTCGTCCAGGCCCTGCCGAATTTCGAGTTCCACATCCTCGATGCCGATCCGCGCCGCATCAAACGGCTGCGGATCACCCGCAAGCGCCATGCGATCCGCCGCCGCGCCAAGGAGGCTGGCGACATCACTCCGGGATCCGAGGCCGGCGACGACCGGCCGTCCGGATCGACCGCGAACTAGCGCATCAGCCAAAAAATGGGAATCGATTTACAGGCCGACGCGTAACAGGACAAAGAGCCGCTTTTTTGAAAGACTGCGAATGGGGTTGATTCGCAGTTGATGGGAGTGCGCATGGAGCGGCTTGCGGACAAGGTTATCCTCGTCTGGGGGTTCAAACGGCCGTTGCTAGCCGTCGCCGCCGGGGCTTTCGCCGTGCTGGCGCTGCCGCCTTTCGGCTTCTTCGCGGCGATGTTCGTATCTTTCACGCTGCTCGTCTGGCTGGTCGACGGGGCAGCCGCTTCCCCTGAAAGCGGCCTGATCGGCAGGCTATGGCCGGCTTTTACCGTCGGCTGGCTGTTCGGCTTCGGCTATTTCGTCGCCGGCCTCTGGTGGCTCGGCCATGCGTTGCTGGTCGATTCGGAGGAATTCGCCTGGGCACTGCCCTTGGCAATCCTCGGACTGCCGGCCTGCCTTGCAATCTTCTATGGATTGGCGGTCGCCCTTGCCCGGATCGTCTGGTCTGACGGCATGGGACGGATCGCCGCACTTGCGGCTGGCTTCGGCCTGATGGAATGGCTTCGGAGCGTGATCCTCACCGGTTTTCCCTGGAATGCCATCGGCTATGGCATAATGCCCGTTCCGCTGATGATGCAGTCGGCGCATGTGATCGGGGCAATGGGGGTGACGACACTTGCTGTCTTCGTCTTTTCCGCGCCCGCCCTTGCCGGAACGCGGCAGGGCGCGAAGCCAGGGATCGCGCTCGCCGCCGTGCTGTTTGCCGCCCATATCGGCTACGGTGCCTATGCGCTTTACCTTGCGCCGCGGCCAGACCCATTGCCAGAAGACAAGCGGCCGGTGGTGCGGCTGGTGCAGCCGGCCATCGACCAGTCGGCCAAGATGGACAATGACGCCGACCGCAACGCGATCTTCGAGACCCATCTGAAGCTTTCGGCGGAAGCGCCAAGAAATGGCGGACGCAGGCCCGACATCATCGTCTGGCCGGAAACCTCGATTCCCTTCATCCTCACCGACAACCAGGATGCGCTGACGCGGATCGCCGATACGCTCGATGACAACCAGATCCTGATCGCCGGCGCCGTGCGCGCCGAGGAGATGGGACCGGGCACGCCGGTGCGCTATTACAATTCGATTTACGTGATCGACGGCCGCGGCCAGATCATCGCCGCCTCCGACAAGATGCATCTCGTGCCTTTCGGCGAATATCTGCCCTTCGAGGATATGTTCACCGCACTCGGCGTCCAGAATGTCGTCGAGATTCCGGGCGGGTTTTCGGCCGCCGCGAGCCGGCACCTGCTGGCGCTACCCGGCGGCCTCAATCTATACCCGCTGATCTGCTACGAGATCATCTTTCCGGGCGAAATGACCGGCGACATAAAAGACGCCAACGCGCTCCTTAACCTCACCAACGATGCCTGGTTCGGCATCACGCCCGGACCCTACCAGCATTTTCAACAGGCCCGCGTTCGAGCAATCGAGACAGGCCTGCCGCTGATTCGCGATGCCAACAACGGTATTTCGGCGCTGGTGAATGCGCATGGGGAAATTGTTGCAGGCCTCGATCTTGGTGAGACCGGCTTTATTGATGCAACTGTTGATGGGCTCGGCAACAGGTTCGGCACCACATACCCCCACCAGACATACTTCTGGTTGACCGAAGCACTGCTGATGTTGATTGCGCTAATTTCTCGCGGAGGTTTTATTTTAGGGTTGAATTGACCAAAAACCCCTAAAATTGCATAGTGGTGTCAATCGGCGTTCTTAACGTATGTTTATCGGCGGGTTCCCGCTGCTTACAACGTGGCGTTTTGGGATGGATCAGGGGCATGCCGGTTAGAAACAGTTGAAATTCGTAGCTAGGGCACGACCATGATTGAAAACAAGAAGAAGCCGAATCCGATCGATATCCATGTTGGCAGCCGCATTCGCCTTCGCCGAACGATGTTGGGCATGAGCCAGGAAAAGCTTGGCGAGAGCCTCGGCATCACCTTCCAGCAGATCCAGAAATATGAGAAGGGTACCAACCGCGTCGGCGCAAGCCGTCTGCAGAACATCTCGAGCATTCTCAACGTTCCGGTCTCCTTCTTCTTCGAGGATGCGCCCGGCGAACATGCGGGCGCCGTCGGCGGCATGGCCGAAGCGTCCAGCTCGAATTACGTCGTAGACTTCCTCTCCTCTTCTGAGGGCCTGCAGCTCAACCGCGCCTTCGTCAAGATTTCCGATCCGAAGGTTCGCCGCAAGGTCGTGGAACTGGTCAAGGCGCTCGCTGCCGAAGCCGACGCAGACTGATCCGACGCTCGTTACAAAATGGAAAGGCGGTCGAAAGGCCGCCTTTTTTGCCTTTTTTGGGCAAAATTTGTCACTTCGCCGCAGATATAAAGATATATTTATGTCCTTGTGCGCTTGTCATCGGCGCTCGAACTGAGTACCTACTAGCTGGCTTTTATTCTTTGAGGGGAATCCCGGAATGCGCGCGAATTATCTCTTTACCAGCGAATCTGTTGCCGAAGGTCATCCGGACAAAGTGTGTGACCGCATCTCCGACGAGATCGTCGACCTGGTCTACCGCGAAGCGGCCAAGACCGGCGTCAATCCGTGGGGCGTGCGCATTGCCTGCGAAACGCTGGCGACGACGAACCGCGTGGTCATCGCCGGCGAGGTCCGCCTGCCGCCGAGCCTTATGAAGAAGGACAAGGACGGCAAGGACGTCATCAATCCCTCGAAGTTCAAGGCCGCAGCCCGCCGCGCCATCAAGGACATCGGCTACGAGCAGGACGGCTTCCACTGGAAGAAGGCAAAGATCGACGTGCTCCTGCACTCGCAGTCGGCTGACATCGCCCAGGGCGTCGACAGCGCCGCCGATCAGCAGGGCGACGAGGGCGCCGGCGATCAGGGCATCATGTTCGGTTACGCCTGCAAGGAAACCCCGGACCTCATGCCGGCTCCGATCTATTATTCACACAAGATCCTGCAGCTGCTCGCTGTCGCTCGCAAGAAGGGCGACGGTGAAGTCGCCAAGCTCGGCCCCGACGCCAAGAGCCAGGTGACCGTGCGCTACGTCGACGGCAAGCCGTCGGAAGTGACGTCGATCGTGCTTTCGACCCAGCACCTCGATGACAGCTGGGATTCCAAGAAGGTCCGCGCGGTCGTCGAACCATATATCCGCGAAGCGCTCGGCGAATTGAAGATTGCCGATGATTGCAAGTGGTACATCAATCCGACCGGCAAGTTCGTCATCGGCGGACCGGACGGCGACGCGGGCCTCACCGGCCGCAAGATCATCGTCGACACCTACGGCGGTGCCGCTCCGCATGGCGGCGGTGCATTCTCCGGCAAGGACACGACGAAGGTCGACCGTTCGGCCGCCTATGCCGCCCGCTACCTCGCCAAGAACGTCGTCGCCGCCGGCCTTGCCGACCGTTGCACGATCCAGCTCTCCTACGCCATCGGCGTCGCTCAGCCGCTGTCGATCTATGTCGACCTGCATGGCACCGGCAAGGGTGTTTCGGAAGACCAGGTCGAAGCTGCGATCCGCCAGAATATGGACCTGTCGCCGTCGGGCATTCGCCGCCACCTCGACCTCAACAAGCCGATCTACGCCAAGACTTCGGCCTATGGTCATTTCGGCCGCAAGGCCGGCCGTGACGGCTCGT
Source organism: Rhizobium sp. MHM7A (assembly GCF_005862215.1). Taxonomy (NCBI): domain Bacteria; kingdom Pseudomonadati; phylum Pseudomonadota; class Alphaproteobacteria; order Hyphomicrobiales; family Rhizobiaceae; genus Rhizobium; species Rhizobium sp. MHM7A. The sequence goes on from NZ_VCHT01000005.1 coordinate 77,600, forward strand.
TCTCCTGGGAGCGCACCGACCTTGTCAAGGCACTCAAGGAAGCCGTCAAGACCAAGGCTGCTGCATGACGGATATGGAACGCCGGGGCCGGGCGACCGAAGCCTTTTTCGGTCGCCGCAAGGGAAAGGCCCTGCGCGAGCAGCAGGCCGAAACGCTGAGCAGCCTGCTCCCGGTATTCCTCGTCGATCTCTCGGCGGCTCCCCCGGAGCCGCTGACTTCGCTTTTCCCGGTTCCGGTCACCACATTGCGGCTGGAAATTGGTTTCGGCGGCGGCGAACACCTGATCCATCGGGCGCTGGAGAGGGCTTCGACCGGTTTCATCGGCGTCGAGCCCTTCGTCAACTCGATGCAGAAGCTTCTGTCACGTATCGGAGAGACGGGTGCCTCCAATATCCGGGTCTATAATGACGATGCGACGCAGTTGCTCGACTGGCTGCCGGACGGCGCGCTCGACCAGATCGATCTGCTCTACCCTGATCCATGGCCGAAACGGAAGCATTGGAAACGCCGCTTCGTCTCGAAGACCAATCTCGACCGCTTTCATCGCGTGCTGAAGCCCGGCGGGCTTTTCTGTTTCGCCTCCGACATCGACACCTATGTGAATTGGACGCTGATCAAATGCCGCGACCATGGCGGCTTCGACTGGGTGGCCGAAAACGCGGCAGATTGGCTGACGCCCTATGAGGGCTGGCCGAGCACGCGCTACGAGGCAAAGGCGCGCCGCGAGGGCCGCTCCTCGGCCTATCTGACCTTCAGGAAGATCTGAGCCCGCAACACTCAGTGCGGGTGTTGAAGCAATGAGTGTCGGCCCGAGAAGACCGCGCGGGACAAATCCGCCGCTCCCTTCAAAGATCAGCTATGGAAACCTTGAATCAAGGTGGTGCGCAGATGTCATGGCAGGACTCTCGACCGCGGCAAATCGAATGATGCAGCGTGTCGGGCGGCGAAAAAACGCAACCGACGTAATTGACGGTCAGTGCAGACTGACCGTCTTCAATTCGTCTTCGGCAGCCTTGAAGAAGGTGCTGGAGCGGTTGTCTGTCAAAAGGATCGGCGTGCCGTCGGCGCCGAAAAGTGCCCACAGATCGACGTTCGGATCGATATCCGGCGCCTCGGGGAAGCACTTGGCGACCTCTTCGGTGCGCATCTTTCTGATGTAGGCGACCTCGCCGTTGCCGATGTGGGCAAGCTCGGATTTGGTCAAGTGAGACGTGGCTTCTTTCATCAACATTCCTGTTCCTCCGGGAGAAGGGACCAACGGTTCGACAAACCGTTGTGCTACTGTGAGACCGAAATGTTAATTTTCTTGACCATGCGGGCGGGTTCCGGACGAATTAGATCGACGGAGAGCAGACCGTTCTTGAGGCCGGCGCCAAGCACCTGCATGCCGTCGGCAAGAACGAACGTTCGCTGGAACTGGCGGGAGGCGATGCCGCGATAAAGATAGTCCCGCTCGCCCTGATCCAGCTGGCGGCCGCGGATCACAAGCTGATTCTCCTCGGTGGAGATATCAAGTTCCTCCTCGCTGAAGCCGGCGACTGCAAGGGTGATGCGCAGACGTTCCGGCGCGCCGCTATCGGCGGCGATGCGTTCGATGTTGTAGGGCGGGTATCCGTCGCTCGCCTTGGAAATGCGCTCCAGCGTCTTTTCCATGGCGTCGAAGCCCAGAAGCAACGGGCTGGCGAAAGGGGTAATACGGCTCATCTCTTTTCAAGTCCTTGATGCAAGCGACCATCCCGGACCTCAAGCGCAGCATCCGGATGCCGCTAATATGGGGACATCATCCCGGCGCTGCAAGGCGGACGCCGCCCTCCCGATTTAAACTTCTCTCACTTCTAAAAATGGCGGCGCCCGCCTCCTTGCTTGACAAAGGGCTTGCTGGCTCGCATCAAAAACATGCCCGCGCGGAATGTGTCGATTTGTGACGGAAATGAAGAGATGGTGTCCGCGGGGACAACCGGCATGGCGACGATAGGACAGTAGGAATGGCAAGCGTGAGAAAGATCATCATCGACACCGATCCCGGCCAGGACGACGCGGCTGCCATCATGCTTGCCTTCGGCAGCCCGGATGAGCTTGATGTGCTGGGAATTACGACGGTCGCAGGCAACGTGCCCCTCTCTCTCACCAGCCGAAATGCGCGCATCGTCTGCGAGCTCTGCGGCCGGCCGGAAACGAAGGTTTTCGCCGGCGCCGACAGACCGATCGCCCGCAAACTAGTGACAGCAGAACATGTACACGGCAAGACCGGCCTCGACGGCCCCATTCTCGACGAGCCGACATTGCCGCTGCAGCCCGTCCATTCCGTCGACTTCATCATCGAGACGCTGCGCCGCGAGCCGGAGGGTACAGTGACACTCTGTACGCTCGGGCCGCTCACCAATATCGGCATGGCCTTCCAGAAGGCGCCGGACATCGTCGCCCGCATCCGGGAGCTGGTCATGATGGGCGGCGGCTTTTTCGAGGGCGGCAACATCACGCCAGCCGCCGAATTCAACATCTATGTCGATCCCGAAGCCGCCGATATCGTTTTCCGCTCGGGCGTGCCGATCGTGATGATGCCGCTTGACGTGACGCACCAGCTGCTGACCCGCAAGGACAGGGTAAAGCGCATCGCCGAGATCGGCACGGCGCCGGCAAAGGCCATGGTCGAAATGCTGGAGTTCTTCGAACGCTTCGACATCGAGAAATACGGCTCCGACGGTGGGCCGCTGCACGACCCCACGGTCATCGCCTATCTGTTGAAGCCGGAACTTTTCCAGGGCAGGGACTGCAATGTCGAGATCGAGGTCCGGTCCGAACTCACCGTCGGGATGACCGTCGTCGACTGGTGGCACGTGACCGAGCGCAAGCGCAATGCCAAGGTGATGCGCCATGTCGATGCGGACGGTTTCTTCGATCTGCTGATCGAACGCTTCGCCCGCATCTGATTTTGTTTTCCTTCTCCAAGATGGAGAGGGAAAAGGACCTCAGGCGTCCTTCTCGTCGAAGACGGAATTGGTTTCGGCCTCGACCGGCTTCGGGCCGCCCTTGGCGACGCCAACCATGGCCGGGCGCAGTACGCGCTCGCCGATGGTGAAGCCGGCCTGTACGACCTGGACGACGGTATTGTTCGGTACTTCGGGGTTCGGCACCTCGAACATGGCTTGATGAAAATTCGGATCGAATTTCTGACCGACCGGCTCCAGCTTGCGAACGCCGTGGCGCTCCAGCGCAGAGAGCATTGAGCGCTCGGTCATCTCCACACCTTCGATGAGCGTGGTGAGGCCGGCATCGGCCGCGGCCTTAGCCTCCGGAGAGATAGCGTCCAGCGCCCGGCGCAAATTGTCCGAGACGGCGAGCATGTCACGGGCAAAACTGGCGACGGAATAGGATTTTGCGTCCTTCACCTCGCGCTCGGTGCGACGGCGCAGATTATCCATCTCGGCGGCAAGGCGGAGATAGCGGTCACGCAGCTCGGCGTTTTCGGCTTTCAGGAGCTCGAGCGGATCCGGCTGGCTTGCCTCCTCCTGCTCGACAGTAGCAGTCTCGACGTTGACGGCAGTGTCGGCTGCGGCATCGGCCGCAGTTGCGTCAGGTCCGTTTTTCGTCGTTTCATCGGTCATGACGGTCTCCGGTTGGTGTCTTCAGATGCGCCCGATATCGAGGTTTGGCCGGAAAAAATCAAGTCTGCGTGACGAAGAAGCGAAAAATCCGCAGCCTTCGTCAGCGATGGCGTCAAAGCGGATTGCGCGACAGGCGTGAGACGAGCTGGGCGGTGTAGTCCACCATCGGCACGATGCGGGAATAATTGAGCCGCGTCGGGCCGATGACGCCGACGGCGCCGACAATCCGGTCGTCATCGTCGCGATAGGGCGCAACGATGAGCGACGAGCCGGACAACGAGAAGAGCTTGTTTTCCGAGCCGATGAAGATGCGCACGCCCGAACCACTTTCGGCGAGACTGAGTAGCTCGATGAGGCTGTCCTTCTTTTCGAGGTCGTCGAACAGCATGCGCAGCCTGTCGAGATCCTCTGCGCCGGCGAGGCCTTCGAGCAGATTGGCGCGGCCGCGGATGATCAGCTGGGCCGGCTTTCCTTCGTCGGGGCTGCCGGCCCAGACGGCGATGCCGCGCTCGACAAGATCGCGAGAGAGCGCATCGAGCTCGTTACGGACGTCATCCTTCAGTCGGCTTAGTTGCTTCCTAAGCTCCGGCAGCGTCTGGCCGGACATATGCGCATTGAGGAAATTCGCCGCCTCCGTCAGCTGCGAGGTGGTGATGCCTGCAGGCAGTTCGATGATGCGGTTTTCCACCTGGTCGTGATCACCGACGAGCACGGCGAGCGCCTTTGTCGGTTCGAGCCGGATGAACTCGACATGCTTGAGCACCGGATCGCTTTTCGAGGTGATGACGAGGCCGGCCCCGCGCGAAATGCCGGAGAGCATGCGGCTTGCCTCATTCATCATGGATTCCACCGGATTGCCGCTACTCTCGGCCCGCACCTGGCGGTCGATATTGGCGCGGTCCTCGGCAGAGAGATCGCCGACCTGCATGAAGGCATCGACGAAAAAACGCAGGCCAACCTGTGTCGGAAGCCGGCCGGCGCTGACGTGCGGGGAATAGATGAGGCCGAGCTCTTCGAGATCGCTCATGACGTTGCGAACCGAGGCCGGCGAGAGCGACATCGGCAGGAGGCGCGACAGATTGCGCGAGCCGAGCGGCTCGCCGCTTTCGAGATAACCTTCGACGATGCGGCGAAAAATTTCTCTGGAACGCTCGTCCAGCGCAGCGACGGCATCCGAAACCGACGTCGACCTGATGCCCATGAACCTCTCGATCCTGCTGATGATGTTTCCCGAAAATATAGTCAAACACGCCCTCGTGGCAAAAGGGAATTTGCAAATAGGCGCCGCCAATCGTAGAAGCGGTCAGCAACTCCAGGAGATAAGAATGCGGCCTTCAGGCAGAAAAACCGACCAGATGCGCAAGGTCTCGTTCGAGCGCAATTTTTCCAAGCATGCGGAAGGCTCCTGCCTGGTGAAATTCGGCGATACGCATGTGCTCTGCACGGCTAGCCTCGAGGACAAGACGCCGCTATGGCTGCGCAACACCGGCAAAGGCTGGGTCACGGCGGAATACGGCATGCTGCCGCGGGCGACCGGCGAGCGCATGAAGCGAGAGGCCGCCGCCGGCAAGCAGGGCGGCCGCACGCAGGAAATCCAGCGGCTCATCGGCCGCTCTCTGCGCGCCGTCATTGATCTGCAGGCGCTCGGCGAGCGGCAGATCACGCTCGATTGCGACGTCATCCAGGCCGATGGCGGCACGCGGACGGCGTCGATCACTGGTGGCTGGATCGCGCTTTACGACTGCCTGAAATGGATGGAAAGCCGCAACATGATCAAGGTCGACCGGGTCCTGAAGGATCATGTCGCCGCCATCTCCTGCGGCGTTTTCGCCAGTCAGCCGGTCATCGACCTCGACTATCTCGAAGATTCGTCGGCCGAGACCGACGCGAATTTCGTCATGACCGGCGCCGGCGGCATCGTCGAAATCCAGGGAACGGCCGAAGGCGCGCCGTTCAGCGAAGAGGAATTCACCTCGCTGATGCGGCTTGCCAAGAACGGCATCGGCGAACTGGTGGCGCTGCAGAAACAGGCGATTGCGGGATGAACCCCATGCTGGAAGGCATGTTGGAAACGGCGCTCTACGCGCGGGACCTCGACCGGGTCGAGGCGTTCTACGAGAACGTCCTCGGACTTGAAAAGATCACCCGCGCCGGCAACCGTCATGTGTTCTTCCGCTGCGGCCCCGGCGTTCTCTTGATCTTCAATCCGGAGGAAACGGTAAAGCCTCCGGCGCCGGAAGCGCTGCAGGTGCCGCCGCACGGCACGACCGGCCAGGGCCATGCCTGCTTTCGGGTGTCCGGTCGCAACATAGATGCGATGGCCGAACGGCTGAAGGCGGCTGATGTCGCGATCGAATCCGAGGTGCACTGGCCGAATGGCGGCCGCTCGATCTATTTCCGCGACCCTGCCGGCAACAGCCTGGAATGCGCGGAGGCAAAAATCTGGGGCATCGAACAGGATAGCTGAATGCGCAAGCTCGAAACCAAAACCATCGTCGTCGCCAGCCACAATGCTGGCAAGATCCGCGAGATCCAGGAACTGATCGGACCGCTCGGCTTCACCGCCAAATCCGCCGCCGAATTGAATTTCGTCGAACCTGACGAGACCGGTACGAGCTTCGAGGAGAATGCGACGATCAAGGCGGTCGCCTCTGCCAAAGCCGCCGGAATGCCGGCGCTTTCGGATGATTCCGGCCTGGTCGTCGACGCGCTCGGCGGCGATCCCGGCGTCTACACCGCCAACTGGGCGGAGAAGGCGGACGGCACGCGCGACTTCGACATGGCGATGGCCAAGGTGGAAAAGGCGCTGCAGGATGCCGGCGCCACGACGCCTGAACAGCGCAGGGCGCGTTTCGTCAGCGTGCTCTGCCTTGCCTGGCCGGACGGGCATACCGAGCTTTTCCGCGGCGAGGTCGAAGGCAATGTCGTTTGGCCGCCGCGCGGCACGCAGGGCTTCGGCTACGACCCGGTCTTCCAGCCCGAGGGTTACGACGTCACCTTCGGCGAAATGAGTGGCGAGGAGAAACACGGTTGGAACGTCGGCAAGCCGCAGGCGCTGTCGCACCGGGCACGCGCCTTCAAACTTTTTGTCGAAACCTGCCTGGAGGCATAAGTCGGACGTGGGCAATTTCGACACGCCAAGCCTTTCGCGCAATGCCGCGCTCCTGCCCGATACCGGCGAGCCCGGCTTCGGCGTCTATGTGCATTGGCCCTTCTGCGCGGCTAAGTGTCCCTATTGCGACTTCAACAGCCATGTACGCCATCAGCCGGTGGACCAGGAGCGCTTTGCGGCCGCCTTTCTGAAGGAGATGGCCGCGGTCCGGGCGATGAGCGGTCCGAAGACGGTGACGAGCATCTTCCTCGGCGGCGGCACGCCGTCGTTGATGAAGCCGGAGACGGTGTCCGCCATTCTCGACGGCATCGCGCGGCACTGGCATGTTCCCGCCGGCATCGAGATCACCATGGAGGCCAACCCGTCGAGCGTCGAGGCCGAACGGTTTCGCGGCTATCGGACGGCCGGGGTCAACCGTGTCTCGCTCGGTGTACAAGCTCTGAACGACCGGGATCTGAAATTCCTCGGGCGGCTGCATGACGTGGCCGACGCGCTGAAGGCGATCCGCCTGGCCCGCGACATCTTCCCGCGTATGTCCTTCGACCTCATCTATGCCCGGCCGGACCAGACGGTCGAAGAATGGGAAAGGGAGCTGAGGGAGGCGATCTCCTATGCCGTCGACCACCTCTCGCTGTATCAACTCACCATCGAGGAAGGCACGCCCTTCTACGGTCTGCACAAATCAGGCAAGCTGATCGTGCCGGATGGTGAGCAATCTGCCCTGCTCTACGAGGCGACGCAGGAGATTACGGCGTGCGAGGGCATGCCCGCCTACGAGGTTTCCAACCATGCGCGGCCGGGTGCCGAAAGCCGCCATAACCTCACCTACTGGCGTTACGGCGATTATGCCGGCATCGGCCCGGGCGCGCACGGCCGGCTGACGCGCGGGCATGAGAAGATCGCGACGGCGACCGAGCGCAAGCCGGAAGCCTGGCTTGAGATGGTAGAGCGCGATGGCCACGGCATTCTCGACCAGGAGCGGCTCGGTTTCGAGGAACAGTCCGACGAGCTGCTGCTGATGGGACTGCGCCTGCGGGAAGGCGTCGATCTCGCCCGCTGGCAGCAGCTTTCGGGCCGTGAGCTCGACCCGAAACGCGAGGAATTCCTGCTCGAACATAAATTTGTGGAGCGGATCGGCAATTCGCGCCTGCGCTGCACGCCATCGGGCATGCTGATCCTCGATTCCGTCGTGGCCGATCTCGCCTGCTGACTGAAAGAACCACTGTGCTCGCGGCGCGGCGGTTCGACATCTGCCGCCGCGCCTGACGGCGTTCCTCAGCGGTGGCTGGTCGCGCCCGACTTGAAAAGGCTGCCGGTCGGCGTCTTCAGGAACATATCCAGCGGTATATGCTCCTGGTGCAGGAAGCCGGTCGCCGGCAACAGGCCGTCGCGGACCATTTCAATGACGGCGACGACGGAGGCCGACGTCGTCCAGGCGATCGCCGTGCGGCGGGCGCCGGCGATCTCGATCGGGTAGTAGGCGCGCACGAACTCCTTGCGGCGCAGGCTGCCGTTCTCCGTGCCCTCGGCCGCGACATGGACGTAAACGACGTCGTCTTCGACTGGCGGCTTGGCATTGGTGAGGATCTCGCCAGCGAGCTTGCGCTTGTCACGCATCAGCAGCTCATGGAAGAAAAAGTTCATCAGCTCCATATGGCCGGGATACCGCATGGTCTTGTAATCGAGATTGTCGATCTTGCCGAGCATAGTGTCGCACATAGTGCCGAGACCGCCCGAGGTGGTGAAGGCTTCGAGCTTGACGCCGCCGACATAGATCGTCTCGTGCCACTCCATCGGTGAGACGAGCTTGCGCACGCCGCCCTCTATCACCTCGCAGTCATTCAGATATTCGTTGACGACGCCTTCCGGCGACCAGTTGAAGGCATAGCCGAGAAGACCGGTAGGATGCTGCGGCAGGGCGCCGACGCGCATGCGGATCGACCGGCAACGATCGAAGCCGTCGGCGAGGCTTGCGCCAACGATACCAACGAAACCGGGTGCGAGGCCGCATTGCGGCGCCATCAGGCCGCGGGCTGTCTTCGAGAGTTCGATGATGAAATTGGTCGTCGGGACGTCTTCGGTCAGATCGAAATAATGGATGCCGGCAAGATGGGCGGCGCGGGCCAATTCGATATTCAGGTGATAAGGGAGGCAGGACAGCACCGCCTCAACAGTTGCGAGCAATTCGCCGATCACTTGAGGGTCGGAAATATCGCCGGTGCGGCACGTGAAGGGAACATCGCTGAGCGGCAGTTGCGCATCGACGCCGATCACCTCGAAACCGCCTTCATGCAAAAGTGTCGCCGCCAGTCGTCCAACCTTGCCGAGGCCGAGGACGGCGATCTTTCTAAAACTCATTCAATCCTCCCGCGCGCCCTTTTCGGCGCTTCTTTCGTCTTATGTCTTCGTCATCCCAAAGCCGCCGCGCCTTCGGCCGGCGTCGTTGGGTGGCTGGAGGTATAGAATAAAGGCTGGTCAAGGAAAACGGCCGGAATCGCTCCCGGCCGTCGAATCCATTGGAAAATCCGTCGACTATTCGTTGATCAGCCGCTTCAAAAGCTCGATTTCGTGCGAAAGCTTGGTATCGCCGGAAATCAGCTCCTCGATCTTACGCACTGCATGCAAAACCGTCGTGTGATCGCGCCCGCCGAAGCGGCGGCCGATCTCCGGGAAGGAGCGCGGCGTCAGCGTCTTCGACAGATACATGGCAATCTGGCGCGGCTTGACGATGACACGGGTGCGGCGATTGGAGACCAGCTCCTGGCGCGAGACGTTGTAGTGCCTGGCAACGATGCGCTGAATATCCTCGATGCGCACGCGGCGCGGCTCACCGGAGCCGACGAGATGAGCGAGCAATTCGTCGACGCGCTCGATCGACAGGTTCGGCTCGAAGGAGCGGCGGAAGATCAGCTGATTGAAGGCGCCTTCAAGTTCGCGGCCGCTGGCAGTGATGTTGCGGGCGACGTGCTGGAGCAGTTCAGCGGGAATTTCGAGCGACGGATCTTCGAGCCGGGCCGCAGCGAGACGACGCTTGAGGATCTCGAGACGCATTTCATAATCCGGCGCGTCGAGTTCGATCGCAACGCCGCCCTGCAGGCGCGAGCGAACGCGCGGGTCGAGCGACTCCAGCTCCCATGGCGCGCGGTCGGCGGCGACGACGACCTGCTTGGCGCTGTCGAGCAGCATATTCAGCAAATGGCAGAATTCATGCTGGATCATCTTGCCTTGCAGGAACTGCATGTCGTCAATGATCAGGAGATCGATATTGCGCAAGGAATCCTTCAGCGTCAGCGCGTCGTTGTCGCGGATCGCCGTGGCGAAGCGCCACATGAAATATTCGGCCGTCAGATAGACGACGCGCAGTGCCCGCGGGTTCTGCACCGCCGCGTTGGCGATCGCCTGCAGGAGATGGGTCTTTCCGAGCCCGACCGTCGAATGGACGAAGAGCGGATTGAAACGTACTGCGCCGGAGCCGGCTTCCGCGATCGTCTTGGCAGCCGCAAGCGCGACGCGGTTCGAGCTGCCTTCCACGAAGGTATCGAAGGTGAAGCGGCTATCGAGCGGCGAGCCGAAGAGCGGCGTGCCAAGGCTTGCGGGCCTTGCGGCCGCAACGGCCGAAACTGCCTGCTGGACGGCATGACCGGCCGGTTGGGCGCTTGGCGGCCGGCGCGTCTGGGCGGGAGCAGCCGGCTCGGGCTGGACCACCTCGTCGACGGTCTTCATGCCGCTGCGCGTTGCCGTGCGCACCAGGATTTCGATCTTCAGGATTTCCGGATCTTCGGCCTGGAACAGACCGGTGATGAGATCGAGATAACGATTATTGATCCACGACTTCAGGAAGGTCGTGGGAACCGAAAGGCGAACAACGCTCTTCGATACCGAATGCAGTTTCAGCCTTGCAAACCAGCTGGCATAGACGTCAGGACCGACCTGCGCCTTCAAGCGCGCGCTGACGCGCTCAAACAAAATGCTCTGCTTCATTTCCGCCTTTGCTTCTCCCACCTCAAGGCGAATGGAGCCGAACGTCTGCGGTGCCGCATCCCCATTGTCGAGCCCGCCCGCCGTCATCGTATTCATCTGCATAATGCCGCCTTTCAATTCCATCGGCCGGCCTCCGCTAAAACAGCCGCCCGATCATTCCCCGCTTTGACGGGCTGGCGGCATCCTCATGAAGCCACTCGCCTGCCGGTTCACTCAAACACGGCACAGAAGCCCGTTGCAGGTACCGCGTTCATGCGGCGCCTTCATCGGCTTTCCGTGCCAGGCTGTCGGTCAATCCTCGTTTTCGGCCGACCAGCCCGAACGCAATATTACTATCCCCTATCCGGCGGCCGCACGTTAAACGTGTGGTTGCCGCAGGCACAAAACATCCCTGCCCGTAACAGCCACGTTACGGCCCAAATCGGTCAAGTGCTTGAAAAAACGGAAGCGCAGGGCTCCGTAACAGATGGCACAAACTTATCGCCCTGCCGACGTGGCAGTTAAGACCGAGCTCTGCAGGTGATGTCCGCGCCCTCTGTTGGACGCCATTTAGGCAGGATCAAATGGCAAGATCAACGATGAATTTTACGCAAAATTAAGAAGCGGCCATTGACTCAGCCCGCCCTTTTCGGGCGTCACACCAGCGTCAAAAAAGAATCGCTTTTGAATCAAGGAGATTCCCCTTTCGGGCTATTTTGACACGCAAAGAAAGAAAAAAAATAAAAATCTTCTTGACTCGCCCATGCCCCCGCGAGCGTGGGGCAGAGTCGCGCAGTGCGGAAGCATCCTTGCGCAAGATATTGTTTTTGCAGGATTTTTCCTGTCATGGCGTTGACACGAAACAGTCGTGCAATTAACCACGAAGAGGCCATTCAGCGGAATCGAAAAAGCCCGGCAAAATTACCGGGCTAATCATAACGAGGAGGTCGTAAATGAAAGATTACGCGGTCGCGGTGACCGAAAGAGCCTTCACACGAGCGGCCAGGCGAGAGACCTTGCGCGATGCCGTGTTGGAGTGGAGCACGCCCTTGCTGGCGGCGCGGGCAAGCTCCGGCTGGGCGGCCAGGAAAGCCGCCTTCGCCTTGTCGGCGTCACCGGATGCGATTGCCTCTTCGACCTGGCGAACGAAAGTGCGAACGCGCGAGCGACGAGCCTTATTGACGTCGGTACGGCGGGCGATCTTGCGGGTCGCTTTTTTCGCCGAAGTTGTATTGGCCATGGATGCCTCTCTCAAGAATTCGAACAAACTCCGCCATTACCGCGGGCCCTGCGGCCACCAAATCCAGCAATGCGGGAGCAATCGCGGAAAACCAGAGCGGCTTTCCGAACCGTGGGCGGGCATATAACCCTAAAGCCGGCCCACGTCAACGCGGATTTTCAAGCTTTCCAGCCGGAAGCGCCGAAAAGCATTCAACGGTGCTTGAAGGCAGGTTTACGCTTCTCAATGAAGGCGGTCATGCCTTCCTTCTGATCATCCGTGGCAAAGAGGCTGTGAAACAGGCGGCGCTCGAACCGCAGACCTTCCTCCAGCGTCGTCTCGAACGCGCGGTTGACCGCCTCCTTGGCCATCATAACCGAAGGCTGCGAAAGCGATGCGATCCTTTCCGCCGCGGCAAGAGCCTCCTCGATGAGACGCTCGGGCGCCACCACACGCGAAACGAGTCCCGATCGTTCCGCCTCGGCCGCGTCCATCATGCGGCCGGTCAGGATCAGATCCATAGCCTTCGCCTTGCCGACGGCGCGCGTCAGCCGCTGCGAGCCGCCCATGCCGGGAATGACGCCAAGGGTGATCTCGGGCTGGCCGAACTTCGCGGTCTCCGAGGCAATGATGAAGTCGCACATCATGGCGAGTTCGCAGCCACCGCCGAGGGCAAAACCGCTGACGGCGGCGATCACCGGCTTGCGCGCCTTGGCGACGTCATCCCAGCCGCTGATGAAATCACTCTTATAGATATCGGCGAACTGAAGCGACTGCATCTCCTTGATATCGGCGCCGGCGGCAAAGGCGCGCTCGGAACCGGTGAGCACGATCGCGCCGATGGATTCGTCCTCATGGAAGGCGGCATAGGCCTGCTTCAGCTCCCTCAGCACGGTAGAGTTCAGCGCGTTCAGCGCCTGCGGGCGGTTCAGCGTGACGAGGCCGACATTGCCTCGTGTTTCGACGATCAAGGTCTCGTAAGCCATGCTGTTCTCCCGGTTTCTCACTGTTACTTCTGACAGGCGGCGCAATGGAAGGTGGAGCGACCCGCCTGCACGATACGGGCGACCGTACCGCCGCAGCCGGGCGTGCCGCAAGCCTCACCTTCGCGATCATAGACGGAGAAGGAATGCTGGAAATAGCCGAGCGATCCGTCGGCCTGGATATGGTCTCGCAGCGACGATCCTCCGGCGGCGATCGCATCGGCGATGACGTCGCGGATCGAGACGACCAGCAGGTCGAGCTGCTGTTTCGGCCGCCCGCCCCGCGTCACCAGCGTGCCGGCAGCACGCAGCGGCGACAAATGCGCGCGCCACAGCGCCTCGCATACATATATATTGCCGAGACCGGCAATATTCTTCTGGTCAAGCAGCGCGCTCTTCAGCGGCTGCGCCTTATCCCGGAAGCGTTCGGCCAGATAAGCTGCGCCGAGTTCGTTTCCCGTCGGCTCCGGACCGAGATCGCGGAAGAATGGATGGGCGGCGAGATCGGCGCGTCCGACCATATCCATGAAGCCGAAGCGACGCGGGTCGTTGTAGATGACGCGGCGCGCGCCGTTCGGCCCCTGCAGATGAAAGACGACGTGATCGTGTTTCTCGTCCTTCGAGCGGGCGTGGTGGAATTCGCCCGGCATTGCGGAGGCGGCGCCCTCCTCGATGCGAAAGGAACCGGACATGCCGAGATGAGAAATCAGCGTGTTGCCGTCGTCGAGATCGACCAGCAGATATTTGGCGCGGCGGCCAAGGCCGACGATGGTGCGGCCGGAAACCCTGTCCGCCAGAGCATTGGGAAAGGGGAAGCGCAAATCCCTCCGCCGCAGTTCCAGCTCGGCGATGAAAGCCCCCTCCATCGCCGGCGCCAGGCCGCGTCTGACCGTTTCGACTTCTGGCAATTCCGGCATCTTAACCCATCTATATCGAACGTGTTTCAACCGAGGACGATGTGCGCTATAGCGCCAGTGTGCCGCGGAGAGCGCGGTCCAGTGATAACGTCGCGCGTGGCCTTTCGCTATGGTCGCCGCGCCGATCTTCAAGGAATGGAGCAGCCTGATGTCAGAAAGCCGCACTTCCGCCGATGGCGGCATGGAGACCTCCTACGGCTTCCGCGAGGTGGCTGACGGCGAAAAGCAGGGTCTGGTCAACCAGGTGTTCCACAAGGTCGCCAAGCGCTACGACATCATGAACGACGTGATGTCGGCGGGCATGCACCGGGTCTGGAAAGATGCGATGATCTCGGCGCTCAACCCGCGCAAGGAGCCGGGCTACAAGGTGCTCGACGTTGCCGGCGGCACCGGCGACATTGCCTTCCGCATCGTCGAGGCCTCGGGCAGGCAGGCACATGCGACCGTACTCGACATCAATGGCTCGATGCTCGGCGTCGGCGCCGAACGGGCGGAAAAGAGGAAGCTTTCCGGCAATCTCACCTTCATCGAGGCGAATGCCGAGGAGCTGCCTTTCGAGGCCGCCAGCTTCGACGCCTATACGATCGCCTTCGGCATCCGCAACGTGCCGAGGATCGACAAGGCGCTGTCCGAAGCCTATCGCGTGCTGAAACGAGGCGGGCGGCTGCTGGTCCTGGAGTTTTCGGAAGTCGATATGCCGCTTCTCGACAAGGTCTATGATGCCTGGTCATTCAACGCCATTCCCCAATTCGGCAAGGCGATCACCGGCGATGCCGAGCCCTACCAATACCTGGTGGAATCGATCCGCAAGTTCCCGAACCAGGAGAATTTCGCGGCGATGATCCGCCAAGCCGGGTTTTCCCGCGTCACCTACACCAATTATACCGGCGGCATCGCTGCACTCCATTCCGGCTGGAAGCTCTGAGGGAATGAAGGAAAAAAAGACGAACCTCCCTCGGCGGGGCACTTCAGCATGAGCACTTTCGGAGCCTATTTCCGCCTTTGGCGCGTCGGCTGGGTGCTCGTGCGCGAGGGCGTCGTGTCGGCTCTGCCGTCCGAAGGCCTGCCGCCTTCGGTCGCGCTTGCCAAATCCTTCGTCACGATTTTCGAGCGCAGCAGGGCGCGGCATCAGAAGCGCAGCGACCGTCTGGCGCAGGCCGTCGAGCGGCTCGGCCCTTCCTATGTCAAGATCGGGCAATTCCTGGCGACGCGGCCTGACGTCGTCGGCGTCGAATTCGCCAACGACCTGTCCCAGTTGCAGGACCGGATGGCCTTCTTTTCCTCTGCCGCCGCAAAGGCGAACATCGAGGGATCGCTCGGCCGGCCGATCGGCGAACTCTATGCCAGCTTCGGCGAGCCGATCGCCGCCGCCTCGATCGCGCAGGTGCATCCGGCCGAAGTCGAAACACCCGAAGGCCGAAAGAAGGTCGCCGTCAAGATCGTCCGGCCCGGCGTTCGCCAGCGTTTTGCCCATGACATCGAGGCAATGTACCTCGTCGCCCATATGCAGGAGCGTTTCATGCCGTCCAGCCGGCGGCTGAGGCCGGTCGAGGTGACGAAAACGCTGGAACAGACGACGAAGGTGGAGATGGATCTTCGCCTGGAGGCGGCAGCGCTTTCCGAGATCGCTGAAAACACCGACAGCGATCCCGGCTTTCGCGTGCCGAAGGTCGACTGGGAGCGCACAGGCCGCGACGTCATCACCATGGAATGGATCGACGGCACGAGAATGTCCGATGTCGAGGGGTTGCGCGCGGCCGGCCACGATCTCAACCTTCTCGCCGATACGCTGATCCAGTCCTTCCTGCGCCACACGCTGCGCGATGGCTTTTTCCATGCCGACATGCATCCAGGCAATCTCTTCGTCGATGCCGGCGGCATGATCGTCGCCGTCGACATGGGCATTGTCGGGCGGCTCGGCAAGAAGGAGCGACGGTTCCTCGCCGAGATCCTTTATGGCTTCATCACCCGCGATTACGTCCGTGTCGCAGAGGTGCATTTCGAGGCCGGCTACGTGCCAGGCCACCACAATGTCGAAAGCTTCGCCCAGGCGATCCGGGCGATCGGCGAGCCGATCCATGGGCAGCCGGCCGAAACGATCTCGATGGGCAAGCTCCTGACACTGCTTTTCGAAGTGACCGAACTTTTCGACATGGCGACACGGCCGGAGCTGGTGATGCTGCAGAAGACCATGGTCGTGGTCGAAGGCGTGTCACGCATGCTCAACCCGCGTTTCAATATGTGGAGGGCGTCCGAGCCTGTCGTCGGCGACTGGATCCGCACCAATCTCGGACCGAAGAGGATTGTCACCGACATCAAGGACGGGCTGAAGGCGGCGGTCAAACTCGCCGAGGCCGCACCTGAAATCGCAGCGAAAACCGAGAAATTCCACCACGAGCTGCTGCATATGAGCGAATACGGCCTTCGTTTCGACGATCAGACGGCCGAGGCGATCGGCAAGGCTGAGGCGCGGCACAACCGCTCGGGCAGGATCGCGCTCTGGGTGATCGCATTGACGCTTCTCTATATTGCCTGGATGCTGAGCTGACGCTTGTCAAAAACATGCGGTGTTCGACATTTGAGATATCCCATGTCAGGGAAGGCTCGCCTAGTTTCGTAATCAGAGCAGATGACGAGGGTGTGAAGGATTCCAGGCGACGTCGTGCTCTGACTCTTTCGGTGGAACAGATCCGGATCTGAGGCGACCCGTCCCAGATCACTCCGTTCTAGGAGATACGGCACATGAAGCACGAACGCCTCGGCATCGAACTTTCCGGACGGCCGCTCGGTTTTGCCGAGATGGTTGCGATCGGAGCCGGCAAGGCGACGGTTTCGGCTTCGCCGACCGGCATGGCCCGCATTGCGATTGCCCGCGAGATCGTCGAGGACGCGATTGCCGCCGGCACGCCGGTCTACGGATCTACGACAGGCGTCGGCGCCATGAAGGATGTGGAGTGGTCGGGGGATGAACTCGATACTTTCAACCTCGGTCTGGTGCGCGCCCATCACTTCGGCACCGGCACGCCGTTTTCCTGCAATGTCGTGCGCAATGCCATGGCGATCCGCGTCAACACCGCGCTGACTGGCCAGGTCGGCTGCACGCCGGAGCTGATCCATGCCTATATCAGGATGCTCGAGGCCGATCTCATCCCGGTCGTGCGCCGCACCGGCTCCATCGGCTGCGCCGATATCGGCCTGATGGGGCAGATCGGCGCGGTGCTGACCGGCGTCGGCGAGGCGGTCTACCGCGGCAGCCGGATGCAGGCGGCCGAGGCTTTCCGGGCAGCAGGGCTGGAACCGGTGCGGATGGCGCCGCGCGACAGCCTGGCTTCGCTCAGCGTCAATGCGGTGAGCTTTGCGGCGGCGGCGGAAACGACGCGCAATGCGGCGGCCTCGATCCGTATCCTGCTCGCGACGGCAATGATGGCCGCCGGCGCGCTCGGCGCCTCCCGCGATCCCTGGAAGGCGGTCCGCCACGTCGGCACGGCGCGCGAGGCGCTGATCGGCGCCTGGCTCTGCAACGCGTCGGACGAATGGGACTGGCCCGTTGCAACGCATGTGCAGGATCCGCTCAGCCTGCGTATGATCGCCCAGGTGTTCGGGGCCGTCATTGAAAATCTGCTTTCGACCGGCCACAAGATCCTCGCCGCCACCGGACGCTCGGACGACAATCCGGTCGTCGTCGAGGGGCGGGTGATGACGTCTGGCGGTTCGCTTCCGCTCGATGTGACGATCCTGCTCGAATCGGCCGCGCTCTGCATGGCGCATGCGGCCCGCAACGCCTTCAACCGCTGCGTCATCCTCGGCAACGGCCAGCGACGCGATCTGCCGGTCAACCTCGTACCGCCGGGACGGATCGCCACCGGCTTCGGGCCAATCATCAAGCTTGCCGGCGAGATCTTCTCGCGTGTCTTGTCGATGTCCAGCCCCGTTTCGGCGCAGTCGCTGGTCGTCGCGGCCGGCCTGGAGGACGAGGCCGCCTTCCTGCCGCTGGTCATCGAACGCTTCGAGCGGCAGATGCAGGCGCTGAAGCGCCTCGCGGCACTCGAGGCGCTGTTGTCTGCCCAGGCGATCGACATCCTCGGCGATGAACCGAAGGGGGTGGCCGGCATGCTCTATGAGGTCGTGCGCAAACATGCGGCCTTTTATACAGTCGACCGGCCGCTTTCCGCTGAAGTGGAGGCGATCGAGGAAGAGCTTGGATCGGATGACTTTCTCGCCAAACTGACCGAGCAGGTTCCGATCGCCTCCTTCGACGATTTCTTTGCACTCGGCTCGCCAGAGCCCGTCGAAGAACGGCTGACCAGCCGGGCAGGATGATCGCGGGCAAGGCCCAAAATCCGGATCCTGCCCTACATTAATTCGGTCGGGGACATGATGCTGTCCGAGAGCCGGCAACGGCCTGACTTCAGTCTAGGGAGCAAGCGGCATGGACTTTGATCTCGTTCTGCAGGGCACGGTGGTGATGCCGGACCGCATTCTCGAAAAAGGCTATGTCGCCGTCAACGCCGGCAGGATCGCCGAAGTCGGCCTTGGCGTCCCGCCGGCGGCGCGCGAACGGCATCTGCTCGGCAAAGCGCTGATCCTTCCCGGCGCCATCGACGCGCAGGTGCATTCGCTCTCTCAGAAGGATCAGGAGGATTTTATCTGGTCGACGCGCTCGGCGGCGGCCGGCGGCGTGACCACGATTGTCGACATGCCCTACGACGAGGGCAATCTCGTCTGTTCGGCGGCGGCGGTGAAGCGGAAGATCGAACATGCGAGCCCACAGGCGCGCGTCGACTTCGCGCTTTACGGCACCGTCGATCCGCAGGAAGGTCCGGCGCGGATTCCCGAAATGGTCGAGTCCGGCGTCGCCGCCTTCAAGTTTTCGACCTTCGGCACCGATCCCAAACGATTTCCGCGCATTCCGCCTGCCCTGCTCGACGCCTGTTTTGCGGCAATCGCGCCGACCGGTCTGACGGCAGGCGTGCACAATGAAGACGACGAGGCGGTGCGCAGCTACATGGAGCAGGTCAAGGCAAGCGGCATCACCGACTGGCGGGCGCATGGCCTGTCGCGGCCTGCGATTACCGAGCTTCTGGCGATGCATACGATCTTCGAGACCGGGGCCAATACCGGCTGCCCCTCGCATGTGGTGCACTGCTCACTCGGGCGCGGCTATGACATCGCCCGCGCCTATCGCCGCGACGGTTTTGCCGCGACCGTCGAATGCTGCATCCATTACCTGACGCTGGACGAGGAAAACGACGTGAGGCGTCTCGGCGGCAAGGCGAAGATCAATCCGCCGCTGCGGCCGCGCGCCGAGGTGGAGAGGCTCTGGCGGAAGGTCGCCGAGGGCGATGTCTGGCTGGTCTCGACCGATCACGTCAGCTGGTCGGAAAACCGCAAGACCAATCCCGACATGCTCGCCAATGCATCCGGTGTTCCCGGTCTCGAGGTGATGGTGCCGCTTTTCGTCAAGGGCGCTCTCGAACGCGGCATTCCCCTGACGTGGGCCGCGCGGCTGATGGCCGAGAATCCGGCCAAGCATTTCCGGCTCGACCACATCAAAGGGGCGCTGACATCAGGCAAGGACGCCGATATTACGGTGCTGGAGCCGCGGGAAAGCATCTACGATGCGTCTGCGAGCGGCAATAATGTCGTCGGCTGGAGCCCCTATAAGGGCATTCGCCTGCCCTGGACCGTCTCCGCCACCTATCTGCGCGGCGAAAAGATCGCCGAGGGCGGGAAGGTGCTGGCAGAGCCCGGCACTGGCCGGTTCGTCCGGCCGCCGCCGCGCCAGGTCATTTCGGGAGCAACCGCATGAACCGTAATCTTCCGGTTAATGCCGGCCGGATCGCTGAAGATATCGAGGCGCTTGCCCACATCACCGAGCCGGGGCACCCCTGGACGCGGCGGGCCTTCACGCCGCTCTTTCTGGAAGGCCGGGCCTATATCGAGGCGCGGATGAAGGCGGCGGGGCTGGAAACGCGGATCGACGCCGCCGGCAATCTGATCGGCCGGCGCACCGGCAGGCAACCCTGGCTCGGCACGATCATGGTCGGCTCGCATTCCGACACAGTGCCGGACGGCGGCCGCTTCGACGGCATTGCCGGCGTGATCTCGGCGCTTGAGGTGGCACGGGCGCTCCATGACCACGGCATGGAACTGGACCATGATCTGGAGATTGTCGATTTCCTTGCCGAAGAGGTCAGCATCTTCGGCGTCTCCTGCATCGGCAGCCGCGGCATGACCGGACAGTTGCCCGAAGCCTGGCTGTCGCGGGCGAGCGGCGGTCTCGACCTTGCCGGCGGTATCGCCCAAGTGGGAGGGGAGCCTGGCGTGCTGGGACAGCAGAAGCGGCCCGATCTGGCAGGCTTTCTGGAGCTCCATATCGAGCAGGGGCCGGTGCTCGAAGCTGAAAGGGAGGATATCGGCATCGTCACGGCGATATCGGGCATCACCCGCATCGAGATCACCATCGAGGGACGGGCCGACCATGCCGGCACGACGCCGATGGACAGGCGGGCCGATGCGCTGGTGGCCGCCTCGCAGCTGGTGCTCGACATCCGCAATGCTGCTGCCGAGCTTGCCAGGACGCCGGGGCATTTCGCCGCGACGGTCGGCGAGTTCAGGATCGAGCCGAATGCGGCCAATGTCGTACCGTCGAAGGTCGTGCTGCTGATCGACGGGCGCGCTGAAATCCGCGCCGATATGGACGCCTTCAGTCGCTGGCTCGCGGGCCACGTCGAAAAGCTGGCGCCCGCTTACGGCGTGACGATCGAGGCGCCGAACCAGGTTTCCGACAATCTGCCGACGCCCGCCGATGCCGCGCTGCTTTCGACGCTTGAAGCTGCCTGCGAACGCGTCGGCGCGAAATATCGGCGCATGGCCTCCGGCGCCGGACACGACACGGCCTGGATTGCCAAGGTGGCGCCGGCGGCAATGATCTTCGTGCCCTGCCGGGAAGGTCGCAGCCATTGCCCTGACGAATGGGCCGACAACGACGATATCGCGCTCGGCGCAGCCGTGCTTTTCGAGGCGGTGCGCGAGATGGACAAGGATTCGAAGCGGGAGAAGGCCAATGGGACGCATATTGGTTGAGAAAGACGTCGAGGCGGCCGTCAAAGGCGGCTCCGTCTATGCCGCCGGCGGCGGCGGCTGGGCCGATCATGGGCGGATGCTCGGGCTTGCGGCCGTCACCATCGG
This sequence comes from Rhizobium sp. MHM7A, assembly GCF_005862215.1. Classification (NCBI taxonomy): domain Bacteria; kingdom Pseudomonadati; phylum Pseudomonadota; class Alphaproteobacteria; order Hyphomicrobiales; family Rhizobiaceae; genus Rhizobium; species Rhizobium sp. MHM7A. The sequence goes on from NZ_VCHT01000005.1 coordinate 98,587, forward strand.
CAAACCGGAACTGGTCTCGATCGACGAGTTGAAGGATGACGACTGGATCGCCACGGCGGCCGCGATCGGCGCGCCGGCCTCCACCACGCCCTGGGAAATGCAGGGCGTCGATTATGTGAAGGCGGTGCAATTGCTGCAGGAGGCGCTGGGCGAGAAACTTTCCGGGCTGATCATCGGCCAGAACGGCAAATCCTCGACGCTGAACGGCTGGTTGCCGTCGGCGATCCTCGGCACCAAGGTGGTCGATGCCGTCGGCGATATCCGCGCCCATCCGACGGGCGACATGGGCTCGATCGGCATGGCCGCTTCGCCCGAACCGATGATCCAGACCGCAGTCGGCGGCAACAGGGCCGAGAACCGTTATATCGAACTCGTGGTGAAGGGGGCGACGGCGAAGATCTCGCCGGTGCTGCGCGCCGCCGCCGATCAATCGGGCGGTTTCATCGCCAGCTGCCGCAATCCGCTCAGGGCTTCCTATGTCCGCGGCCATGCGGCGCTCGGCGGCATCTCGATGGCACTGGCGCTCGGGGAAGCCATCATCGCGGCGGAAAAGCGCGGCGGATCAGCCGTCATCGACGCGATTTCCAAGACGACGGGCGGACAAATCCTCACCGAAGGCGTCATCGCCCGCAAGGACGTCGTCTACACCAAGGAGGCCTTCGACATAGGCACGATCACCGTCGGCTCGGGCGAAAAAGCCGTGACGCTGCATGTGATGAACGAATATATGGCGGTCGACGACGCGGGTGGCGGGCGGCTTGCGACCTTCCCCGCCGTGATCACCACGCTGTCGCCTGAGGGCGAGCCGCTGAGCGTCGGCCAGCTCAGGGAAGGCATGCACGTCTTCATCCTGCATGTACCGATGGACATCATTCCGCTCTCGGCGAGCGTGCTCGATCCGACAGTATATCCCGTCGTCGAGAAGGCGATGGGGATCGAGATCGCGCGTTATGCGATGGCGGCGAGGGCCTGAGCCATGGCGCGCGATGCAGGCCTTGAAGAACTGCTGCGCGAGGAACTCGGTGACCGGCCGGGCCTTGCCGAAAAATCCATGTTCGGTGGCCGGGCCTTCATGCTGAACGGCAATCTTCTCTGCGGCGCGCGCAGCGACGGCATGCTGATCCGGCTCGGCAAGGGCAATGACGACTGGGCGCTGGCGCTGCCGGGCGTGATCCAGATGCTGATGGGCGAGCGGGTGATGCATGGCTGGGTGCGGGCCAGCGCCGAGGTTTACGGCGACGATGCGCTGAGACGGCGTTTGCTCAATGCTGCGCTCACCTATGTGGAATCGCTGCCGGGCAAGTGACCAACTAGTTACCCCTTCTCCCAACGGGAGAAGGGAAAGTAGAAAACAAAAGTGAGGAAACCACGATGCCGAAGGCCAATCCACGCCATCCGAAATTTCCAATTCCCGGCGGGCCGGACTTGCGCGCCAAGGGCTGGCGGCAGGAGGCGCTGCTGCGGCTCCTGGAAAACGTGCTCGCCGTCGGCGAGGATCCCGACAATCTCGTCGTCTATGCCGCGCTCGGCAAGGCCGCTCGCAACTGGTCGGCGCATAAGGGCATCGTCAAGGCACTGACCGAAATGGACGAGGATCAGACGTTGCTCATCCAGTCCGGCAAGCCGATCGGGCTGGTGCACACCCATGCCAAGGCGCCGCTCGTCATCATGGCGAACTGCAACATCGTCGGCCAATGGGCAAAGGCCGAAGTGTTCTACGAGCTGCAGCGCAAGGGGCTCATCTGCTGGGGCGGGCTGACGGCCGGCGCCTGGCAATATATCGGCAGCCAGGGCGTCATCCAGGGCACTTACGAGATTTTCATGCGCATCGCCGAACGGCGCTTCGGCGGCGATCTCCATGGCCGGTTCGTGCTGACCGCCGGTCTCGGCGGCATGGGAGGGGCGCAGCCTCTCGCCGGCCGCATGGCGGGTGCTGCGATCCTCTGCGTCGACATCGATCCCGAGCGGGCGCGCAAACGCCAGCAGATCGGCTATCTCCAGGAGATCGCCCCCGACCTCGATACTGCCCTTGAAATGATCGATGCGGCGGTGAAGGACAAACAGGCGCTGTCCGTCGGGCTCGTCGGCAATGCGGCGGAGGTCTATCCGGAGATCGCGCGCCGCGGCATTGTGCCCGACATCGTCACCGATCAGACCTCGGCGCATGATCTTGTCTATGGCTATGTGCCGAAGGGTATGAGCCTCGACCAGGTCAAGGGTTTGCGTGATGACGGCCAAGGGCAATTGATGGCGGCAAGCCGCGCGTCGATCGTCGAGCATGTGAGCGCGATGCTGGAATTCCAGAAAAAGGGTTCCGAAGTCTTCGACAACGGCAACCTGATCCGCACGCAGGCCCGCGAGGGCGGCGTCGCCAACGCCTTCGATATTCCGATCTTCACCGAAGCCTATCTGCGGCCGCTGTTTGCCCGGGCAATCGGGCCGTTTCGCTGGATGGCGCTCTCGGGCGAAGAGAGCGATATCGCCCGCATCGATGATCTGCTGCTCGAGATGTTTCCCGACAACAAGATCATCACCAACTGGATCCGGCTGGCACGCGAGCACGTGCCCTTCGAGGGGCTTCCGGCGCGCATCGCCTGGCTCGGCCACGGCGAACGCACCGCACTTGCCCTCCGCGTCAATGCGCTGGTGGCGAGCGGCGAGCTGAAAGGCCCCGTCGCCTTCTCCCGCGACCATCTCGATGCCGGCGCCATGGCGCATCCCAATATCATGACCGAGCGGATGAAGGACGGCTCCGACGCGATCGCCGACTGGCCGCTGATCGATGCGATGATGCTCTGCTCGTCGATGGCCGATCTCGTCGTCGTCCATTCCGGCGGCGGCGGATATGCCGGCTATATGACGAGTTGCGGCGTCACCGTCGTCGCCGACGGCACCGAAGCCGCCGATGAACGACTCGACCATGCGCTGACCAACGACACAGCCCTCGGCGTCATGCGTTATGCCGATGCCGGGTACGAGGAGGCGCTGGACGAAGTGGCGAAGAAGGACGTTCCGTATATCCGCCTTGGTTGATGTGAGGCGTTACGTCAGACAATCGAGTGAGAGACCTCGATAAGATTGCCGTCGGGGTCCCTGAAATAGACCGAGCGCAAGCGTCCTGTCGCGCCGGTGCGCTCGACCGGACCTTCTTCAACCGCAACGCCTGAGGCCTGCAGGTGGGAGATGACATCGGCAAGCGGCGTTTCGGTGATGAAGCAGAGATCGCCGGAGCCAGGGACGGGATGTTTCGCCTTGGGTTCGAACTCATGGCCGGCCTGATGCAGGTTGATCTTCTGGCGGCCGAATTTCAGCGCCTTGCGGCCTTCCGCGAAGGTTTCGACCGACATGCCGAGGATACGGGCATAAAAATCGCAGGTGGCAGCAATATCGGCGACGGTCAGCACGAGGTGGTCGAGATGGTCGATGCGGATCATGCTTTTCTCCTCGCAAAGTGCTGGGCGACACAAGCTGACATAAAGGCCAGCGCCAGCATGGCAAGCGTGAAGAAGACAACGGCGGTCCAGCCCTCCACTGCGAAGAACCAGCCGCCGGCCGAACCGATGAGGCTGGAGCCGACGTAATAGGCCAGCATGTAGATGGATGAGGCATGTCCCTTATTGCCAAGGGCAAGCTTGCCGACGAGGCCGCTCGCGATGGAATGGCTCATGAAGAAGCCTGTGGTCAGCACGGTGATACCCAGGATGATCGATGGCAGCGAGGCAAAGAGCGTCACTGCGCTGCCGGCAGCCGTCAGTGCGAGGCCAAAGAGCAGCACTGGAAAGTGTCCAATCCGGTCGCCCAGCAAGCCGCCGATCGAGGCGGCGCCGATACCGAAGAGATAGACGGTGAAGATCAGGCCGAGTTCCGTCTGGTTCAGGCCGTAGGGAGGAGCCACGAGGCGGAAACCGGCATAATTGTAGATCGTCACGAAGGAGCCCATCGCAAGGAAGGCGATGGCGAAAATGAAGGGCAGCGCCGGATTTCGAAGATGGCCGAGCCAGGCCCTCGCGTGAAAACGCGGGTCGAGGCCGGGCCGGCGGAGGAAATTCCTTGACGGCGGCAGCAGGCCGATGAAGCCGATGGCGGCCGCAAGGCCGATGGCGCCGATGAGGAAGAGCGCCGGCCGCCAGCTGAAATATTCGGCGAAGATGCCGGTGAGCACGCGTCCGGACATGCCGCCGAAGGCCGTGCCACCGACATAGAGGCCCATGGTGGCGCCGAGGCCGCGCGGATCGACCTCCTCGGCAAGATAGGCCATGGCGACAGCAGGCACGCCGCCGAGAACGAGGCCCTGCAGGGCGCGGATCACGAGCAGCAGGTGCCAGTTCGGAGCAAAAGCCGTGGCGATTGTCAGTACAGCCGCACCGACCAGCGATATCGACATCAGGGTGCGGCGGCCAAGGCCTTCCGAGACGGCGGCGGCGCAGACGATGGCAACCGCCAGGAAACCCGTGGAGAGCGACAGAGACAGCGAGCTTTCGGCTGGACTGACGGAAAACTCCCGCGAGAAGACCGGCAGCAGCGGCTGGACGCAATAGAGCAGCGAGAAGGTGGAAAAGCCGGAGAGGAAAAGCGCAAGGCTGGCGCGGCGATAGGCGCCGGTGCCGCGCGTGAGGTAGAGCTTTTGCCTTGGGACTGCGGCCGTCTCGGAGGTCTTCACTGCATGCGCTGACATCGGCATATCGTCATCCTTCCGCATCCGATCTAGTCAACCCTCCTGCATTTGTCCAATATATGGAAGTGGCGATTTCGATAGGTTTTGGAGATGGTGATGGAGTTGCGGCACCTTAGATATTTCCTGGCGGTGGCGGAGGAAGGCAATTTCACCCGCGCCGCCGGCAAGCTCGGCATCGGGCAGCCGCCGCTCAGCCAGCAGATCCGTGACCTCGAGACGGAAGTAGGTGCTGCGCTGTTTCACCGTGTGCCGCACGGCGCCGAGTTGACGGCGGCAGGTACGGCATTCCTCGGCGAGGCGAAGGCCGCCGTGGCGGCAGCGGAGAAGGCGAAGCTTGCCGCCCAAAGGGCCAATCGCGGCGAGACCGGGCGCCTGTCGCTCGGCTTCACCGCCTCCTCGGCCTTCAATCCCATCGTCAGCACGACGATCCGCAGCTTCCGGGCGCGCTGGCCGGAGGTGCGGCTGGCGCTGACCGAGATGAATACGCTGGCGCTGATGCAAAAGCTGGAACGCGGCGAGTTGGACGCCACCTTCATGCGCCCCGGCCTCGACGATCCCGCCGGCATCAGGCTGCGGCGGCTGGCTGATGAGCCGATGGTGATCGCCCTGCCCGCCAGCCACCCGCTGGCCCGGCATTCGAGCCTGCCGCTTGCCGCGCTGGCGAACGAACCCTTCATCCTCTTTCCCCGCCTCGTTGGCTTGAGCCTTTACGACGACGTGGTGCTTGCCTGCCGCAAAGCGGGTTTCGAGCTGACCGTGGCGCAGGAGGCGCCGCAGATTTCATCCGTGGTCAATCTGGTGGCGGCCGATCTCGGCGTGTCGATCGTGCCGGCCTCCATTTCCCAGATCAGGCTCGAAGGAGTTGTTTATACCCCGATCGACGGACCGCCGGCCGTCGCGCGCCTGGCGCTGGCAATGCTGAAGACGCATCGCTCGCCGGTCACCGAGAACCTGATGAGCCTGCTCTTTCATGAATGACTTCGCAGGTCCGAACAGGAACGTCCGTACTCGATTGCATGTTTTCTGCCAAAGGCTTAGGGTCGAGAACGATCAGAAAAGCGACGGGTAGAAAGCCATGGCTCTCAGCGGCAAACGCATCCTCCTCATCATCTCGGGCGGCATCGCTGCCTATAAGAGCCTGGATCTGATCCGCCGGCTGCGGGAGCGCGGGGCGAGCGTGCGCCCGGTCATGACGAAGGGTGCGCAGGAATTCGTGACGCCACTTGCGGTCGGCGCGCTGGCAGCGGACCATGTCTTTGTCGATCTTTTTTCGCGGCAGGACGAACAGGATGTCGGCCATATCAGGCTGGCGCGCGACTGCGATCTCGTGCTGATTGCCCCAGCCAGCGCCGACCTGATGGCGAAGATGGCTAACGGGTTTGCCGACGATCTCGCCTCGACGGTGCTGCTGGCGACGGACAAGCCGGTGCTGGCCGCCCCGGCGATGAACCCCAGGATGTGGGCGCATCCGGCGACACGACGCAACGCGGCGACGCTCAGGGCGGACGGCGTCCATTTCATCGGGCCGACGGCAGGTGAAATGGCCGAAGGCGGGGAAGCCGGGCTCGGCCGGATGGCGGAACCGCTGGAGATCGTGGCTGCTGCGGAAGCTGTGTTCGAGGGCGGCCGGCGCAAGCCGCTTGCCGGGCGAAAGGCGATCGTCACGTCGGGACCGACGCACGAGCCGATCGATCCGGTCCGCTATATCGCCAATCGCTCCTCCGGCCGGCAGGGACATGCGATCGCCGCAGCACTGGCCAAGCTGGGGGCCGATGTGACGCTCGTATCGGGGCCGGTAACGATCCCCGATCCGATCGGTGTCAACGTCGTGCATGTAGAGCGGGCGGAGGAGATGCGCGACGCCGTGCTTGCGGCGCTGCCGGCCGACGTCGCCGTGATGGTGGCGGCGGTGGCGGACTGGCGCGTGGCCTCGGCCGCCGATCAGAAGCTGAAAAAACATCCGGGCGAATCCATTCCGACACTGGCGCTGACCGAGAACCCCGACATCCTGAAGACTGTCGGTCATCACACGATGCGGCCGAAGCTGGTCATCGGATTTGCCGCCGAGACCCAGGACGTCGAGAGCAATGCCAAGGCAAAGCTCGAGAGGAAGGGCGCCGATATGATCGTCGCCAATGACGTCTCTCCTGCGACCGGCATCATGGGCGGCAGCCGTAACAGCGTGAAACTGGTCCGCCACGACGGCGTCGAGCAGTGGCCGGATTTGGCAAAGGAAGAGGTTGCAGAACGGCTGGCAGCGCTGATCGCCGAGCGGCTCAGGCTGATATAGCGACGCGCTGCGGCTTTGCCGTGTTGCGTTTCTCCGACCGGAAATCGGTAACCTCGATGCCGGCCTTGCCGACGATCACGGCGCTGCCATCCGGAATTTCCGCCCAGGCATCGACGTCGTCGTTCAACGGCTCGGAGACGAGGCAATGGCCGGCTCCGAGAGGAGAAGCATAGAGCGTCGGCGCCTTGCGATCCGTAGCATAGCGGATCGCATAGAGCGACTTGCCGTCGGAGAAGGCAGCGGTAAAGCGCAGCAGGATCGAGCCGATGGTGTTTTCGGCCAGGTCTTCGACGAAGCCGACCATCTCAGCCATCGCAGCGATCGGCTCCTCGCGCAGGCCGAACTGCAGCGCCAGCAGAAACATCAGCTCGGAATCGGTGGTGCCGCTGCGGGCATTGAACAGTTCGTCGTCAAGCATCGCCTCCATCGGCCGGCGCAAGCGCTCGAAGCCGGATATCTGGCCATTGTGCATGAACGACCAAGTGCCATGCGTGAAGGGGTGGCAATTGTCGCGGCGCGTACCGCCGCCTGTAGCGGCGCGGACATGGGCGAGGAAGAGCGGCGAGCGAATCTGCCGCGCCAGGCTCTTCAGATTGCAATCGGACCATGCCGGCAGGATGTCGCGGTAGCGGCCGGGTTCGGGCCTGTCGCCATACCAGGCGATGCCGAAGCCGTCGCCATTGGTCGCCGTCTTGGCGCGGGTGGCGCAATGGGACTGCTCGATCAACGAATGGGCGGGCGAAGATACCAGTTCCTCGAGGTACAGAGGATCTCCGCGATAGGCTGCCCAGCGACACATGCTCTTTGCTCCGGAACCCGCGGCATTGGCGGGCATGCTCTAAATTGTCGAACGCCACGGCTAATAACAGCTTAACGCGCCGCCGATTTGCAAGCAGATCATGACGGTTTGGTGACGGATCCCGGCTTCAAATTAGGCTAAAGCCTGTGTTCATTTGTGAATGCCTCGCACTCATCGAACCCTCACATCAAGGGCATTTCTGCTTGCATCTCGGACGAATCGTCCTACCTTTGGTCTATCAGCAACAGAACGAAAGGAAGGTGATCCAATGTCTAGTGAGATTTCGGACCTCGTATTGGGCATGGAAGTGGTGATGAAAGCGAGGCAGCCCTCGCTCTAAGACCCGCCTTCCTGGGGCTGCTTTGACAGTCCAGGCCAGTTCGAGGCCAAACTCATGGAAAGGGTCGCCAAGGCGGCCCTTTTTATTGCCTGATCTCCGACGTTGACGGTCGATTTAAATTCTTCTACTCATAAAGTCATCAGATGACTTTATGAGTAGAAGATGCAGCCGCTCAGCAAAACCAACCTCGCCGACGGGGCCATCGAGGCGATCCGCAGCGATATACTCGGCAAACGCTGGGCGGTCGGCGACAAGTTGCCGAATGAGGCCTCACTGTCGGCCATGCTTTCCGTCAGCCGCGGCACGGTGCGCGAAGCAGTGCGGGTCCTCGTCGCCCAGGGTTATCTCGAAACCCGGCAGGGATCGGGCACCTATGTGCGTTCGACCAGCGATGCCGGCCGGCCGCTGACGATGGCGCGGCGCGCCAGCCTGCGCGATCAGTTCGAAGCGCGATGCGCGCTCGATGTCGAAGCTGCCAGGCTGACGGCAATGCGAAAGACGCCGGGGGCTGTTGCCGAGCTCCGCCGGCTGCTGAACGAACGCGGCAGTTACGCAGGCGTCGATGAAACCGCCTTCATCGAACGGGACCTCGCCTTCCACAAGGCGGTTATTGCTGCGTCCGGCAATAGGGCGATGATCGAGATCTACGATTTCTTCTCGGCCTCGATCGCCGATACGATTGCGGCGACGCTCGGCAAGGATATTCCCGAACCAGACATGCAGGCGCATGTCGATATCGTCGATGCGATCGACACCGGAGATCCCGACCAGGCGGATGCGGCGGTGCGCCGCTTCATGGCGCCCGTTCTTGCCGCGCTCGACCGGATGATCCTGTCATGAATACGCTTTCCAACAATGCCGCCATCACGCTTGACGTGACAGACGATTTGCTGATCGATGCCGAGGCTGGCGGCCTTCCCGCCCCGCAGGCAACGCCGGTGCGGAATGGTGCGGCCAGTTTGCTGCTCGGCGCGAGCCTCGTGCTGATCGCTTTCAATCTGCGCCCGGTCTTTCCGAGCGCCTCGGCGCTGCTGCCGGAGATCCGCGCCGAACTCGGGCTGAGCGCGCTCGGCGCCAGCCTGCTGACGACGCTTCCGGTCGTCTGCCTCGGCGCCTTCTCGCCGCTTGCACCCCGTCTTGCCCAGCGCATCGGAACCGAACGCACACTTCTCTGCGTTCTCCTGCTGCTTGCGCTCGGCACCGCCTTGCGCGGGCTTTCCTCGGTGGCGCTGCTGTTTATCGGCACGGCGCTTGCCGGCGCGTGCATCGCCGTCGGCAACGTGCTGCTGCCGGGGCTGGTGAAACGGGACTTTCCCAAGCGCGCGGCGCTGATGACCGGCTTTTATACGATGGCGCTCTGCGCAGGTGCTGCCAGTGCGGCCGGGCTGACCTTGCCGATCGAACATGCTCTCGGCGGCTCTCTCGAAGGCGCGCTCGCCGCCTGGGCGCTGCCACCGCTCGCCGTCGGCCTCATCTGGCTGCCGCAGGTCCTTCGCAGCGGTGCTGGAGCACGGCGAAACGGCTTTCGGGTCCAAGGCCTCTGGCGAGACCGGCTCGCCTGGCAGGTCACGCTGTTCATGGGGCTGCAATCGGCGCTTGCCTATTGCGTCTTCGGGTGGCTGGTTCCCATTTTACGCGAACGCGGTCTCGACGGCGTGACCGCCGGGGGAATCGTTTCGCTATCAGTGATGGTGCAGGCGGCATCCTGTCTCGTCGTGCCGCATATCGCAGTTCGTGGCCGGGATCAGCGGTTGGTCAATGCCGGCCTCTGCGGCGTTGCCGTTACCGCCTTGCTCGGATTGCTTTTTGCACCGCTGTCAACGGTGTGGCTGTGGGCGGTGCTGCAAGGCATAGGCCAGGGCGGACTGATCGCGGCGGCAATGACGACGATCGTGCTGCGCTCGCGCGATCCCGATGTAGCCGCCCATCTCTCCGGCATGGCGCAATGCGTCGGTTACCTGCTCGCCGCAATCGGTCCGCTGATCGTCGGCCTCATCCGCGGCTGGACCGGAAGCTTTTCCTGGTGTGCGGTTCTATTCACCGCGCTCGGGCTCGGGGCCGCGATCAACGGCTGGAAGGCCGGCCGGGCGCTGGAGGTGAATGTGCACGCGGTCGAGAAAGCCTGAGCCGCCCCCTCACTGGCGCATCACCATCTCTTGATGCCGGTCGCCGGCCGCGGATGCTACGCTATCTCAGCCTGCATCCGCCGGAGGACAAATCGTGCGCATACGGACCCTGTTTCTTCTCACCGCGTTGATGGCATCGCTGGGGCCTGGCCTTTCCGCAGCGCAGGAAGGCGGCGAACGCCGGGCAGATGTCGAGCGCAGTGCCCGCGACGGCGTGCTGAAGCTGCTGCCGGACGACTCCGTCACCCAGCACGAGCTGACGGTGGACGGCCGGAAGATCGCCTATACCGCGACAGCCGGCACTCTTGATCTCTTCGGTCAGGACGGAGCGCAAACCGGTGCGATCTTCTACACCGCCTATGTCGCCAGCGGTGGCGGGCCGGATCGGCCGCTGACCTTTGCCTTCAACGGCGGGCCGGGCGCGGCCTCCGCCTTTCTGCATCTCGGGCTGGTCGGGCCCAAAGTCTTGGATTTCGGGCCTCAGGCACGCGACGGCGCCCATGCGAAATTGGTCGACAATCCGCAAAGCTGGCTCGACTTCACCGACCTCGTGCTGATCGATCCGATCGGCACGGGCTGGAGCCGGACCGCGAAGGCGGACGACGCCTCCAAATACCATAACGTCAACTCGGATGCGCAGAGCATCGCCAAGGCGATTGCGCTCTATGTCGCGCATAACAACCGTTCCAACTCGCCGAAATATCTGCTCGGCGAAAGCTACGGCGGCTTCCGCGCCGCCAAGGTCGCCTCCGCCCTGCAGGAAAGCCAGGGCATCGTCGTCGCCGGCGCAGTGATGCTCTCCCCCTTGCTTGAAGGTCAGCTGATGTTCAATGCCGATCAGTTCGCGCTCGGCGCAGCCCTGGAGCTTCCGTCGCTGGCTGCGGCCAAACTCGACCGGGACAACGCCTTTGACGAGCAGACACAGAAAGAGGCGGAGATCTTCGCGCTCGGGGAATATTTGACGAGACTGGCCGGCCCGCCGCCGACAGGCACCGATGCCGAGGCCTTCTATGGCAGGATCTCCCAGTTGACCGGCATTCCACAGGATATCGTCGCCCGCAACCGCGGCTTCCTCGGCAATTCCTTCGTCAAGCATTCGGATGCAGCAAGCAGCGAGGTGATGAGTTCCTACGACGCCTCCTTCGCAGCGCCCGATCCCTATCCGGAATCGGATTACGACCGTGGCGACGACGCCATCCTCGACGGCTTCACCCGGGCCTATGGCGGCGCCTTCGCCAACTATGCCCGCAACGAGCTCGGCTTCAAAACCGAAATGACCTATACGCTTCTTGACGGCGATATCAGCCGGCGCTGGGAATGGGGTGGCGGTCGCGGCGGGGGATCACGCTTCCAGGCTAGCGCTACCGACGACGTCAGGCAGCTGCTCGCCTCGAACACGGCCTTCCATCTTCTGATCGCGCATGGCTACAGCGATATGGTCACGCCTTACAGCGTCAGCCGCTATGTGGTCGACCACCTGCCGCCGTCGCTCGCCAATGGCCGCGTCGGGCTGAAGCTCTATCATGGCGGCCACATGTTCTATACGAAAGCCGATCAACGGGCCGCCTTCACGGCGGATGCCAAGGTTTTCTACGCCGCACGCCCGGCCGCACAGCCGGCGGACTGAGGAGTTGCCCATGCATATAACGGGAGGATGCCATTGCGGGGCAATCCGCTATCAGGCGGAGATCGACCCGCAGCGGGTCTCGATCTGCCATTGCACCGATTGCCAGCGCTTGACGGGCTCGGCCTACCGCGTCACCGCGCCGGCGCTGGCGGAAAGTTTCACGCTTATTTCGGGTGAACCGCGCAGCTACGCGAAACATGGCGACAGCGGCGCCCTCAGCCGGCAATTCTTCTGTCCGAATTGCGGATCACCGCTCTATCGCACGGATGGCGAAGGGGGCTCGATCGGCATCCGTGTCGGCAGCATCGACCAGCGGCGGGACCTGACGCCAAAGAAACAGATATGGTGCCAGTCGGCTCTGCCGTGGGTGGAGAACATCGAGCCGCTGCCGCGTTTCGATGGCGAGGCTAACGGAGCCAAGACCTTAGGACCTGACTAAGGAGGGGTTAGGCCGCGTTCGGTCATCAGTCTCTTGGTCAGCACGTTGCGTTGCCGGACCGCCACGTGATGGGCTGCCCGTGGCGAGAGCGCAAGCCAAAGACCACTCCCGTCGAGCGCCGGCAATGAAATCCACTGGCATCCCAGAACTGGACGGCCTCAATTCCAGTGTTGCGCGAACACCCAAAAAGAGGACCCGTCAATATTGCTCTGATCTTAGCTCGAACTGGCTAAGTGCATCTACGATCAATCTATAGTATATGTAAGATGAGGGGATGATCGCGCATACGGCGCGGAAGGTTGCCGCAGTACTCAGCGGATTTCTCCTGAATTTTACATCCTTGTATTGCATTTTTTTGGGCGTAAGCTTCAGAGAAGCTATCATGGCAGCCTTAGATGCGGGCTTTAGTCGTAACGCGTATAGGGACTTTAGTCTTAATACCCTCCAACTGTGAATGAGCTAGTTCTCTCAATCGACAACCATCGCAGTCGATCGAGAGCTCTAGGTTCAATACGCAAGAGGGTGGGTCCGGGGATGCAGTTCGGCATCCGGGCTCTGTGACCCTCTGCGAGCTAGCCGAGGGAGAAGCTCCATGGCACTCGACATCACAACTCAAGATCTCATCATTGACGAAACCGCCAATTTGCAGGACGACGACGTCAACCCGGCGATTGCGCCGCACAACAATGCGACGGTGCAATACCTGCTGGGTCTCGACGCTACCGGCGGGCTGACCTCCCCGGAGGTGGCTTACCAGAGCAATTTCGTCGTGGCCTCGGCGAGCGCCGGGGAAACCATCAGCGCGGTCGTTCTCACCCAGAACGCATCCGGCACCCCGTACTCCACCACGGTCGGCGTCAACAGCAACATTCGCACCGTCGATGGCAATTATGTCTGGCTATTCCAGGATCCGAACAATGCAAACGTCGTGATCGGCATCATCGGCACGTCCGACCCGCTCACCGCGCCGGCCGCGGGCGGGCCGCTCGCCTTTTCGCTGGCGCTGATCAGCACCAGCGCCACCAATGCCGACCTCTACACCGTCCAATACGTGCCGCTATTCCATACCGATGCGACCAATCCCGACGACCGCATCGATCTGACGAATAAGGTGTATGCCTCGGTCACGGCAACTTCGGTGGTCAATTTCAGCCAGCTTGGAGATGCCCCATCCGGGCATAATAACTGGTATATTCTCGACGCCGACGCAGCCAGCCCGCAGAAGATCCTCGTCACCGCTCACGACAATGGCGTGCAGGCGGAAGTCAATGTCAGCACGCAGGGCCTCGGCGTCGCGTCGCAAGACGTTCGGTTCGGCCGCGAGCTCCAGATCGACCTCATCACCGGCGGTACCCAGAGCGCTGGCAAGGATTTCACCAACACGCCAACCGCGCCCGACTACGGCTCTCACATCGAGAACGTCTTCAGCGCCGGCTTCTCGGTCTCGCAGTCGACTCCAACCGGCACCGTCGCCGACATCGAGATCCACGCTTATAACAATGACGACAATGTCGAAGGCGCGGCCTTCCCCACAGACGATAACGATACCGAGATCAACATCACCGGCGTGACATTCAAGCTGAACGGCGTCACAAAAACAGCCGCTGAGCTCGGTATCACGGTGAACCTCGCCGGCACCGGACTGATCCTCGAGAATGTCGGAGAGGGCGTGACGGTCGATTTCACGACCGCGGGCGGAGCTGGCGGAACCTTCGACCGATTTACCATCAAGAATATCGACACCGAGAAAGACTTTTTCGATGTGAAGGAGGTGCACTTCAGCGGTGCTGTGGGCAACGCCTACAATGAAGAAGTCGGATCCTTCATCAACTTCGACGATGACGGGCCCAGCATCACGGCAACCGGCACCCCGCCGCAACTGACAGTCGACGAGACCGTGCTGACGACCAACGCCAGTGCCGACTTCTCGGCCTTCTTCACCTCGAATGCCGGGGCCGATGGCGGCGGCGCCACCCCCATTATTTATGCGCTCGGCATCAACCAGGTCACCAATGTCAGCGGCCTCACCGACACCGCAACCGGCCAGTCCGTGCTGCTGTTCCTCGAAAGCGGCAGTGTGGTCGGGCGAGCCGGAGCTGGAGGGCCAGTCGTCTTCACCGTCAGCGTCAGCGCCGCCGGCGTCGTCACCCTCGACCAGCAGCGGGCCATCGTCCATGCCGACGCCACTAATCCGGATGACAGCCGAACCCTGGCGGCCGCCAACCTCGTCACCCTGACCGCTACCATCACCGACGGTGACGGCGATCCCGCCCCGGCCACCCACAATATCGGCCAGAACCTCAACTTCAAAGATGACGGGCCTAGCATCACGGCAAGCGGCACTGCACCGCAGGTGACAGTCGACGAGACCGTCCTGACGACCAACGGCACCGGCAACTTTGCCACCGCCTTCACCTCGAATGCCGGCGCCGACGGCGCCGCCACCGCCACCTATGCACTCGGCATCAGCCAGGTCACCAATGTCAGCGGCCTTACCGACACCGAAACCGGCCAATCCGTGCTGCTCTTCCTCGAAAGCGGCAATGTGGTCGGGCGAGCCGGAATAGGCGGGCCTGTCGTGTTCACCGTCAGCGTCAGCGCTGCCGGGGTCGTCACCCTCGATCAGGCACGGGCCATCATCCATGCCGATGCCACCAACCCGGACGACAGTCGGACACTGGCGGCCGCCGACCTCGTCACCCTGACCGCAACCATCACAGATGGTGACGGCGATCCCGCCTCGGCCACCCGCAACATCGGCCAGAACCTCAACTTCGAGGATGATGGACCGACAATCACAGTGCCGTTCGACGGCGACCCCGTTACCGCGGGCATCCAGCACGAGACTCTGGCCAACGTGCTCAACGCATCGGCCAGCGGCAACTTCGGCTACAATATCGGCGCGGATATTCACCCGGCCGCGTTCTATGCCACCGGCTCCGACTTCGTCGACCAGGATGGCGGGACGGCCGGCGTCCAGATCGGACTGACAGGCACCATCACCGGCGGCGGCGGCGGCAGTCTTCTCAGTTCGAA
Source organism: Rhizobium sp. MHM7A (assembly GCF_005862215.1). Classification (NCBI taxonomy): domain Bacteria; kingdom Pseudomonadati; phylum Pseudomonadota; class Alphaproteobacteria; order Hyphomicrobiales; family Rhizobiaceae; genus Rhizobium; species Rhizobium sp. MHM7A. The sequence goes on from NZ_VCHT01000005.1 coordinate 113,919, forward strand.
TGTGACGCTCGCCTCGGAGAGCCTCACCTCCGCGACGTTCAACTTCACCTTCACCTATGACAAGGATCCGGCGGCCGGCAACCAGGTCGGCACAGCGGGCGGCACTCTCGTCTTCGACAAGGCCGCCGACACCTACACCATCCAACTGACGGACCCGCTCGAAGGCTTCAGCTTCGACGTGCTGCACACCAGCGAACTCTTGTCGAAGGAGCCCACAGGCAATACCGGCCATCCGCCGATCGTGGTGGAACGGTTGCAGGCGGATGATCCGAATACGCCGGATGACGAAGACTTCTACGTGCAGTTCACCGGCAATCTGATCAACAAATCTAACCCGTTCAGCTTGACCGGCAATGGCGAGGGATCATCCGGCGATTCCACCTTCACGGTCGGCGGCCACGAGATGGTCAGCAATGCCAATGAAACCTGGGTGTCGGCGACGCAGAGCACCAACGGTGTTGCCGGCGACACGATCCAGAAAGACGAACTGCTCACCTTGCGGTTCTTCAACAGCAATGTCGGCATCATCAACGAGGCCCTCACCCCGACGGCGACCGCCGGCTCGATGGCCATCAAGTTCGACGGCATCGGCAATAGCGAGGATCTGATGGTAATCCTCGACCTGATCGACAAGAACGGCGCCGACAATATCGCCGGCAACGGGGACGACAATGCGACGATCACCCGGGCCGTCTACATATCGAACTCCGACATCTTCAAGGCGGGTCAGGTCCCTGCCCCTTACAGCAGCGAGTTCACGCTCGACAACAATGACGGCCTCGTGATCATCGAGCAGAACGACTACAACGCGGCCGGCGAAGACTATGTGCTGCAGGGCGCCCAGATCATGCAGTCGGGCAACGGGATCACCGGCAACAACGCCGCGATCGATCTGATCAGGGCGACCGGCGCCAATGGCGGCAGCAATGCGACCGGCAATCTGGTGAACTTCGACGCCACAGATAACGACGTGCTGAAGATCACCGATATCGGATTCACCTCGACCGTGACCGAGACACCGAACGCCAACCTCGACTTCGCCTTCAAGGTGGCGGACGCCGATGGCGATCAGACAGAGATCCAGCACATCCTTGTCGACGTCGCCTGACATCCGACCAAAGGGGGCAGCAAGCTGCCCCCTCACTGCCTTTGCATGCTCATGTAATCTCGTACGCCAGAGATATGATGATGAAAACAAACCGGCCATCCCCTGCCCTGCAGGTGGTGATGAAAGAAGCCAGACGCGCCATCCGGCCGCTGATCTGGTTCAGCGGCGGCATCAACGTGCTGATGCTGACAGGAGCGCTCTACATGCTCCAGGTCTACCACCGTGTGTTGTCAAGCCACAGCCTAGAGACATTGGTCATGCTCTCGCTGATGGCGGCCGGCGCGCTTGCCGCAATGGCGGGGCTGGAGGTGGTGCGCGGGCGACTTCTGGCAACCGTCGGATCCTGGATGAACGCACGCCTGGCGCCGGTGCTGCTGACCGCATCGGTGGAATATGCCGCCTCGGCGCCCAGCCAGGCCAATGCCCGTCCGCTGCGGGACCTCGACCAGGTGCGGAATTTTTTCACCAGCCCCAGCATCTTCCCGATCCTCGACGCACCCTGGGCGCCGCTGTTTTTCGCCGCGATCTTCTTCATGCACCCTTGGCTGGGCTGGCTGGCGCTGGGGGGCGGAGCAGTACTTTTCGGCTTGGCCCTGCTCAATGAATGGCTCACACGCAAGCCGCTGACCGAGGCCGCAAGCGCGCAGTCGCAGGCCTATGTCCAGGCGGAAGCCGCGATCCGCAACGCCGAGGTCGTACAGGCAATGGGCATGTTGAAGCCCTTGCTGGAGAGCTGGAGGAGTCAGCAGGACGAGGCGAACAGGGGACAGGTCGTGGCCGCCAACCGTGGCGGAATCATCTCGGCCATCGCACGTTGTCATCGGCTGGCCCTGCAAATGGGCATATTGGGGCTGGGGGCTTATCTCGTGCTTCGCAACGAAGCTTCTCCGGGGATCATGGTCTCCGCCTCGATCCTGATGGGGCGCGCCTTGTCGCCGGTCGAACAGGCGATCGGCACATGGAAGGCGACGGTGGGGGCGCGGGCCGCCTATCGGCGCCTCGCGGCCGTCGCCGGCCAGCACCCCGAGGCCACGCCGGTCCTGGCGCTACCACGACCGACCGGCAGGTTTGAGGCCGACAATATCGTGCTTGCCCGACAGGGCGGCGAACATATCCTGAAAGGGATCAGCTTTCATCTCGAGCCCGGTGAAGCAATGGCTTTGATCGGCCAGAGCGCAGCCGGCAAGACGAGCCTGGCGCGAATATTGGCCGGCGCCTGGCGTCCGTCCGGCGGTCGGGCGCTGCTTGACGGCATGGATGTCGCTCAGTGGGCGGCAGAAGACCGCGGCCATCATGTCGGTTACCTGCCGCAGGACATAGAGCTCTTCGCGGGGAACGTCTGCGAAAATATCTGCCGTTTCGCCAAGGTCAGCCCGGTGGTCTTCGACAAGGTCGTCAAGGCCGCACAGCTCGCCGGCGTTCACGAACTGATCAAAGGGCTGCCGAAAGGTTACCTTACCGAGATTGGCGAATCCGGCGCGGTCCTGTCAGGCGGACAGCGCCAGCGCATCGGATTGGCGCGGGCTCTCTACGGCGACCCGGCGCTCGTCATCCTGGACGAGCCCAATTCCAACCTCGACCGCGAGGGTGAGGAAGCATTGATCGCAGCCCTCGGCACGGTCAAGGCTGCAGGCACAACCGTTATCCTGATCGCCCATCGGCCTAACATCATGGAGACGGTTGACAAAATACTGGTCCTCAATCGCGGCCAGCAAGACCTCTTCGGCCCACGTGACTACGTCTTCAATGAGCTCGCGGCACGCGTACGCAAGGTCGCTCAAATGCCGACGAAAGTGGTGAAGTAGCGAGGAACGAAACAGCCATGAAAAACATGAAGGTCGTTCCGTTGCCCGTTTCGCCGCCGCCTGCACCTGTTCCCCTGCGTCTCGCAGGCGTCACTTTCACCGGCTTCGCGATCATGTTCCTGTTCTTCGGCATGGCCGGGGGCTGGGCGACGCTCGCACCGTTGGAGAGTGCCGCGGTAGCGCCGGGCGTTATCAAGGTGGCCGGCGATCGCAAGCTCATCCAGCACCTGGAGGGCGGCATCATCGCCGATCTGAATGCCGCCAATGGCGATATCGTGAAGGCGGGCACGATCCTAATCCAACTCGACGGTACACAGGCGAGGACGAAGCTCGACCTCATCCAGAACCGCATCGCAACGCGCGAGGCGCTGGCCGCCCGCCTGAGGGCCGAGCGTGACGGCAAGACCGAGATCGAGTTCGATCCGGCCCTGCTTGCAAACTCCACCAAATCGGCAAGGGACGCGGTGGCCGCCCAGCGTGATGTATTTTCGGCGAAGCACCACAATTTGAAGGACGAGCGGGAAATTCTCAGCCAGCGCCGTCGCCAGACCGCGGAAGAGATAACCGGACTGGAGGAGCTCATCATCACCGAGGACAAGCAGATCGAGGTGTTCGAGAGTGAAACCAGAGATCTCGAAAGCCTCCTCAAGCGTGGTCTCGTCACCCGCGAGCGCGGCCTGCTGCTCAGACGGCAGCAGCGGGAAGTCGAGGGAGAGCGCGCGACCAATGTCGCGGCCATCGCCCGCGCCAGGAGCGCCGTGGCTGAGATCGACATGCAGATCCTCAACCTCACCACCTTGCGGCTGAACGAGGCCGTCGAGGAGTTGAGCAAGGTCGAGGCGGAACTGTTCGACCTCAGGCAGGAGGAGCGTTCCGCCAGGGATGTGCTCGGCCGCACCAACATCGCCGCACCCGTCGACGGCATCATCATGGACCTGAAGGTCCACACAACAGGCGGAGTCGTAAAACCCGGCGAGACCCTGATGACCATCGTGCCGCTTGGAGAGCAGCTTATCGTCGAGGCCATGGTCAGACCGGAGGATGTCGAGACCATCGCTCCCGGGCAACTGGCGCGCATCAGTTTCCCGGCCTTCGCCCGCTATAACCTGCCGCCGCTCGACGGCGTCGTGGAGATTGTATCGGCTGACAGGATGGTGGAGGAACGCAGCGGCGCGCCTTATTTCGCCGCGACCGTTTTGATCGACAAGAGCGAGCTTGCCAAGCTTGAGGGGCGTAAACTCCTGCCCGGCATGTCGAGCGAGGCGATGATCCGGACGGGTGCCCGCAGTGTGCTTTCTTATCTGGCCGAGCCGATCACGCAGAACTTCCGGCGGGCGATGCGGGAAAAATAGTTGCCTGCGCCGCCCGATCACGCCGCCTTGGCGGCGTGATATTCCTTGATGGCGACCATCTTGATCGCCGGATAGCGCTCCGCCTCGTAGCGCAGCGAGAAAGCGTCCTGGGCGAGGAAAACGGGATCGCCGTCGAGGTCGCGGGCAATATCGCCGCGTTTGACGGTGAGGAACTTCTCGAGATCGGCCGGCTGATCGGCCGAGATCCAGCGGCAGACGGAAAAACGCGACATTTCGAAGGAGACCGGCAGGCCATATTCGGCCATCAGCCGTTCCTTGAGCACGTCGAGCTGCAGAGCGCCGACCACGCCCACGATCGCCGGCGAACCGTCTTCGGGCGAGAAGAGCTGGACGACGCCTTCCTCTGCCATCTGCTGCAGCGCTTCCTTGAGCTTCTTCGCTTTCATCGCATCCTCGAGGCGCACGCGGCGCAGGATTTCCGGCGAGAAGTTCGGGACGCCCTGGAACACCAACGCTTCGCCTTCGGTCAGTGTATCGCCGATGCGGAGCGTGCCATGATTGGGAATGCCGACGACGTCGCCGGCATAGGCGGTGTCGGCGAGCTGGCGCTGCGACGCAAAGAAGAATTGCGGCGCCGTCAGGCCGAGCTGCTTGCCGGTGCGGGCAAGCCTCGCCTTCATGCCGCGCTCGAGCTTGCCCGAGCAGATGCGGGCAAATGCGATGCGGTCGCGGTGGTTCGGGTCCATGTTGGCCTGGATCTTGAAGACGAAGGCCGTCATCTTGTCGTCGGTGGCATGCACGGTCCTGGTGTCGGCGACCTGGTCACGCGGCGGCGGCGCGAATTCGCCGAGCGCGTTGATGAGGTCGCGAACGCCGTAATTGCGCAGCGCCGAGCCGAAGAAGACAGGCGTCATATGGCCTTCGAGGAAGGAATCGCGGTCGAAGGGGCGGCAGGCCTCGATGGCAAGCTCGGTCTCATCGATAAAGGCCTGGCGTTCGTTTTCCGGCAGCCTGTCGGCGACCGCCCGCGGGCCGTTGACCGGCGTCGTCTCGACCTCGGTGTCGGAACCGCGGGCGGTGCTGTTGGCCAGATGATAGGAGCCGCAGAAGGTTTTCGAGCGGCCGATCGGCCAGGTGATCGGCGCCGTATCGAGCGCCAGCTTCTCCTCGACCTCGTCGAGGATCTCGAAGGGATCGCGGCTTTCCCGGTCCATCTTGTTGATGAAGGTGATGATCGGAATGTCACGCATGCGGCAGACTTCGAAGAGCTTCAGCGTGCGCGGCTCGATACCCTTGGCAGCATCGATGACCATGACGGCGGCATCGACGGCGGTCAGGGTGCGGTAGGTGTCGTCGGCGAAATCCTCGTGGCCCGGCGTGTCGAGGATGTTGAAGACATTGTCGTTATATTCGAAGGTCATCACCGAGGTGACGACCGAGATGCCGCGCTCGCGCTCGATCTTCATCCAGTCGGAGCGCGTCTGCATGCGATCCTTCTTCGCCTTGACTTCGCCGGCGAGCTGAATGGCGCCGCCGAACAGCAGTAGCTTTTCGGTGAGCGTCGTCTTGCCCGCGTCCGGGTGGGCGATAATAGCGAATGTGCGGCGGCGGGAGACCGCCTCGGCGAGACTTTCGGCCATGATGTGAATCCTGTGGAATTGCGGCGTATCTAACGATTAAAGCCCGGCAATGCAATTGACCTTGCCCGCGCAGGCGCAAAGTAATGGGCCATGACCATTCATCACGATCTCAGCCCGACGCTGAACCTCATCCGCCTGGCCAATGGCGAAGGCCTCGATCTGCCCGCCTATGAAAGCAAGGGGGCGGCCGGCATGGACCTGCGCGCCGCCGTTGCCGAGGGCGAACCACTGACGCTCTCCCCGGGCAAACGGGCCCTGGTGCCGACCGGCTTCATCTTCGAAATCCCCGAGGGTTTCGAGGGGCAGGTGCGGCCGCGCTCCGGCCTTGCCTTCAAACACGGCATCACCTGCCTGAATTCGCCGGGCACCGTCGACAGCGACTATCGCGGCGAGGTGAAGGTGCTGCTCGTCAATCTCGGCGAGGACGCTTTCGTCATCGAGCGCGGCATGCGCATCGCCCAGATGGTGATCGCGCCGGTGACCCAGGCGCGGGTGGCGGAGATCACCGAGACAAGCGAGACGGCGCGTGGCGCGGGCGGGTTCGGCTCCACCGGCGTTTGATCGACGGTTCGAATGAAGCAGCCGAACGGCTGATAAGCAGCGTTTGTGGGGGCGCTTATGCTATTCAAGAGAGCGCCTGGGGGCGTGGTTATGGGTCTAGCGGCAGCGCTGATTTCGACTCCGGCGCTTGCGTTGGATTCAACAAAGCTCCAGGCCATTCGCTCTTCGTTATCTGTGAAAGAGATCGTGGCTTTTGCAATGACGAAATCAACAGCGCCGATCCTCAACATCGACAATCCGGTCGACGTAAACATCGTCATCAATGTGAAGGGCATGGAGCGGAACGATATTCAAGCTTTACAGCTAGAGTTTTTCCGCTTGTTTTTTGGTCTCATGGCTTACGTAGACGTTCGGCTTAATTTCGACGCCAGCCAATCCATAGGCTACTCAGCTGGAACGTCATATGCCCCTTTCGGTGATCAGAACCGGCGGTCGAATAGCCAGGCAGTTGACGTGTTCGTTGATCGTGATGCGCTCAAGCTGGCAAAATTGGGCCAGATAGCAGTGCACGACATAGACACGCTTCGAAGCAAGCCGGACACGTTGGAATGCTACCATGAGCTCCGGAAAGGATACTCGGCTATCAACGTTATCGTCGATCGCGATATCAATCCTGTAGGTTGCCTTTACACGGTTCTGCTGCAGTCGATCGGCCTAAAGGGACCTTTCGGCGGAGTTGCGGCAACATATCGTGCCGGCGAGGTTCCCGGCTTCAGGCGCAATGCCGAAATGGCGGCAGCATATGCCATTCATGAGTGCCGATCTCTCATCGATAAAATAGATCAGTTTGAGCAGTGTATCACAGGAGTTCTGAAGGGGAACTAAGGAGCCGCGGAGTTGCCCAAAATAAGCGGCGTTGGTGGGGCATTTATGCTATTCGGGAAAGTGCGTTTAGGCGTGATTGGGGGCCTAGCGGCAGCGCTGGTCGCAACACCGATGCTTGCGATTGATTCAGCGAAACTCCAGTCGATTCGGTCGTCCTTCTCCACCGAGGAGGTGGTCGCATTCGCTGTGGCGAAATCGGCAGCACCGATTTTCGACATCGACAAAACCATCGATATGCACATTGCCCTCAACGTGAAGGGTATGGACAGACGCGATATTCAAGCTTTGCAGATCGAGCTTTTGCGCGTGGTTTCCGCGATTGGGGCTTACGCGGAAATCGGTATCAATTTCGACGTCAGTCGATCCATCGATTACTCGCCTGCAACGCCGTATGTGCCTTTCGGCGATCAGAACCGGCCGCCAAACACCCAGACTCTCAACGTGTTCATCGATCGTGATGCGCTTAAACTGGCAAAGTTGGGCCAAATTGCAGTTCACGATATAGACACGCTACGGAGCAAGCCAGACACGTCGACGTGCTATCACGAGAGCCGAACGGGGAACCCGGTCATCAATGTCCTCGTCGACCGCGACGTCAATCCGGTGGGCTGCCTCTATGGAGTTCTACTACAATCGGTCGGAGTTACGGATGCTTTTGGCCGAGATGCTACCACTTTCAATTCCGGAAGGATTCCCGGGTTTAGGATCAACGCCGAAATGGCGGCAGCATATGCCATTCGCGAATGCAGATCTCTCATCGATAAAAAAGATCAACTCGGGATGTGTTTGAAAGGCGTTCTCGGTGAAGGGAAATAAGGAATTCCGGATTGGCCGAGGCTGCTTGCATTCCCTTGCAGTATACCTTCGATCGCGGATTTTTAAAGCGGGTCGCAACAATCCTGGTTCAAGCGGACGGGCTGCCGTCCTTTGTTTTTATACATCTCGTTATTCCCCGCTGCACATTTGGTGAGACACCTCTGATGGCAAATCGCCTCGACAGCGCCGGCCTGACCTTCCGGCAGGATTACTTCGACGACCCGACCGGCTGGGCGGCCTTGGTCTGTCTGCTCAAGGATATTTTCGGCATCGACATCGGCCCGCTGCAGCAGCTCGGCGGACCCGATCCCAGCAGCATGCCGTTCGGCTGGTTCGATGCCACGGGAGAGCTTGCGGCCAATATCTCGGCCTTTGCGCTGCCCTTCGTCATCAATGGCAGGGTCGTCCATGCCGCCGGGCTGCAATCCGGCGCGGTGCGGCCGCAGTGGCGCGGCCGCGGTCTCTATCGCGACCTGACGGTGAAAGCGCTCGACTGGTGCGAGCAGCAGGGCTTCGAGGCCGTCATCCTCTATACTGACAAGCCATCCCTCTACGAACCTTACGGTTTCCGCTCGATACCGCTGCACCGCTACGAAGGGGCAGCCCCTGCTCCCTCGACTCCAGGCGCACCTGCCCTGCCGCTTTCACCAACAAATGCAGACGATCTTGCCCTGCTGCAATCGCTGCTGAAAGCACGCAGCCCGGTTTCGACGACGCTCTCGGTAACAACAAATGCGGCGATGTTTCTCATCAATACGCAGCTTGATCCCGATATCCGAGTCAGCTTCCTCAAAGACCAGCAGGCGGTCATCGCCTGGAAGATCGACGAAGCGGGCCGCTTCAACCTTCTCGATGTCGTGGCGGCGCAGATCCCGACGCTTGCGGCCATCGTTGGCGGACTGGAGATGGCACCGACCGCCGTCGAGGTGTTCTTCCGTCCGGACAAACTCGGCTGGGCGGGTGTGCCGCGACCACTGGAAAGCGGCACGAGGCTGATGCTACAGGGGCTTGGTGATGTCGCCCCGGCCTCTCCGGCGATGCTGTCGCCGATGGCGGATTTCTAGAGGATACCGCCCAGTCAATCTCTACCTTTTCCGCGAAAGCGGCGGCAGACGACGTTTGACGGGCGAGGATTTGATCATCGAGGTGTTGGTTTCTGCCCTTTCGGCGACCCTATCCAGGATGCCGTCAAGCTCCGCCATGGAACGCACCACCAGGCGGGCAATGAAACAATCCTCGCCCGTCACCTTGTCGCATTCGACGATTTCGGGGATCTCCTGAATGATGCGCTCGACGATGTGCAACTGCCCCGGCAGCGGTCGAACCCGCACGATCGCCTGCAGGGGATAACCGACGGCGGCGGGATCGAGATCGATGGTGAAGGCCTTGATGACGCCGCGCTCCTCCAGCCGGCGCAGGCGCTCGGCGGCACTCGGCGAAGAGAGGCCCGCCTGCTGCGCCAGTTCTTTCAGAGAGACGCGCGCATTGCCGGCCAGCGCCTCCAGAATGGCCTGATCGATGTCGTCGAGCTCCTGCACATCATTAGCCATCGTGTTTATTTTTCCTTTTAGGATTAGGCCAAAATGAACTCTGGCCTTCCCAGTGTTATATAGAATCACCTGCTGACGCAATATTATCATCGGATCAAATGGAGGCGATCATGAGCAGCGACATCAAAAGAGGTTCGGTGGAAATGACGGCAGCGATGCTGATCTCGGGGACGATCGGCTGGTTCGTCGTCATGTCGGGTCAACCGGTCAGCGGCGTCGTCTTCTGGCGCTGCCTGTTCGGCGCGCTCACCTTGTTCGTCATCTGCGGCGCCCTCGGGCTGCTGCGGCCCGGCATCATCACGCTGCGCGCCTTCGGCATCGCCGTCTTCGGCGGCGTCGCCATCGTCGTCAACTGGCTGCTGCTCTTCGCCTCCTATTCGCATGCGACGATCTCGATCGCCACGACCGTCTACAATACCCAGCCCTTCATGCTGCTGGTGCTCGGCGCGCTGTTCCTCGGCGAGAAGATCACCGCCGCCAAGCTGTTCTGGCTGGCACTGGCCTTTGCCGGCATGGCGGCCATCGTCGAAGCGAAGCCGCAGACGGGCGGGGCATCGGACAGTTATGGGCTCGGCATTCTGATGGCCCTCGGCGCCGCCTTCTTCTACGCGTTGGCGGCGCTTGCCGCGAAATGGCTGAAGGGCACGCCGCCGCACCTGATCGCGCTGATCCAGGTCGCAACCGGCATGCTGATGCTGGCGCCGATGACCGAGTTTTCGCAGCTGCCCGGCGATGCCGGCGGCTGGGCGATCCTCGTTTCGATCGGCGTCGTCCATACCGGGCTGATGTATGTGCTGCTCTACAGTGCGATCCAGCGGCTGCCGACCCATCTCACGGGCGCGCTTTCCTTCCTCTATCCGATCGCCGCGATCCTCGTCGACCGGCTGGCATTCGGCCACGCGCTGCAGCCGATGCAAATTGCCGGCGCGGCGATTATCCTGCTTGCCGCCGCCGGCATGAATCTCGGCTGGATGCCGCGGTTGCTGCGGCCGAGGGCGCTCGAGAGTTGAGAGCTGAGCATTCCCCGGACAGGGCGAGCCGCCCGGGATAATGCCGAGATTATTTCTGGCCGCGCGTCGTTTCGAACAGGAACCAGGTGCGGCGCTCGGCCTCGTCGATCCAGTTCTCGATCAGGCTGGCGGTCGCGACATCATTATGTTCGTCGCAGAGGTCATGCACCTCGCGCAGCAGTGATACGAGCTGGGCATTGTCCTCGCGTAATTCCGACAACATGTCCTCGGGGGTGACGAAATCCGCGTCGTTATCAGCAATGCGCTGTTGGCGAGCGATCTGGCCGATCGATCGCAGAGTCGTGCCGCCGATCTTGCGGGCACGCTCGGCAATGTCGTCGGTCATGCTGAAGATCTGCGCTGCCTGCTCGTCGAGCAGCAGATGATAGTCGCGAAAATGCGGGCCGGACATATGCCAGTGGAAATTCTTGGTCTTGAGATACAGCGCGAAGACATCGGAGAGCAGCGCGGTCAGCGCCGCCGAAATATCGGTAATGGCGTTGGTCGACAGACCGGACGGCGTCTTGAGCGGCGAAAGCCTGCGGGATTCGGCTGAGGTAAGGGACATTCATTTTCTCCTTCGTGATGAAACCTGTTGGTGACCGCCGGGGAGCCTCGGCGGCGCGTGCTTGCGAAGAGGAAATTAACAAGGCCCGACCGCTTGCCAAGTAGACCCTTGTTCAGCAGACCTATTCTTAATGCTTATGGACAGATCAGCGCCAAAGCATTGATGAAGCCACGTCGCGTGCTTATAGGAATGTGACACACCCCTTGGATTTGACGATGAGCCTTGCCGCCTTGCTCGCCTATGCCGGAGCGCTTTTCATCGCCGCGGTCATTCCCGGGCCCGGCATCACTGCGATCGTCGCCCGCGCGCTAGGGTCGAATTTCCGCGAGACCTTCTTCATGGGTCTCGGCCTGGTGCTCGGCGACATGGCCTATCTCACCGCGGTCATTCTCGGCCTCGCCTTCGTCGCCCAGACCTTCACCGAAGTATTCATCGCCATCAAGATCGCCGGCGCCCTCTATCTCGGCTACATCGCCTGGAAACTCTGGACGGCGGGACTGCTGCCGCAGGATGTTGCCGCGCAGCGATCCGGCAATATCGGCCTGTCCTTCCTTTCAGGCCTGCTGGTGACGCTCGGCAACCCGAAGACAATGCTCTTTTATGTGGCGCTCGCGCCGACGCTGATCGATATCGGCAATATCACGCTACGCGACTATGCGCTTCTGCTCGCAGTCACCTTCGTGGTGCTGATCGCCGTGCTCGTGCCATATATGCTGCTTGCCTCGCGCGCCCGCACGATGCTGAAACAGCCGCGCGCCCTGCAGGCGCTGAACCGAGTTGCAGCCGGGATCCTTGCAGGCACGGCGGCCTTCATCGCCACGCGGGCAGCGTGAAATAAACATCCGTCAAGGAACGGTTTTCAAAGCTTATTTTCTCTCCGCCACCCCGCCCGGGACGAACGCGCTCTGGTCTCATTCCATCTTTGACCCTATTCTCCTCTCCGATTTCAGGGACCGAGTCCAAAGGGAGAGAACCATGTCGCACAAACCCGGCCGCGGCCGCATCTATTCTTCGATCACCGAGACCATCGGCGACACGCCGCTGGTGCGCTTCGACAAGCTGGCGCGGGAAAAGGGTGTGGCGGCAAATCTGATCGGCAAGCTGGAATTCTTCAATCCGATCGCCTCCGTCAAGGACCGTATCGGTGTGGCAATGGTCGAAAGCCTGGAATCGCAGGGCAAGATCACACCCGGCAAGACGGTGCTGATCGAGCCGACCTCCGGCAACACAGGCATCGCGCTCGCCTTTGCCGCCGCCGCCAAGGGATACCGGCTGATCCTCACCATGCCGGAGACGATGTCGGTCGAACGCCGCAAGATGCTGGCGCTACTCGGCGCCGAGCTGGTGCTGACGGAAGGGTCGAAGGGCATGAAGGGCGCCATCGCCAAGGCGGAGGAGCTGGCCGCCTCGCTTCCCGACGCCGTCATTCCGCAGCAGTTCGAAAATCCGGCCAATCCTGAGATCCACCGCAAGACGACGGCCGAGGAAATCTGGAACGATACCGAGGGCAAGGTCGACATTGTCATTTCGGGCATTGGCACCGGCGGCACGATCACCGGCGTCGGCCAGGTGCTGAAGAGCCACAAGCCCGAGATCCAGATCATCGCCGTCGAACCGGCCGATTCGCCGGTACTCTCAGGCGGCAATCCCGGACCGCACAAGATCCAGGGCATCGGCGCCGGTTTTGCCCCGAAAATCCTCGATACCGGCATCTATGACGAGGTCGTCACCGTCACCAATGACGAGGCCTTCGAACAGGCCCGCCTCATCGCCCGGCTCGAAGGCGTGCCGGTCGGCATCTCCTCGGGGGCGGCGCTGACGGCCGCCATCAAGGTTGGCAGCCGGCCGGAAAATGCGGGCAAGAACATCGTCATCATCATTCCGTCCTTTGCGGAGCGCTATCTCTCGACGGCGCTGTTTGAGGGGCTGGGGAGCTGAGGTAGGGCTTTATCTAACGGTTTCCCATTCTTAATCCTCGCGGGAATATTGGGGCGCTGCGGCGCCCCTTGCTCTTGCTGATGTGATCCGCTGGGGTGGAACGCAAAATTGGATAAAACTTGGGGGCAAAGTCACGATCTATACTGTTAAGTTGGGATTTGCGTTCGATCTTATCGGATCGAAGAAAGCTAAGTGCACTGTTGTGGGAAGGAAAGAATGCTGAACGCGCAGGGGCGATTATTATGTACAGCAGTTTTGGTTCTATCGGCTATTGGTCTGCGGCAGACTGCGGCAATGGCGCCGTGTCCCAGCCAGAAAGAACTGCTTGCGAAGGCGGAGGTCGTCGTGGAGGCAAGGGTCAGATCACTCTCCATCAGCCCTTCTGGTTTGATAACGACCGACAACGATTTCCCAGGGCAGTTGGTAAGAGCAGAGTTGGAGATCAAGAAGGTCGTCAAAGGAAAGTTCCCTGCAAAAGAGGCCATAGCGTACGGCATCCCATTTCCTCCTGGGCCGTTCACTGAGTTGACTACCATGGCGCTACTCTACGGTTACGAAGGCCACGACACGTTCGAGTGGGAACTTTCGCAGGCCGACATGGACCATGGTATGGGGTGGTTCAGGATCAATGACTGCATCTATTACAAATTCCCCGAGTTAGCCGTCGATCCCCGCTGACGACGGTGACCCGCCCCTGCATTACGCAGAGCTAGCCGCAGACGTTCGTCCCATCGAATTCGGTCTAGACCGAAACTTGTCGTTGATTGAAGGCATGGCTTGTTCCCGATGTCGCGTGAGCAGGGCATTGCTGTCATACGCTTTATCACCGCGCACCGCCGTGCCCACCTGAGCCACGAGAAGAGCAGGACTTCAGCGCGCCGGCGGCCCCCATCTGGTTACGCCGCCGCCGTCAACCTCTCACCAGCGATGCGATAGGAGATCGCTTCGGCAAGATGCAAGCGCCCAACCGTCGGCTTGCCATCGAGATCGGCGAGCGTGCGGGCGACCTTGAGGACGCGGTGGTAGCCGCGGGCGGAGAATTTCATCTTTTCGGCAGCGTCTCGCAGCAGCTGCAGGCCGGCGGCATCAGGTTCGGCGAATTTTTCGATCATCGCGGTGGAGCAGCGGGCGTTGGTGCCGATATCCCTGGCGCCGGCGCGCTCGAAGCGCTCCTGCTGGAGCTCACGGGCCCGGGCGACGCGGCGGGCGACGTCGGCGCTGGCCTCGGCTGCCATCGGCCGAATGAGGTCGGCGGCCGAGACGGCGGGCACGTCGATGCGGATATCGATGCGGTCCATCAGCGGGCCGGAGATGCGGGCCTGATAGTCGCTCATGCAGCGCGGGCCGCGGGCGCAGGTGTGGCCGGGCTCACCGGCCATGCCGCAGCGGCAGGGGTTCATCGCCGCGATCAGCTGGAATTTCGCCGGGTAGGAGACGCGGTGGTTGGCCCGGGCAACGACGCATTCGCCGCCTTCGAGCGGCTGGCGCAGCGCGTCCAGCGCCTGCGGCGTGAACTCGGGAAATTCGTCGAGGAAGAGCACGCCGTGATGGGCAAGCGAGGCTTCGCCGGGACGGGCGCGCAGCCCGCCGCCGACAAGGGCGGCCATGGTGGCGGAGTGGTGCGGGGTTCGGAAAGGCCGGCGGTCGGACAGCTTGCCGCCGGTGAGCTGGCCGGCGATCGAATGAACCATCGACACTTCAAGCAGTTCGGCGGGCGAAAGCGGCGGCAGGATCGACGGCAGCCGCGACGCCAGCATCGACTTGCCGGAACCGGGAGGTCCGACCATCAGCAGGTTGTGGCCGCCGGCGGCCGCCACCTCGAGCGCGCGCTTGGCGCTTTCCTGGCCCTTGATCTCGGCCAGATCAGGCAGGTTGGCGGCATTGGCGCGTATCGACGGCTCCGGCCGGGAGAGCACCTGCGTGCCGCGGAAATGATTGGCAAGAGCAATCAGGCTGCGCGGGGCGAGAATATCGACCTCGGCGCCGGCCCAGGCGGCCTCGGCGCCGCTTTCGGCCGGGCAGATCAGTCCCTTGCCGAGCGCATTGGCGCCGATGGCGGCCGGCAGCGCGCCAGCGATGGCGGCGATCGTGCCATCGAGATTGAGTTCGCCGACGACCACAAAATCCGACAGCGCATCGGCAGGAATGGCGCCGAGGGCCGCCATCAGCGCGAGCGCGATCGGCAGATCGAAATGCGAGCCTTCCTTCGGCAGATCGGCCGGCGCCAGATTGACGGTCACTCGCTTGCCAGGCAGCGCCAGGCCGGAGGCGTGAAGCGCGGCCTGCACGCGCTCGCGGCTTTCGGCCACCGCCTTGTCGGGCAGACCGACGATCTGCATGCCGACCTTGCCGGGCGCGATCATGACCTGGACCTCGACCGGCACGCCCTCGATGCCCTGGAATGCCACCGTACTGACACGCGCGACCATATGCCCACCCTTGTCCCGCAAACTCTTAGAGACCGCCCCTGTGGCCGTTGAAAGCCAGCGGTTGCAATCTGGCACGGAAGCAGGACTAAAACAAGAACAATAAAAGAACGCAGGCGGATATCAGCGGTGATCGCGGTTGTACCCGATCGCCGCCTCAGGTGCGCTTGCGCTCGATTGCATCCCAGAGCAGGCTTGCTATGTCGGCGCCGCCGAACTTCCTGACCTCGCGGATGCCTGTCGGCGAGGTGACGTTGATCTCGGTCATGTAATCGCCGATCACGTCGATGCCGACGAGCAGGAAGCCGCGTTCACGCAGAGCGGGACCAATACGCTTGCAGATCTCTTTTTCGCGCGGCGTCAGTTCGGTCGCCTCGGCGCGGCCGCCGACATGCATGTTGGAGCGGCTGTCATGCTCGGCCGGCACGCGGTTGATGGCGCCGGCGAACTCGCCGTCGACCAGGATGATGCGTTTGTCGCCCTTGCGCACGTCGGGCAGATATTGCTGGGCGATGAAAGGCTCGCGGAAAAGCTGGCCGAACATTTCCAGTAGCGAGGAGAGATTGCGGTCGTCGCGGGTCGAATGGAAGACGCCGGCGCCGCCATTGCCGTAGAGCGGCTTCAGGATGATGTCGCCCATCTCGTCGCGGAAGCGGCGGATCTCGGCCGGGTCCTTGGTGATCAGCGTCTTCGGCATCAGGTCGGAAAATTCGGTGACGAAGATTTTCTCCGGGGAATTGCGCACCCAGGCCGGATCGTTGACGACGAGCGTCTTCGGGTGGATGCGCTCGAGCAGATGCGTCGAGGTGATATAGGCCATGTCGAAGGGCGGATCCTGACGCAGCAGCACCACATCCATGGTCGAGAGATCGACGCGCTCGGGCGTGCCGAGCTCGAAGTGATCGCCCTTGACGTCGCGCAGCAGCATCGGCTCGACGCTGGCAAAAAGCTTGCCGTCGCGGAAGCTCAGGCGGTCAGGGGTATAGTGGAAAAGCCTATAGCCGCGCGCCTGCGCTTCCAGGCTCATGGCGAAGGTAGAGTCACCTGCGATATTGATGCCGGCGACATGATCCATCTGGACCGCTACATTGGTGATCTTGGCCATTTCCGTCCCTCGCTGAATGCCGGACAGATGTAGGTCGGCCGGGCATCAAACGCAACGGCCAATCAAGGGCGGCAAAGGCCGGTGATCGTCAGGCGGCGATCCCCTGGTTGCCGCCATTGCGCAGCAGGTTGCGCAAGCGATAGGCGATCGCCAAGGGCTTGGGGAACGGCTTGCGCAGGAAGGCGACCTTGCGGACGTAATTGTCGACGCGCCAGCTGGCCCAGGTCCCACCCGCGAAAAAGGCGACGTCGCCGGTGCGCAGGGTCCGTTCGGTGCCGTCTTCGGCGGTGATATGGACCTCGCCTTCGAGGATCATCACGGTCTCGTCCCAGCCGAAATACCAGCGGAATTCGCCTGCCGTGCAGTCCCAGATCGCCGTTAGCGACGCCTCGTCATGACCCCGCGAATGTTCTGCGGTGCGTGCTTGCGGATTGCCGCTGACAATCCAGTCCGGGTTGATCGGCGTCGATTTGAGCGGCAGCAAGTCGCTCGCATGGGCAATGAAGGATTTACCGGCCGGCTTCGCCACGACATACGGCACGGAGCGCGCAGCCATTGCGACCGCACTTGCAAACATCAGCTTCCAGGCCATGAAACAACCCCAATTGTTACCCCTACGCAGATTGCGATAGCAGAGAGTCGTAAGAAGCTGGTTCAAGCCGAAGCTAAAGTTTTAACGATCCGAAACCTCAGTACCGAGAGACGCTAAAACGCATCCGGAAAGTGCCGCGGCAGCCGGCCTGGCATGACCGCGACGATATCGTAGCGCTGGGAAAGGCGGGCCTGATCGGCCTGGCGGGCGAGCCAGAGATCGCTTGCCGCCCGTATCCGCTTCTGGGAGGCGACCGAGACGGCGTCGATAGCCGCAGTCTCGCCATGACGGGCTTTGACCTCTACAAAGACGGCGAGATCGCCCTTGCGGGCGACGATATCGATCTCGCCGAGCCGGGTTCGGTGGCGCAGCGCCAGTATGCGGTAGCCCTTCAGCATCAGGAAGACGGCGGCGACATATTCCGACATGCGGCCCCGTCGCAGCGCTTTCCTTTTGATGTCGGTGAGGTTTTTATCGCCCATTGCCGCCCTTCATCTCCAGCAGGCGCTGGTAGAGGACCTTGCGTGGCAGGCCGGTGAGACGCGCCGCCTCGGTCGCGGCCTTCGCCGTCGGCATCGACATCGACAGATCGGCAAGCACGGCCTCGACATCGGCTTCCGGCGTTTCCACAGGCTGCGGCGGACCGACGACGAGAACGATCTCGCCCTTGACGTTTTCCACCTGCTGGTAATGGGCGGCGAGTTCGGCCAGCGTACCGCGGCGGAATTCCTCATAAGTCTTGGTGAGCTCGCGGCAGACGGAAGCCGGCCTTGCCGGGCCGAGCACATCGGCGGCAGCAAGAAGTGTCGCAGCAATGCGATGGGGCGATTCAAAGAAGATCAGCGTCGCGGGTGCGGTGGCGAATTCACCGAGACGGTCGCGGCGAGCCTTGTCCTTCACCGGCAGGAAACCGGCGAAAAGAAAGGCGTCATTCGGCAGGCCGGAACCAATAAGGGCCGCGAGCGGCGCCGAGGCTCCGGGAATGGGAATGACACGGTATCCGGCGGCAATCGCCTGCTGGGCCAGCCGATAGCCGGGATCGGAGACGAGCGGCGTGCCAGCATCCGACACCAGCGCCACCGACCGGCCGGCCTCCAGCGCATCGATGAGCCGCGGGCCGGCCTCGTCGGCATTGTGCTCGTGATAGGCGAAGGGGCGGTTCTGGATGCCGTAACGATCGAGCAGAACGCGGGTGACGCGCGTATCCTCGCAGGCGAGCACGTCGGCGCCGGCCAACGTTTCCAATGCGCGCAACGTGATGTCGCCGAGATTGCCGATCGGGGTGGCGACGAGATAGAGCCCCGGCTCCAGCGGTCGCGCCGGCACCGTCATATTGTGCAGGCGGAAACTCCGCCTCGCGGCGGCATCCGCTGTGGTTTGCTCGTTCATGCCGTTTGCTTTCGTCCCGCCGTCATCAATCCTCTATGGGGACCTTTATGGGCGAGCCGCACCGCTTCGGCAAGGCTTCGGATTTCTGTGAGGATTGCTCCGGAAAACCGCAAATGCAGGCGCGCGGCCATCCATGCCTCTTGCAAAGCGATGCTGAAGTCTGCCATTTTGCCCCTCCACTCCCCCGGTCCACGGTCGGGAAAGCATTCTCGGGTGCTCGATGCGCCCGGACAGTCACGGTCGAAAGCGGTAGCATCCCATGCGTATTACTATTGAGCGGTCAAACCTGTTGAAATCGCTGAACCACGTCCACCGCGTGGTCGAACGTCGCAACACGATTCCGATCCTGTCCAACGTATTGCTCAAGGCCGACGGCCAGAACCTCGACATGAAGGCGACCGACCTCGACCTCGAAATCACCGAGGCGACGCCTGCCAGCGTCGAACAGGCCGGCGCCACCACAGTTCCGGCCCATCTTCTCTACGACATCGTGCGCAAGCTTCCCGACGGTTCGGAGGTGCTGCTGGCCACCAGCACCGACGGCGGCTCGATGACCGTGCAGTCCGGCCGCTCGAAATTCTCGCTGCAGTGCCTGCCGGAATCCGACTTCCCGGATCTGACCGCCGGCACCTTCACGCATAGCTTCAAGCTGAAGGCGTCCGATCTGAAGATGCTGATCGACCGCACCCAGTTCGCGATCTCGACGGAAGAGACGCGTTATTATCTGAACGGCATCTTCTTCCACACGATCGAGAGCAACGGCGAGCTGAAGCTTCGGGCGGTCGCGACAGACGGCCACCGGCTGGCCCGCGCCGATGTCGACGCGCCGTCCGGCTCCGAGGGCATGCCCGGCATCATCATTCCGCGCAAGACGGTCGGCGAACTGCAGAAGCTGGTCGACAATCCGGAAGCGATCGTCACCGTCGAGGTTTCCGACGCCAAGATCCGCATGACGATCGGCTCGATCGTTCTGACCTCGAAGCTGATCGACGGCACATTCCCGGATTACCAGCGCGTCATCCCCACAAGCAACGACAAGGAAATGCGCGTCGACTGCACAAGCTTCGCCCAGGCTGTCGACCGCGTCTCGACGATCTCCTCCGAGCGCGGCCGCGCCGTGAAGCTCGCGCTGTCCGACGGACAGCTGATGCTGACCGTCAATAATCCCGATTCCGGCAGCGCCACCGAAGAAGTCGCCGTCGGCTACGATACGGATGCGATGGAAATCGGCTTCAACGCCAAATATCTGCTCGACATCACCGCACAGCTTTCCGGCGAGGAAGCGATCTTCCTCCTGGCCGACGCCGGTTCGCCGACACTGATCCGCGACACCGCCGGCGACGACGCGCTCTACGTGCTGATGCCGATGCGCGTCTGACGGGAACGAAGGCGACCGCTTTCGGTTTTCCTCCTGTCGAACAGGAGGATTCCAGATGAAGAAGACGGGAGCGGTGCGCATCGGCATTTCAGGCTGGACTTATGCGCCCTGGCGCGGACAATTCTATCCGGAAGGCCTTCCGCAGAAGCAGGAGCTTTCCTACGCCGCCCGTCATTTCCGTTCGATCGAGATCAACGGCACCTTCTACGGATTGCAGAAGCCCGAAAGCTTCGGCCGCTGGCGGGACGAAACGCCTGACGATTTCGTCTTTGCGGTCAAGGGGCCGCGCTTCCTCACCCATGTCAGGCGACTGAAGGAGATCGAGGCGCCGCTCGCCAATTTCTTCGCCTCCGGCCTGCTCAGGCTCGGTCCCAAGCTTGGGCCGATCCTCTGGCAGTTCCCGCCTAACATGGCCTTCGATCCCGATCGTTTCGAAAACTTCCTGTCGCTGCTGCCGCATGATCACGACGCTGCGATAGCGCTTTCGAAGCGACATGACGAGCGCCTCAAACAGGCCTGGCTCGAAAGCGACGGACACCAGCCGATCCGCCATGCCCTAGAAATCCGCCACGACAGCTTTTGCTCAGCCGAGTTCATCCAGATGCTCCGGCGGCACAAGGCAGCGCTCGTCTGCGCCGATACGGTGAAATGGCCGCTGTTGATGGATATCACCGCCGACTTCATCTATTGCCGCCTGCATGGATCCGAGCAGCTCTATGTGAGCGGCTATGAAGACGAAGCGCTGGATATATGGGCGGAACGCATCCGCGCCTGGACAAGCGGTGGAGAACCTGGCGATGCGACGCGCGTTCTGGAGCCTCTGCCGGCGCGCGCCAAAGGCCGCGACGTCTATCTCTATTTCGACAATACCGACAAGAAGCTGCGCGCGCCTGTCGATGCGGGGCACCTGGCCGAAAGGCTTGCCGATCTCATGCCTCGTTCCCATCGAAACGCCGCATGAGTTGTTGATGCCGATGTCCTTGTTGCGAAAAACCTTGTCCTGAGAGCGACAAGCAGCATATTAAGACGGTCGATCAACGTGCGGATGGGTGGAGAATGCGCTTACGGGTCAAGGTGAAGGAACGGCTGGGGAAGAAATTCGATGATGAAATCCGCTTCTTCCGGGGCATGATGCAGGGACCGAAGACGGTGGGCTCCATCGTGCCGACCTCCTCAATCACCGCCAAGCGCATGGCCAGCGTCATCGACCTCAGTTCCGAGCTGCCGGTGCTCGAACTCGGCCCCGGCACCGGCGCCATTACCAAGGCCATCCTCGGCCGCGGCGTCCGGCCGGAAAATCTGGTGGCGATCGAATATTCGACGGATTTCCACCAACATCTGCTACGGACCTATCCCGGTGTGAACTTCATCAACGGCGACGCCTTCGATCTCAAAACCACGCTCGGCGATTACGGCGACCAGACCTTCGATTGCGTCATCTCCTGCATTCCGCTTCTTAACTTCCCGATGGCGATGCGGGTCTCGCTGCTCGAAAGCCTGCTTGATCGCCTGCCTGCAGGACGGCCGGTGGTGCAGATCTCCTATGGCGCGATCTCGCCGATCGCCGCCAATGGCGATCGTTACAGCATTCATCATTTTGATTTCGTCATGCGCAATATTCCGCCGGCACAGCTCTGGATCTACCGGCGAGGATAAATGTTCGGACTTTATATCACCCATCCGCAAGTCAAAATCGACCCGCAGGTTCCCGTTCCCAAATGGGGTCTCTCAGACATCGGCGCCGAACGCGCCCGCAAGGCTGCTTCGAGAGACTGGGCGAAACGGCTGACCCGCATCATCTCCAGCGACGAGACGAAGGCGATCGAGACGGCCGAAATCCTGGCGGAAGCATCCGGCACGAAAATCGAGATCGTCGACGCCATGCACGAGAACGACCGTTCGGCCACCGGCTTCCTGCCGCCGCCACAATTCGAAGAGGCGGCGAACTGGTTCTTTGCCAATCCCGAAGAAAGCTTCAAGGGCTGGGAGCGCGCCATCGATGCGCAGGCCCGGATCGTAGCGGCGGTCAAGGCCGTTCTCGCCACCCATGATACGGCATCACCGATCGCCTTCGTCGGCCACGGCGGCGTCGGCACGCTGCTCAAATGCCATCTGGCGGGGCGGCCGATCTCCCGCGACCGCGACCAGCCGGGCGGCGGCGGCAATCTCTATGCTTTCGGCCTTGCGGATGTCAGTTTAACATGCGACTGGACACCCATCGAAGAGTGGCGGGGGTGACTTCACATGGACGCACGCGAGCGGCTGATCGTCGGCCTGGATGTTCCAGCGATCGGCGAGGCGGAAAGACTGGTTTCCACGCTCGGCGACGACATTCTCTTCTATAAGATCGGTTATCAGTTGGTCTTTGCCGGCGGTCTGGAATTCGCCCGCGACCTTGCCGCGAGCGGCAAGAAGATTTTTCTCGACATGAAGCTGCTCGACATCGACAACACCGTCGCCTCCGGCGTCGAGAATATCGCCAAGATGGGCATGTCGATGCTGACGCTGCATGCCTATCCGAAGGCGATGCGGGCGGCGGTGGAGGCTGCGGCCGGCTCCGGCCTCTGCCTGCTCGGCGTCACCGTGCTGACCTCCATGGATGCCGAGGACCTCGCCGAGGCCGGCTACAGTCAAGACCCGCACGGCCTGGTGCTCAGGCGCGCCGGACAGGCTCGCGCCGCCGGCATGGGCGGCATCGTCTGCTCGGCGGCGGAGGCGGCCGAGGTGCGGGAGATCGTCGGGCCCGATATGGTGATCGTCACCCCTGGCATTCGCCCGACCGGCAGCGACAAGGGCGACCAGAAGCGGGTGATGACGCCTTTCGACGCGCTGAAGGCGGGATCGACCCATCTCGTCGTCGGCCGGCCGATCGTCAAGGCGCCCGATCCGAGAGAGGCCGCCCGCGCCGTCCTCAACGAGATGGTGAGCGCGCTCTGGCCGGCAAACCGCTGAAAGAAGAGAAAGAGAGAAGATCATGGCCAAGGCATATTGGATCGCCCGCGTCGACGTCCGCGACGCCGAGCGCTACAAGGACTACGTGGCGGCGGCCAAACCGGCCTTCGAAAAATACGGCGCGAATTTCCTGGCGCGCGGCGGCGCCATCACCGAGCTTGAGGGCAAGGCGCGCGCCCGCAACGTCGTGATCGAATTCCCTTCGATGCAGCATGCGGTGGATTGCTACAATTCGCCGGAATACCAGATCGCCGCCAAAATCCGCCAGGAAGTGGCGGATGCGGAAATGGTCGTCGTCGAAGGCGCCTGAGCGCCTTCGCATGCGCAAAACTCGCGGCGCAATAGGCCTTCCCGTCGCCCCGGGATTGGGCTAATACGGGTGCCGACAAAGCATCCCTAAGCCTTTCGAGGAACCTGCCATGACCCTTGCCAACCTGCCGCCGCTCGTCACCGTGTTCGGAGGCTCCGGCTTCGTCGGCAGGCACGTGGTGCGGGCGCTGGCCAAGCGCGGCTATAGCATCCGCGTCGCCGTGCGCCGGCCCGATCTCGCCGGCTTCCTGCAGCCGCTCGGCAATGTCGGCCAGATCTCCTTCGTGCAGGCGAACCTGCGCTATCGCAACTCGATCGATCGTGCCGTCGAGGGCGCCAGCCACGTCGTCAACTGCGTCGGCATCCTGCACGAGACCGGCCGCAACACTTTTGACGCCGTACAGGAATTCGGCGCGCGCGCGGTCGCCGAAGCGGCGCGCAATGCAGGCGCCACCCTCACCCATATTTCGGCGATCGGCGCCAATGCCAATTCCGATTCGGATTATGGCCGCACCAAAGGCCGTGCGGAAGCCGCGATCCTCTCGATCAAGCCGGATGCAGTGATCTTTCGCCCATCGATCGTCTTCGGACCCGAGGATAGCTTCTTCAACAAGTTCGCCGACATGGCCCGGATGTCGCCCGTCCTGCCGCTGGTCGGCGGCGGCAAGACGAAATTCCAGCCGGTCTATGTCGAGGACGTCGCCGAGGCGGTCGCCCGCGCCGTCGACGGCAAGGTCGCCGCCGGCAAGATCTATGAACTCGGCGGACCCGAGGTGCTGAGCTTCCGCGAATGTCTCGAGCTGATGCTGAAGGTGACGAGCCGCAAGAATCCGCTGGTGTCCCTGCCCTTCGGCCTGGCTTCGCTGATCGGCAGCGTCGCCTCGCTAATCCCGTTCGTGACGCCGCCGATCACCCCGGATCAGGTGCGCCTGCTCAAGCGCGACAATGTTGTTTCCGCAGAAGCTGAGGCGGAAGGCCGCACACTGAAGGGGCTCGGCATCGCGCCCACCATGCCGGCATCGGTGCTCGAGTCCTATCTCGTGCAGTACCGTCCACACGGCCAGTATACCGGCTCCGGCAAGGCTGCCTGACCATACTACCCGAGTAACGATAGCGCCGCCCGCGATCCGCGGGCGGCATTTTGCTTTGCGGCAGCAACTTAACCGTTATGGCGCCTTTTGCGCCTCTGGAAAGGCGTCCGGCGCACTCATGCCCGCGCAAGCTCCTGCCCGCTATATCGAGCAGCGTTGCATAAAAGGCGCAGCGGAAATTTTGTGGAGTTAACGGCAAATTTAGCAGGAACGTTTATTGCTATTTGCCATTCCACTGACTACCAAACCCCGCGCGTCTCCAATGGACTCGACGCCTGCGAAAGCGTGCGGCAATCACTGTGAAAGGCATTTCTCGATGGGCAAGTCAATCGCGCTCCTTTTTGCGTGTGCGGCGCTGATTATCATGGCAGGCTCCTTCGTTGCGCCCGGTTCGGTCGCGGCGGTCAAGGGCGACTGCTCGCCGGCTTACGGCGTCGATCCTTGCTCGACGGCTTCGATCCGCCACTGACGAAAGCCTGCGCTTGGCGCCGGTCTCTACGCAGACTGATTGCGAGAGCGGATGCCTAACCAGGGCCTTTCAAACAACGCTCGCCCTTGCCTGCGTTCCGTCGACGGGCGCACAGTCCTCACCATTGCGCTTGAGCGCGTCGCGTCCGCGCCGGGAGTTGCGCGGACGCGACGGTGGGAGCATCTCAGCTGATCATGCCTGTTGTGGCCATGCCGAGCAGCAGGACACCGAGAATGATGCGGTAGACGGCAAACAGCGTAAAGCGGTTGCTCCGGATATAGGCAAGCAGCCATTTGACCGCGATGAACGCGACGATGGTGGAGACGACGAAGGCGATGGCGAGCGCAGTCCAGTCTTCACCTGCCGCGCCGCCATCCCTGAAGGCTTTCAGCAGTTCATAGCCGCTTGCGGCGTACATTGTGGGGATGCCGACGAGAAAGGCGAATTCCGTCGCCGCAGCGCGATTGCCCGTACCGGCCAGCATAGCGATGAAAATCGTAGCGCCGGAGCGCGACGTTCCCGGGAAAACGCCGGCAACGATCTGGGCAATGCCGACCAGGATGGCGACAAGCCAGGTGATCTGTTTATGCGGCGGCCGGCGCGCGGCAGCCCATTCGGCAAAGATCATCCAGATACCGCCGATGATCAGCGCCCAGGCGATCGGCGTCGCCGTCTCCGGCAGTTCGAAGCCGAGCTTCTTCACGACGAAGCCGAGGATGGCGGTGATGAGGAAGGCGACGATCAGCTTGGCGGCATAGTCGCGATTCTCAGGTTCCCGCCAGCCAAGCACCAGGTCGACGAGACGACGCCAGTAGATGATGGTCACAGCAAGGATGGCGCCTGCCTGGATAACGATGTTGAACATGTCCGACCGATGACCCAGCCATTGCTCGGCAATGATGAGATGGCCGGTGCTCGAGATCGGCAGAAATTCGGTGATTCCCTCAATGACACCTAGAATCGCGGCATTTATATAATCCATACATTGTCTCCGGTTTAGAGTTCGGCCGGGCCTGAGCGCTTGGGTCGATCAGGCTGCCGCTTCCATTCGTTCGTTAGACCGTGTTTTGCCATCGTCAGATGGCGTAAAATCCGATTCGCTTGTATTGGCGGGGCCAAGCTCCTATAGCTTCAACCAATGAGTCATGACTAGGGCGCTATAAATGAGCTGCCGCACAGTCCTGTAACAGCAATCATAAAGCACGAGTATCGATGCCCACGCTTTATCACCATCCCATGTCATCCGCATCTCGCTTCGTCCGGCTGATCCTGGCGGAATACGGCTATCAGACGGATCTGATCGAGGAGCAGACATGGGAGAAGCGCCGGGATTTCCTGGCGCTCAACCCGGCCGGCACGCTGCCGGTCTATGTCGACGACAGCATGCGAGCGCTCTGCGGCGCAAGCGTCATTTCCGAATATCTCGACGAAACGCACGGGGTCCTGAAGCGCGACCGGCGGCTGCTTGCCGAGGACCCTTTCCAGCGGGCAGAAATCCGCAGGCTGACCGAATGGTTCATGCAGAAGATGGAAAACGACGTGACGAAGCCGCTCGCGCGTGAGCGTGTCTACAAGTTGCAGATGACCGCCGATCAGGGTGGCGGAGCGCCGGATTCCAAGATTTTACGCACGGCTCGCGCGAATATCCGCCAGCATATGCGTTATCTCACCTGGCTAGCAGGCTCGCGCCAATGGCTGGCGGGCGAGCGGATGAGCTACGCGGATCTCGCCGCCGCCGCCTCGGTCTCGATCCTCGATTATCTCGGGGAAATCGAGTGGGCCGAAGCCCCTGTCGTCAAGGAGTGGTACCAGCGGCTGAAGTCGCGCCCCTCCTTCCGGCCGATGCTGACCGAGCGAGTGCGCGGCCTGACGCCCGTTTCACACTATGCCGATCTGGATTTCTGACGAGGGCTCCCATGCCCGAAGCTCATAGAGATGACAAAGAACAACGCCGCCGCGACAATTTGACCGAGTTTGTCCGGGCGGAATCTGCCGCCAAGGGCTTCGATCTCTGTCGCATCACGCGTCCCGACGCGATCCCAGACGCGAAGCAGCGCCTCGGAGAGTTCATCGAGGCCGGGCGGCACGGGACGATGGAGTGGATGGCGGAGACGCGCGAGCGGCGCGGCGATCCCATGAAGCTCTGGAGCGAGGTGCGATCCGTCGTCGTCTTCGGCCTCAACTACGCCCCCGATGAGGATCCACGCAGCATTCTCGAGAAGCCGGACAGAGCGGCGATCTCCGTCTATGCCCGCAACCGCGACTATCACGACGTCATCAAGGGCCGGTTGAAGGAGATCGCCACGCGTTTTGCGGCGCGGGCCGGCGCCGACGTCAAGGTGTTCGTCGACACGGCGCCAGTCATGGAAAAGCCGCTGGCGGCCGCCGCCGGTCTCGGCTGGCAGGGCAAACACACCAATCTCGTCAGCCGCACGCATGGTTCGTGGCTGTTCCTCGGCACGATGTTCACCACCGCCGATCTTGCCGTCGATGCGCCGGAGAACGACCATTGCGGCTCGTGCCGCGCCTGTCTCGACGCCTGCCCCACGGCCGCCTTCCCGGCGCCCTACCAGATCGACGCGCGGCGCTGCATCTCGTATCTCACCATCGAGCACAAGGGACCGATCGATCCCGAGTTGCGGGTGCTGATCGGCAACCGCATCTATGGCTGCGACGACTGTCTCGCCGCCTGTCCCTGGAACAAGTTCGCAAGTGCTGCCTCCGAGATGAAGCTGCAGGCGCGGGAAGAGCTGCAGGAGCCGTCCATCGCCTTTCTGCTGACGCTCGACGATCCCGCTTTTCGCGCCTTTTTCAGCGGCTCGCCGGTGAAGCGGATCGGCCGTGACCGTTTCGTCCGCAACGTGCTGATCGCCGCCGGCAATTCCGGCGAGAAAGCGCTCATCGCGCAATGCCGCCTGCTCGCCGACGATGCCTCGCCGGTGGTTCGGGGGATGGCGGTCTGGGCGCTTTCAAGGCTGATGGAGACTGGCGAATTCTCGGCCTTTGCCGCAGAAAGGGCTGGTGAGAGCGACGACGACGTTCTGAACGAATGGCGGCTGGCAGGAGTGGGCTGATGCATGTGATGATCTTTGGCTGCGGTTTTTCCGGCACGGCGATCGCCGAGGCCTTCGCCGGCGACGGCGTGCGCGTCTCCGGAACGACCCGTTCGGCAGAGAAGATGGAAGCGCTCCGCCGCGCCGGCATCGAGGCATTCCTGTTCGATGGCGAGACCATGGAAGAGCGACTCGTCGAAGCTTTGGCTGATGTCACCCATCTGGTGCAGTCGATCGCACCTGGGAAGGCCGACCCGCTGCTGCGGCTGCTTGATAAAGACGGCGCGGGCCTGCTGCCGAGGCTCGAATGGATCGGCTATCTCTCCACCGTCGGCGTGTATGGCGATCACAAGGGCGCATGGATCGACGAGGAAACGCCCTGCATCCCCGTTTCCGGACGGTCGAAAGAACGGCTCGAGGCCGAAGAGGGCTGGCTGGCGATGGGTCGCGAGCGCGGCGTGCCGGCGGCGGTGCTGCGTCTTTCCGGCATTTACGGGCCGGGGCGCAACGCCTTCTGCAATCTCGAAAAGGGCACGGCGCGGCGGCTGATCAAGAAGGACCAGGTCTTCAACCGCATCCGCGTCGAGGATATCGGCGCGGCGGCACGCTTCTTGTCGGCGCGTGGCCTCGGCGGCATCTATAATGTCACCGACGACCGGCCGGGGCCACCGCAGGATGTGATCGTCGAAGCGGCACGGCTGATGGGTGTCGAACCGCCCCCGGAACAGGCTTTCGAAACCGCCGAACTGACGCCGATGGCGCGTTCTTTCTACGGCGAGAACAAGCGGGTTTCGAATGCGAAACTGAAGGCTGCCGGCTTCGAATTCTCCTTCCCGACATACCCTATGTCGCTTGCACAATTGTGGCGGGACGGGCGCTGGCGCGGTTAAACTAGGCCACCATTTCTGGCCCGTTGTCATCACCCGAAATGAGTAGGAAATTCCTACTTTCCTCATTTATCAGAATAATTCTCGCGGCATATTATAGTTAACGGCCTTTGAATTTGTCCAAATGTGGCAACGAATATGGCAGAACCAGAAAAAAAATTTCGCTAATTTTGTGAATGCCGGGAAGTTTGATTTCCTATGGAAAAAATCATCTGAGTTTTAGCTGATTTCATTGCGTTTTTTCCACACTCTGCCGGACGCGGCGAAATCTCATATTTAATCAATGACATCACTAATATTACAGAATGTAACATTCCGTGATAGCGTGCGGCACTTTTTTGCCACTTTTCGACGGATTTAAGCCCCGCCGCCTGCAAGGGCGTGAGTTCAATAGTTGAGGGATAATCCGTTTTGAAGAAAATCAGCCGTTCTATTATCGCTGCCGCAACTATTGCAGCCTGCTCTTCCATGCTTCCGGCGGAAGGTTTTGCTGCAAATGGCTGTGGCGGTGCTTCATGGTACGCACTACGCTCCAAAACTGCTTCCGGAGAACGTATGAACCCCGCCATCTTGACTGCCGCACATCGTTCGCTCGCATTCGGCACCAAGGTGAAGGTCACCAACCGCAACAATGGCCGCACCGTCGTCGTCCGCATCAATGATCGCGGTCCGTTCATCCGCGGCCGTGTACTCGATCTGTCGCGCGCCGCCGCACAGAATATCGGCATGGTGAGCTCCGGCACGGCGAAGGTCTGCTACCAGGTCATCAGCTAAGCCCCGACTGCGCCGTAAGCGGCGCTTGCTCTTGCCGCCAATCGCGGTTACCACGCGATTGAACCCTGTAGACAATCCGCCGAGCCTCTGTGTGCGGAGCGTTCACATGGCATGGCAACAGGAGATATGTGAATGCGTCTGGGCGGCCGCCTCGAAGGGGCGATTTCTGTGCTCGCGGATATCGATGCCCGCAAGCGGCCAGTCGCCGACGCGCTGAAGGACTGGGGGCTGGCGCACCGCTTCGCCGGTTCCGGCGATCGCGCCGCAATCGGCAATATCGTCTACGACGCCTTGCGCATGCGGCTTTCGCATGCCTGGCTGATGGACGACGACAGCGCCGCCGCCATTGCCCACGCCGTCATGTTCCGTCAATGGGGCTTCACATCGGACAGCCTCGCCGCTGAACTCGCCGACGACAAGTTCGCGCCGGCTCCACTTCCGGCCGAAGCCCTCGCGGCCTTTGCAAGCCGCTCGCTCGACGACGCGCCGCCGCATATCCGCGGCGATATTCCCGAATGGGTTCAATCCTCCTTCGAACAGGCTTTCGGCACGGGCTGGCTCACCGAGGCACAGGCGCTTGCCGCCCGCCCCACACTTGATCTGCGCGCCAACATCCTCAAAGCCTCGCGCGACAAGGCCGTAAAGGCGCTCGAAAGAGCCGGCGCGCATGCGGCGAAGATCGCCCGCTACGGCATCCGGATTGCCGCAGGCGAAGGCGCCTCGCGGCTTCCCAACGTGACAGCCGAGCTTTCGTTCCAGAAAGGCTGGTTCGAAGTCCAGGACGAAGGATCGCAGATCGTCGCCGATCTGGTGCTCGCCAAGGAGGGTGAACAGATCCTCGACTATTGCGCCGGCGGCGGCGGCAAGTCGCTCGCCATGGCCGCCGCCATGCAAAACAAGGGTCAGGTTCACGCCTACGACGCCGACCGCAAACGCCTTGCGCCGATCATCGAGCGACTGAAGCGAGCGGGCACCCGCAATGTCCAGGTGAATGACGACGCCAGGGGATTGTCTGGGCTTACCGGGCGCTGTGACAAGGTGCTGGTCGACGCGCCCTGCACCGGCACCGGGACGTGGCGGCGCCGCCCCGATACGAAATGGCGGCTGACGGCGAAGAACCTCGACGAACGCACCGCCCAGCAGCAGGACGCGCTGGCACAGGCGAGCGGCTTCGTCAAACCGGGCGGCGAGCTGATCTACGTCACCTGCTCGGTGCTGCCTCAAGAAAACGAGGAGCAGGTGCGCCGCTTCACTGCCGGAAGCCCCGATTTCCACATCGTCAGCGCCCTGCCCGCCTGGGACGCGCTTTTCGGAAAGCACGCGCCGCGTCCGCATTCCTCCGACGGCCTGACGGTGACGCTGACGCCGGCCTCCACCGACACGGACGGCTTCTTCTTCTGTCGCATGCAGCGCAAGGGCTGACGCCTCGCGGCATAAGCAGACGGAGGCGGCCCTCGGTAGCCGGACGGCCTGCTGATCTTCAGGCAGAATGCGCTTGAAATTGGCGGTTGACGATCATCCGCCATTCTTGAAATCATTCCAAACTAGAGCGTTTGACACCAGTTTGCTTTTGCGCGAAGAGACGGAGGCCGATTAGACGGAAGATCCGTCACAGGAGAGGATCATGAAGCTCAACAGCAAATTTTGCGCAGCCGTGCTGGCGATTGCCCCCGCAGCCCTGCTCGCCCATCCAGCGCAGGCCGAGACCGATGCTAGCGCCGTGGTGAAACACTATGCCGAGGTGGCGCACGCCAAATACGAGGACTCGCTGACGACGGCCAAGGCGCTCGACGCTGCGATCGACGCCTTCCTGAAGGCGCCGACCGACGAGACGCTGAAGACAGCGAAGGACGCCTGGATCAGGGCGCGCGTTCCCTACCAGCAGACGGAAGTCTATCGTTTCGGCAATCCGGTCGTCGACGACTGGGAAGGCAAGGTCAATGCATGGCCTCTCGACGAGGGCCTGATCGATTATGTCGATCCCTCCTACGGCACCGAGAGCGACGAAAACTCGCTCTATGTTGCGAATGTTATCGCCAACAAGGCGATCAAGATCGACGGCAAGGATGTCGACGCCTCGAAGCTGACGCCGGAATTCCTCTCCGGCACGCTGCAGGAAGCCGGCGGCATCGAAGCCAACGTCGCGACCGGTTATCATGCCATCGAATTCCTGCTCTGGGGTCAGGACCTTAACGGCACCGGGCCTGGCACCGGCAACCGTCCGGCAACGGATTACGACCTCAAGAATTGCACGCATGGCAATTGCGACCGTCGCGCCGAATATCTGAAATCGGCTTCCACCCTGCTCGTTTCCGACCTCCAGGAAATGGTGGACGACTGGAAGCCGGACGGGGCTGCGACGAAGAATGTCGAGGCCGATCCGAAGGCCGGCCTCGCCGCGATCCTGACGGGCATGGGCTCGCTTTCCTATGGCGAGCTTGCCGGCGAGCGCATGAAGCTAGGCCTGTTGCTGCATGATCCTGAAGAAGAGCATGATTGCTTCTCGGACAATACCTACAACTCGCACCTGAACGACGCGATCGGCATCGCCGCCGCCTATACCGGCAACTATACCCGCGTCGACGGCACCAAGCTCAGCGGCCCGTCGCTGCACGACCTCGTCGCCGCCAAGGACAAGACGCTCGATGCCGAGATGGAAGGCAAGCTCAACAAGACGCTCGATGCGATGAACGCCATGGCTAAACGGGGCGAGACGGTCGAGAAGTACGACCAGATGATCGGCGAAGGCAACAAGGAGGGCAATGCCGTCGTCCAGGCCGCCATCGACGGACTGATCGACCAGACGAAGTCGATCCAGCGCGTAATTGCCGCACTCGATCTCGGCACGGTTCAGCTTGAAGGTTCCGACAGCTTGGATAATCCTAACGCCGTCTTCAAATAAGCAAGAAGGCGGGCCGCTTCGAAAGCCGAAGCGGCCCGGACTCTGAAATGTCGCATGCCCCGGCCCGCCGATTGATCGCCAGCGCATCGCTCTGCGCCATGCTTGCCGGATTTTCCGCGGCCATCGCCGGCGGTTTCGACCTACCGAGCACACGCAGCGACCTTTCCGAGACCGATCTCAAACGCGTGGCCGAGGTCACGCGGCCGACGACGGATTTTTCCGAGGCCGAGCAATACGAAGCGATGCAGGCGGGGGCGGCGACCTCGGTCGATCCCGTCACGGAGGACAGCTTCTCGCATATTTCGGCCAATATACCCTTCGATGAAGAGCAGAATTTCAAGCTCGGCAATGCGCTGTTCCGCAAGCTCTGGGTTTCCGCTCCTTCCTCGACACAGGCCTCCGATGGCCTTGGGCCGTTTTTCAACGCCCGCTCCTGCATGAGCTGCCACGTCAATGACGGCCGGGGCAAACCGCCGGAGGGCGGCCCAAGCGCCACCTCGATGTTTCTGCGGCTGGCACGCGCGGCCAAAACGTCCGAGGAAAAGAAGGCGATCGCGAATGCCGATATCGTCAACTTTCCCGATCCGGTCTACGGCCATCAACTGCAGGACCTTGCCGTTCCCGGCCTTGCCGCCGAAGGCAAGATGGCGATCAGCTATCGCGAGGAAAAGGTGACGCTTGGCGATGGCGAGGTCGTGTCGCTGCGCCGGCCGAATTATGCGGCGACGAATCTCGCTTACGGGCCGCTTGACGCAGCGACGACCATTTCGGCGCGAATGGCGCCGGCGATGATCGGCCTTGGATTGATCGAAACCATTCCCGAGGCCGATATCAGTGCCCATGCCGACCCCGATGATGCAGACGGCGACGGCATTTCGGGCAAAGCCGCGATCGTGCGCGACCGCCGCAGCGGCAAGATCGCGCTCGGCCGCTTCGGCTGGAAGGCGCAGAACGCCACGGTGCGCGATCAGAGCGCCGACGCCTTCGCCAACGATATCGGCATCTCGACGCCCGACCGGCCGGACGCACATGGCGACTGCACGAGCGCAGAAGAAAAATGTCTTGAGATGCAGACCGGCGTGCAAAAGCGGCTGGGCGAAGAAGAAGCACCGGGACCTATTCTCGAGCTCGTCACCTTTTATTCGGAAAACCTGGCCGTGCCGGCGCGCCGCAAGGCGAGCTTTCCCCGGACGCTGCAGGGCAAGCGGCTTTTCTACGAAACCGGCTGCATTTCATGCCATGTGCCGAAATTCGTTACCCGGCGGGATACCGCCAACAAGGCGCAGTCCTTCCAGCTGATCTGGCCCTATTCCGATTTTCTCCTGCATGACATGGGCGACGGCCTTGCGGACGGGCAACAGGTGGGCCTTGCAAGCGGACGTGAATGGCGCACGCCGCCGCTATGGGGTATAGGACTGACCCGGACTGTCAGCGGACACAGCTTTTTCCTGCATGACGGCCGTGCGCGGGATCTGACCGAAGCGATCCTCTGGCATGGCGGCGAAGCTGAAAGGGCCCGCAACGCTTTCTCCTCCCTGTCCCGAGACGATAGGGAGGCACTGATTACATTCCTGGAGTCACTTTGATGCGCCTTTGGCACCCCCTGCTCTGCCTCACTCTGATCGGTCTCGCCACATCGGCGGCCGCCCAGACAGCCGCGCCTCCGGCAGGGTTGAACGAGGATGCCGTTCCCGCCGTGATGCAGCGTGCGGTCGACGAGGTGATCCGCCCCGGCTATCGCAACATGCAGCAATCGGCCGCCCGGCTGACGACGGCGATGAAGGATCTCTGCGACGACGGCACGCAACAGACGCTCGACAAGGCGAAATCAGCTTTCGACGACACGATCCGCTACTGGTCGACCATCGAGATCGTCCAGATCGGCCCTGTCATCCAGGACAATCTCTTTGAGCACATCCTGTTTTATCCCGACCGCAAGGGTGTCGGCCTGAAGCAGGTGCAGGCGTTGATCGCCAAGGCCGATCCGAAGGATGCCACCGTCGATGCCATCGCCGGCAAGAGCGTCGCGCTGCAGGGCCTGACGGCGCTGGAATATGTGCTCTACGGCAACGGCTCCGACGACCTCGTCAAGCAGAAGGGCGGTTTCCGCTGCCTTTACGGCCAGGCGGTCGCCGGCAATATCCAGCGTGAGGCGGGCGAAGTCGTCGCAGCCTGGGAAAAGCCCGACGGCGTGCAGGCGAGCTGGAAACATCCAGGCCCACAGAGCAATGATTTCATCGACGACAGGGAAGCCGTGACAGCACTGCTCGGCATTCTCGTTCACGGTGCGGAAAACGTCCGCGACCAGCGGCTGGAGCAGTTCTACAAGGGCAAGGACACCGCGCCGCGCCCGCGCATGGCCATCTACTGGCGTTCGAAGAACACCTGGAAATCCATGGCTGCCAATCTGGAGGGCCTGCGCACGCTGTGGCAGAAGGCCGGCATGGCCGAGCTTCTGCCTGCGGACAAGAAGTCAATCGCCGCTTCGATCGACGAGGATTTCAAATCGCTGCTCGACAGCGTACCGAAGCTCAATCCCGACATCGACGTCGCCGTGAGCGATGCCGAGAAGCCCAAGCTCGACGCGCTGCTTGCAGAAAGCCGCGAGCTGATCACCAGAATAAGTGACGAATATGGCGCGGCGATCGGCCTTTCGGCAGGCTTTTCCTTTTCGGACGGAGACTGAAGAGATGATAAGAAGCACGACGATCGATCGGCGCAGCTTCCTCAAGGCGGCAGGGATCGGCTTCCTGGCGGCTTTGACACCGAGGTCGCTGCTGGCCTTGGAACGCACGGACGCCGTCTACGCCTCGGGCATTCGCGCCGCCGACGGCTCCTTTGCCATCGCGACCGTCACAGAGCGCGGCGAAATCATCGATGAGGTGGCGCTCCCCGCCCGAGCCCACGGCATGGCATTCAGCGCCGCCACGGGCAAGACGGTCGCCTTTGCGCGCCGGCCCGGCACCTATGCGATGATCTTCGACCCTCGGAACAAGGGCGAGCCGATCGTCATCAGCTCCCGGGAAGACCGGCATTTCTACGGCCACGGCGCCTTCTCTCCCGATGGCCGCCTGCTTTACGCCAGCGAGAACGATTTCGATGGCAATCGCGGCATGATCGGCATCTACGATGCAACCGCCCGCTTCACCCGCATCGGCGAGTTCGAGACCTACGGTATCGGCCCGCACGACATGACCGTTTCCGATGACGGGCGCCTTCTCATCGTTGCCAATGGCGGCATCGAGACACATCCGGACTTCGGCCGCACCAAGCTCAATCTCGGGGCGATGCAGCCGTCGCTGGTGTTGATCGATGCGGCAACGGGCGCGTTGATCGAAAAACACGTGCTGCCGGACGAATGGTCGCAGCTGTCAACCCGCCACGTCGACCTCGGCGGCGAGGGCCGCATCTGGTTCGCCTGCCAGTACGAGGGCGGCCGCAAGGACCTGCCGCCGCTCGTCGGTCATTTCGCCAAGGGGGAAGATCTTTCCTTCGTCGAGCTGCCGGAGGAGACGACGCGCAGGCTTGCCAATTACGTCGGGGCGATCGCCGTCAATCGCAGCGAAGGCCTCGTCGGCATCACTTCGCCGAAAGGCGGCGCGTCGGTGACGATCGATGCCAGGACCGGAAAGGTGCTGGCCGAAATCGCCGTTCCGGAGGCGGCCGGCATCGCGCCGGCACGCGGCGGCTTTGCGGTCTCCTCCTATGAGGGCGATTTCCTGTCCAGGCGCAGCGACGTCGCCTGGGACCAGCATATCGTCCGGATCTAGGCATCTGGCGCTAATGTCCAGCCAAACGCGGCTCGCAGGGTTGCCCCGGCGACACGGCTTGGGGTTTCCAGCGGCGTCCAGATGGATTTCTGCGACGTTCAGCTTGTCGAATCCAGCCCGCCATGCCACTTTCCCGGCTTCGAGAGGGGTAGCCATGAGCGAGACTGACAGGGGCGATTTCCGCGCGCGAATCCGCCGCAATTTTGCGCGCCAGGCGGCGATGCAGACGATCGGCGCGGAGCTGACGCGCGTCGAGCACGGCGTAGTCGAGATCGAGCTTCCCTTCGACGTCAAGCTGACACAGCAGCACGGCATCCTGCATGCCGGCATCATTTCCGCGGCGCTGGATTCGGCCTGCGGTTTTGCGGCCTACAGCGTCATCGACCCGGAGGCTTCGATCCTGACGATCGAGTTCAAGGTCAATCTCATGTCGCCGGGGCGTGGCGAGCGCTTCCTGTTTCGCGGGGAAATCACCAAACCCGGTTCCACCATCATCGTCGCCGATGGGCGAGGCTATGCGATCAGCGACGGGCCGGCGAAGCTCATCGCCTCCATGACCGGAACGATGATGGTCATACGCGGGAGAGAAGGAATTACGGGATGAAGTTCGAACTGAAGTCGGTCGCGGGAAAATCCATGCTGTTCGTCATGGCGGCGGAGGCCGAATATGGCCCCTTCCTGCGGTCGCGCATCGAACCTTTGATGACCGGCGTCGGCCCGGTCGAGGCGGCGGTCGCGCTGACCAAGACCTTGGCGCGGCTCGATGCGGCCGACGACCTGCCGGATCTCGTGGTTTCGCTCGGCTCGGCCGGTTCGGCAAAACTGGAGCAGACCGAGGTCTACCAGGTGAGCTCGGTTTCCTACCGCGACATGGACGCCTCGCCGCTCGGTTTCGAAAAGGGCAGGACGCCTTTTCTCGACCTGCCGGCGGCGCTTGAACTGCCGTTACGCATTCCCGGCATTCCCGAAGCCAGCCTTTCCACCGGCGGCAATGTGATTTCGGGTGCAGCCTATGGCGGCATAGACGCCGATATGGTTGACATGGAAACCTACGCGGTGCTGCGCGCCTGCCAGGGCTACAAGCTGCCGCTGATCGGCCTTCGCGGCATCTCCGACGGCGCGGTCGAGCTGCAGCATATTTCCGGATGGACCGAATATCTGCACATCGTCGACCGCAAGCTCTCTTACGGCGTCGACAGCCTGTGCACGGCCCTGGAGGACGGCGTTTTCTGGTTCTAGGCTGCGCACCGCGCCCCCTTGTCAGGCGCGCGGGGGGACAATCGGAACAATAAAAACCCGATGCCGAAGATTTCCCGGATTGCAAGGCGAAGCGCTTTTCATTAAAGCCTCGCCATGACCCAGACAGCACATCCCGACTCCGTTCTCATCGTCGATTTCGGCAGCCAGGTGACCCAGCTCATCGCACGGCGCGTGCGCGAGGCCGGAGTCTATTGCGAGATCGTTCCCTTCCAATCCGCCGAAGAAGGCTTCAAGCGCCTGCAGCCGAAGGCGGTGATCCTGTCCGGCAGCCCGGCGTCCACGGTGGACGAGGGATCGCCGCGAGCGCCTGACATCATCTTCGACAGCGGCCTGCCGGTCTTTGGCATCTGCTACGGTCAGCAGACGATGTGCATGCAGCTCGGCGGCAAGGTCGAAAGCGGCCATCACCGCGAGTTCGGCCGCGCCTTCCTCGATGTCGACAAGGATTGCCAGCTGTTCGAAGGCCTCTGGTCCTCCGGCTCGCGCCATCAGGTCTGGATGAGCCATGGCGACCGCGTCACCGCACTGCCCGAGGGTTTCGAGGTGGTCGCCACCTCTTCCAACGCGCCCTTTGCCTTCATCGCCGACGAGAAGCGCAAATATTACGGCGTTCAGTTTCACCCTGAGGTCGTGCATACGCCTGACGGCGCCAAGCTGATCGGCAACTTCATCCACAATGTCGCCGGCATCAAGGGCGACTGGTCCATGTCGGCCTATCGCCAGAAGGCGGTCGACGAAATCCGCAAACAGGTCGGCGACAAGCGCGTCATCTGCGCGCTTTCGGGCGGCGTCG
Source organism: Rhizobium sp. MHM7A (assembly GCF_005862215.1). Classification (NCBI taxonomy): domain Bacteria; kingdom Pseudomonadati; phylum Pseudomonadota; class Alphaproteobacteria; order Hyphomicrobiales; family Rhizobiaceae; genus Rhizobium; species Rhizobium sp. MHM7A. Next base: position 152,203 of record NZ_VCHT01000005.1, read on the forward strand.
ACAGTTCGGTTGCAGCACTCCTGATCCACGAGGCGGTCGGCGACCAGCTGACCTGCATCCTCGTCGACCACGGCCTGATGCGCAAGGACGAGGCGGCCAATGTCGTTGCGATGTTCCGCGAGCACTACAATCTGCATCTGCTGCACGTCGATGCGTCGGACCGCTTCATCGGCGAACTCGAAGGCGTCAGCGACCCGGAAACCAAGCGCAAGATCATCGGCCGGCTCTTCATCGAGACCTTCGAGGAAGAGGCAAAGAAACTCGGCGGCGCCGATTTCCTCGGCCAGGGAACGCTCTATCCCGACGTCATCGAGAGCGTCTCCTTCACCGGCGGCCCGTCGGTGACGATCAAGTCGCATCACAATGTCGGCGGACTGCCGGAGCGAATGAAGATGCAGCTCGTCGAGCCGCTGCGCGAACTGTTCAAGGACGAGGTGCGCGTGCTCGGCCGCGAACTCGGCCTGCCCGACAGCTTCATCGGCCGCCACCCCTTCCCAGGCCCCGGCCTCGCCATCCGCTGCCCCGGCGGCATCACCCGCGAAAAGCTCGAGATCCTGCGCGAAGCCGATGCGATCTACCTCGACGAAATCCGCAAGGCAGGCCTCTACGACGCCATCTGGCAGGCCTTTGCCGTGCTGCTTCCTGTCCAGACCGTCGGCGTCATGGGCGACGGGCGCACCTATGAATTCGTCTGCGCGCTGCGCGCCGTAACCTCGGTGGACGGCATGACGGCCGACTTCTACCACTATGACATGGAATTCCTCGGCCGCGCCGCCACCCGTATCATCAACGAGGTGCGCGGCATCAACCGGGTGGTCTACGACGTCACATCGAAGCCGCCCGGCACGATCGAGTGGGAATGATTTTGCCCATTCGGCGGTATCCGAGAATACGGCACGGACTACATAGGACACTGGTAATAAAAAGACGGTGGCGGCCTATCTCGTGCTGTAATGCCGTCACGCTGCATGCATTATTCGGTTCTTTGCCTGCTTGATGTCACGGACGGGAGGCACGCCGAACATGCGTCCATACTCGCGGGTGAACTGTGGCACGCTTTCGTAGCCAACCGCATAGGCCGCGTTGCTTACCGGTTGTCCCTCAGACAGCATCATCCGCCGCGCCTCAATCAGACGCAGTTGCTTCTGAAACTGGAGCGGCGATAGCGAGGTGATCGCACGAAAATGCTCATGGAAGGACGACACACTCATGCCGGCCACTTCCGCGAGACGTTCGACGCCCAGCGGCTGGTCATAACACTCTCGAATAAGCGCTACGGCCTTGCCGATGCGCTGGGCATGACTGTCAATCACGCCCAGACTACGGATCGCTGATCCATGGCGGCCGGCGAGCAGCCAGAAATGAAGCTCGCGCATCAGTTGCTCCTGCAGCACCGGAAGGACGGAAGGGCGATCGAGCACGCGCAACAGCCGCAGCGCCGCCTCGGCGACCTCGGCTTCGGTAGGATCAACCCGGACCGGCCCGTCGACAGACCCCTGTACCGCGCGCATCTCGACTGCGAGTGGCTTGATCACCGCGGGATCGAGCTCGAAGACGAAGGAGTAATAGGGCACACCAGCATTCGCGCGTGTGATCTGACTGACAGTCGGCACGTCAGCGGCGATCAGCAGCGAGTCGCCGGCGCCGAAGTCGAAGGTCTGACTGCCCATCGTTACCCGCTTGCCACCCTGCACAACGAGCGCAACGAGAGGTCTATTTATCGCATATTGCAATTCGCTGGGTGCGGTCGCGCGGATCATGCTGAGCCCGGGCACGGGTGTACGAGCAATGCCGAGATCATCGGCGTTGGCATCGGCGTAGCGGCGAACGGCTTCTAGCAGCGTCTGTGTCACGCCAGCCATTCTATGCACATGACTCGCTTGCGCAAGCTGGCTTGGACAATCGGGCAAGAACGTCGCCGTTCCGCCCTCAGGAGCGACAAGAGCGGACGCAAGCCATACTGATCGTCGTGCTATCTGACGCGCCCCTGTTGCCATCAAAACCTCTCTCGACAAAGGCGCCGCCGGTGACCGGCGGCGCCTTTTACGCTGCGCTTGCTGGCGGCTGCAGCATTAAATTACCTGGCCACCGGAGACCTCGATGCGCTGCGCGGTGATCCAGCGATTGTCGGGGCCGAGCAAGCTGGCGACCATAGGCCCAATGTCATCGGGAACACCGACCCGACCGAGAGCGATCATGCCGGCGAACTGCTTGTTGAGGTCCGGCATGTCGCGCACGGCACCGCCGAGGAAGTCAGTTTCAATGGCGCCCGGCGCCACCGTGTTGGCGGTGATGCCGCGATTTGCAAGTTCCTTGGCCATATAGATGGTCAGTATCTCGACCGCACCCTTGGCTGCGGAATATGCGGAGAAGCCGGCCGCGGAGACACGCGTGAGGCCCGACGAAAAATTGACGATCCGACCACCGTCGGCAAGCAGTGGCAGAAGCGTCTGCGTGAGGAAGAATACGCCCTTTACATGGGTGTTGAAGAGTGCATCGAACTGCGCCTCGGTCGTTTCAGCGAAGCTCGCCATTTCGCCTTGCCCCGCGTTGTTCACCAGATGGTCGAAGTTATCGCGGCTCCAGGTCGTCGACAGGGCCTGCCGAGCAGTGTCGGCAAATGTCCTGAACGAAGAAACGTCCGCCACATCGAGCTGCAGTGCTACCGCCTTGCGGCCAAGAGCCTCAATCTCGGCAACGACTGCCTTCGCCTGTTCGGCGCCGTTTCGATAAGTCAGGATGACATCGCCGCCATGGCGCGCGATGCTGATCGCGGTATTGCGGCCGAGGCCGCGGCTCCCGCCAGTCACGAGGGAAATGGTCGTCATATTAGGTCTCCTTCATCGTGCGTTTCGACGACCTTCTTATGGAGCCTTCTCCAACCCGCGGGTTGCCGGTTTGTCGAGCAGTCTTGCCTGTTTCTCCGGAGATGCACCGCAGATCGACCCAACACTCCGCCGGAAGGTTTTGGCCCCCGATCATGCAGCCTGCACGTGGAGCGCCATGAACACAAACCAATTGCAAAATGAAATCAGTCGAGCTACCCTGACCCAATTGGAAAGTGCCATGGTTGTAGCGCCGATGTGCCGCGAAATGGAAGGAAGTTGGCATGGCTAAGCTCGTGTTCGGAATGAACCAGTCACTGGACGGCTACGTCGACCATATGGCGTTCGCGCCAAGTCCCGTGCTCTTCCGCCACTTCATCGAGGGGACTCAGAGGCTGGCGGGCAGTGTCTACGGCCGGCAGATGTATGAGGTCATGCGTTATTGGGATGAGGATCACCCCGAATGGGATGAAGAGCAACAAGCCTTTGCAGCGGCGTGGCGGAAACAGCCGAAGTGGGTGGCCTCGCGCTCGTTGACGTCGGTCGGTCCCAACGCCAGCCTTGTTGGGGATGATCTCGAGGGCGCGATGCGGGCGCTGAAGGCCGAGCGCGATGGGGAGATCGAAGTTGCCGGCCCGAACCTGGCGCAAAGCCTTACCGAACTCGGCCTGATCGATGAGTACCACATCTATCTGCATTCCGTCGTGCTCGGCCACGGCAACCCCTATTTCACCGGGGCCCGACCGCCGCTCCGCCTTGTGAGCCACGATCGGGTTGACGAGAATGTGATCAAGCTGATCTATGTTCCTGCCTGATCTCGCGAACAATCCCGCAGCTTCCCTGCGGCAGGCTCGAAGCGCTTGCCGGGACGGACCTGGATGGCACCGCAATCGGTCCATTCTGACATGTGCGTCCTCAAGGGACTGTCGAAGACCGGCAGCGCCAGGGTCCGATAGCGGCGCCTTAGGAACGTTCTCCCTCCAAGAGTCGTGCAGCAAGCCGTACGCGATGGTTTCGAGGCGTAGGGGCCTGTCGTCGGCCATCATGATCTCCGTTCCCGATGCACCTGAATCAATCAGCGAGTCCCGACGCATTACGACCTGCCGGACTTCCTGACGTAATCGATCAACGCACGCAGTTTCACTGGCTGCCGCTGGCGCCTGGGATAGTAGAGATAGAAGCCGGGAAATGGAGGGCAGAAATCCTCCAGCAGCGGCACTAGCTCGCCGCAATCGATATAGGGCGCAAAGGTTTCCACCATCCCAAACGTGATCCCAGCTCCGGCGCAGGCCATGCGGATCATCATTCCCATGTCATTGGTCGTGAGCACGGGATCGACGGCGACGTCGAAGTCGCGGCCATTCTCCGTGAATTCCCAGCGATAGGGTGCCGTGTCCGGGCGCGGACGCCATCCGATACAGGCATGGTTCTGCAGGTCGCGAGGATGGCGAGGAGGAGCGTGACGCTGGAGATAGGTAGGCGATGCGGCTGCGCATTGCCTCTGGGGATCGGAGACCGGTATTGCGATCATGTCCTGCTCGATCACCTCTCCGAGCCTTACGCCGGCATCGAACCCGGCTTCGACGATGTCGAACTCGTCGTCGGTAATGGTGATATCGAGCTTGATGCCGGGGCAGGCCCGCATGAAACCGGCGAGCAAAGTTCCGGACAGGAAGCGCTCGGCGATGGAGGAAACGGTTATCCTCAGCAGGCCGCTCGGGCGCGCCTGCATGTCGCGCACCGCCTGCATCGCATCCCTGACCTGGCGCATCGAGGGACGAACCGCCTCAAGGAAGACCTCTCCGGCCTCGGTCAGGCTGACGCTGCGCGTCGTGCGCTGGACCAGGGGAGCGCCAAGGCGATCCTCAAGACGCTGCAAGGCCTGGCTGACAGCGGAGCGGGTAACGCCGAGGCGCTCACCAGCGAGGCGGAAATTCCGCGCTTCCGCCACGGCGAGAAAGACTGAAATACCTTCGAGATCGTCGACCATTGGTTAGTATACCTAACCAAGCCATCCGATGTTGGCAACTTAACCGCGTCGTCGGAGAAGATTATCTTCCTGTCGAGGTCAGGGCGTAGCCAAAACCTCGTGCCGACCGCTTCGAAAGGAAGAGCGATGCGAAAGATTTCCAGCAGTCCTGTTCGCTATTTTTTCACCGCGGCCATCCTGGCGGGCACTGCAATCCCGGCGTCATCCGCCGATGCTTCGGACAGCCGAAACCCTGCACGTCGACAGCCAAGCGAGAACACCATGCAGCAACATCCCTATCTCGGAATGTGGGTCACCGATGACGGCCGCGTCCGACACGAACTCCTGCCCGACAATCGTTACGACGAGGCCCGTGGAAGCCGGGAGAGCGCCTATCGCGGACGCTACGAGGTCACCGGAACGCATATCGAATACTGGGACGACACTGGCTTCACCGCCGACGGCGATTTCGTCGACGACAATACGCTCCATCATGGCGGCATGGTGCTTCGCCGCAAATAACCGTCCCCGAACGGACCATCACGAAAAAATTTCAACCAGCTCATGGAGCTTGAAATGTCTGATATCGAAGGAAAAGTCATAGCCATCACCGGAGCCAGCAGCGGCATCGGAGAGGCCACCGCCAAAGTGCTAGCCGCCGCCGGCGCGCGGGTCGTGATCGGCGCGCGCCGCAGCGACCGCCTGGAGGCGCTCGCCGGCGAAATCGAAGCCGGAGGTGGAACGGTGCGTCTGCGAAAGCTCGACGTCACCGACCGTGCCCAGGTGGAAGCCTTTGCAGACTTCGCCAAGACCGAATTCAGCCGGCTCGATGTCATCGTCAACAATGCCGGCGTCATGCCGCTCTCGCCGCTCGACGCGCTCAAGGTCGACGAGTGGGATCGGATGGTCGACGTCAATATCAAGGGCGTCCTCTACGGCATCGCGGCAGCCCTTCCGATCATGAAAGCGCAGGGATCCGGGCAGATCATCAATCTGTCTTCGATCGGCGGCCACAGCGTCTCGCCGACTGCGGCCGTCTATTGCGCGACGAAATTTGCCGTCCGGGCGATCTCGGACGGGCTGCGGCAGGAAACCAATTGCATCCGCGTGACCGTCATCTCACCCGGCACCACGACATCTGAACTCGCCGACACGATCACCGATCCGACGGCGCGGGAAGCCATGAGGTCGTTCAGGGCGATCACGATCAGCCCCGAAGCCGTCGCCAACTCAATCCTCTATGCCGTCAGTCAGCCTGACGCCGTCGATGTGAGCGAGATCATCATCCGCCCGACGGCCAGCCCGCATTGAGCCGCCGAGATCCTGTAAAAGAAACGCCGCCGCTGCTCAAAAACCCAGCGACTGCTGGGCGGGCGGCGGCGGGCCGAGCTGGACGCCTTCGAGTTCCAGCATGCGGGCCTTCGATGACGAACCACCAGGCGCCGAGAAGCCGCCGATCTTGCCCCCGGCGGCAAGCACTCGGTGGCAGGGGATGATCAGGGCGACCGGGTTCTTCGCCATCGCCTGGCCGACGTCGCGGGCCGCTTCCGGCCCGGCGCCGAGTTCCCTGGCCAGCGCCCCGTAAGTGGTGGTGCGGCCCCAGCCGACACGCCTTGCCGCCGCATAGATCTCCAGGAAGAAGTCGTCCTGGCCGGCCAAGTCGAGTTCGACGCCGGAAAAATCGGTTTCCTCGCCTCGGAAATAGCGTTTCACCGCCGCGACTGTCTCAAGGACCTGAGGCGTCGGCAGGCCGGGCTCGCCATCGGGCAGACGGCGCAGAAGCAGCCGCTCGGTAGCCTCGGCGGTTTTCGTCGGCAATTGGAATCGCAGGATGCCGGCGTCGCTCCAGGCGATGCCGCAGAAACCGCCCGCCGTTTCGAAGATCAGATAATGGCGCCTTGTCTCTGCCATGACACAGCCTCCGCGTTTTCGACCTCCCAAAGGATCGTATGGAGAGGCCCTCGTTTCAACCCGTTTCTTGCGCAAATCGTTCGTTTTTTGTTCTTAAGCTCTCATCCTCCATAATATCCTGGCGGCTCGGGACAGCGGAGCGGGCCTCAGGGCTTGGGAGCCCAGGCGATTTTTGGTTTCGTGCATGCTCTCAGGAGCCTCGGGCGGCGGGACAAGATCAACGGCGAGGCTTGCGCTCGCCGGATTTCCGGGCATAAAGCTGGAGCCTGTCGGGCTGGTGAACGCGGAGCAAGGAAAGCATGGACGTCTCGGAGATCATCATCCCAGGCGATACGCCGGGAATAGAGTGGCGGCTACCGGTGCTGCGTTTTGCTGGCCGTGATCCGAAGGCGCCAAAGACCTATATCCAGGCGGCACTTCATGCCGGCGAACTGCCGGGAACCGCTCTTCTGCACTTCCTCTGCGAGCGTCTGCGGCAGGCGGAAGGCGAAGGCGCAGTCGCGGGCGACATCACCATCGTGCCGCAGGCCAACCCGATCGGCGCGGCGCAATCGCATTTCGGCGAATTGCAGGGCCGTTTCGATCTCGGCTCGCGCACCAATTTCAATCGGGATTTTCCGCTGATCACCGTTGCCGATCGGGCAATGCTGACGGAAGACCTCGATGATTATCCGGCTACCGAGCAGCTGAAGCGTCAACTCCTGGACATGGCGCTCGGCGCCGATCTGGTCCTCGATCTGCACTGCGACGACGAATCGCTGCAATATGCCTATATCGATGAGGCCTTCTGGCCGGAGGCCGCCGATCTTGCCGCCGCACTCGACATGGAGGCGGTGCTGCTTTCGGATGGCGAAAGCTCGGCCTTCGAGGAGGCCGTCGGTTTTGCGTGGAAATATGAGGTTCCCGGCGAACGACGATCCCGGCTACCGGGAAGGCTTTCGGTAACGGTCGAGCTGCGCGGTAAGGGCGATGTCGATCCGCTGCTGGCGAAGCGGGATGCGGACGGGCTCTGGCGCTTCCTCGCCGCACGGGGGATCGTTAGCGACGAAAGAAGGGCGCCGGCCGTGTTTACCGGTCCCGCCGTGCCGCTGGACAATGTGGAGATCATCCGCGCTCCTGAAGGCGGCGCCCTGCTGTTCCATCGCACCATCGGCGACAGGGTTGCTGAGGGCGAGCTTTTGGCGACGATCGTCACCCGGCCGGGTCAGACTGACGGCAGCATCGACCTGCATGCGCCGCAGGATGGGCTGATCCTGACCCGAACCTCGGATCGGCTGGTGCGCCGGCGCGACGACCTTATGAAGATCGTCTGCGCCAGGCCCAGTAGGGCCGCACGCAAGGCCGGCACGCTAGAGAGTTGAGCAGGCGCTACCGGGGATAAATGCCGCGCGGCGTTTGCGCCGGCCCTTCCGCATGCTATCCCGCTGCCATCACAGGGAGACTGATCGGGTATGGCCGTCACCATCTATGGCATCAAGAATTGCGACACGATGAAGAAAGCCCGCAGCTGGCTGGAAGAGCACGGCGTCGCCTATGAGTTTCACGATTACAAGGCGCTCGGCATCGACCGCGCCCATCTTGAAGCCTGGATCGACAGGGCCGGCCTCGATACGGTGCTCAACCGCGCCGGCACCACCTTTCGCAAACTGCCCGATACCGAGCGCGAGAACCTGAACCGGGAAAAGGCGATCGCCCTGATGCTCGACCAGCCGTCGATGATCAAGCGGCCGGTGCTGGAGACTGAGGACAAGCTGGTGATCGGGTTCAAGCCGCAGATTTATGCCGGCACATTCGAAGACTGACAGCCGAAATGTCCAAGACCACGCGCGCGACACAGGTTCTTTCCCAGGCAGGTATTGCCTTCACCATCCACACCTATGATTATGATCCGGGCGCTGAGCGCGTCGGACTGCAGGCGGCGGAAGCCTTGGGCGAAGCGCCGCAGCGGGTGCTGAAGACGCTGATGGCCGAGGTCGACGGCAAAGCTGTCTGCGTCGTGGTGCCGTCAGATCGCGAAGTCAGCATGAAGAAGCTCGCCAGCGCCTTTCGCGGCAAGTCGGCCAATATGATGAAGCCCGCCGACGCCGAGCGGCTGACGGGCTACCATGTCGGCGGCATCAGCCCCTTCGGCCAGCGAAGGGCCGTGCCGACGGCGATCGAGGAGACCGCTCTCGCCGAACCGCTCGTCTATATCAATGGGGGACAGCGCGGGCTGCAGGTGCGGCTCGATCCCAAGGATGCGCTGAAGGCGTTGAAAGCGGTCGGCGCGTCATTGATCGCCTGATCAGAGAAAACGAGCGAGCAGAGCCGTTATGGTTTTTGCCTCGCCTTCGGCAAGCTTACTGCCGACATGGGCCTCGATCGCTGCGGCATAGACAGTCCACATCCGCGTTCGAAGCGTTCGGCCGGCATCGGTAATCAAGACCCAGCGCCCGCGGCCATCCTCGGCGAAGACCTCACGCCGGACCAGGCCCTCTCTTTCCAACCGATCGATCAGCCGGGACAGATTATACTGCGCCAGCAATGTCCGCTCCTCGATCTCGTAAGGCCGCAGCCTGCCGTCTTTCGAGCGCGCCAGTTCCCAAAGCACGTCGTACCAGGCAAGCGGCGGCATGCCCGCCGCTTTCAGATCTTCCTCGATCGCGCCGAGCAGCCGTTCGCGGGCGCGCATGATGCTGGTCCAGGCAGAGGTGGCGGCTTCGCTCGGCTTCGGTGTCTTTTCCGTCATAGATGCAGATACATTTATCTTGAACGAAGCCGCAAGCAATATTATATGCACATGCATCTACTTAGACTGCGAGGAGACGTTCATGAGCAGGCTTACCCTTATCAGCCACCATCTCTGCCCCTATGTGCAGCGCGCCGCGATCGCGCTTCTCGAAAAGGGGGTTGCCTTCGATCGCGTCAACATCGACCTTGCCAATAAGCCGGACTGGTTCCTGCAGATCTCGCCCCTCGGCAAAGTGCCGCTGCTCAGGATCGAAGAAGAGGATGGCAGCGAGGCCGTCCTCTTCGAAAGCAGCGTCATCTGCGAATATCTGGAGGAGACGCAGGCGGGATCCGCCTTGCATCCGGCAGATCCTCTTACCCGCGCCCGCCATCGCGGATGGATGGAATTCGGATCGTCCGTGCTTTCCGATCTCTGGGGCTATGAAACGGCTGCTGATGTGGAGCAGTTGGAGGCCAAGCGCAAGGCGCTCACCGCAAAGTTCACGACGCTCGAAGGAGCACTCGCGGATGGACCTTATTTTTCCGGCAGCAGCTTCAGCCTCGTCGACGCCGTCTTCGCGCCGGTCTTTCGGTATTTCGATGTATTCGACAAGCTGGGAGATAGCGGCATCTTCGACGGGCTTGAGCGGGTGATGCGCTGGCGGAGAGCGCTCGGCGAGCGCCGGAGCGTGCAGGTCGCCGTCGGCGAGGACTATCCGCAGCGGCTGATGGAGTTTCTCGACAAGCATAAGTCGATCCTGCTCAGGCTGCCTGCCGCCGCCTGAGACGTCATGGTGAAAGCGGTCGGGCATCGCGCTCCGCGGCTTTCAAATCGGCAGCGGCGCGCTTCATTTTCGCCGCAAACGGGTCTAAGTCTTTCAGCCTTACCTCGATGACAAAGGCAGGTTGAACCATGACTTTCATGCCCCAGAGCCAGAACACCGTTGACCCCGTCAAGCTCGAGAAGCTCGCGGAAGTCGCCGTCAAGGTCGGGTTGCAGCTGCAGAAGGGCCAGGATCTGGTGATAACCGCGCCTGTCGTGGCGCTGCCGCTCGTTCGTTTCATCACCAAACACGCCTATCAGGCCGGGGCCGGGCTGGTGAGCACCTTCTATTCCGACGAGGAAACGACGCTTGCGCGCTTCCAATATGGCAGCGACGAGAGTTTCGATCGCGCCTCCGACTGGCTCTACGAGGGCATGGCCAAGGCCTATGCCAATGGAGCGGCCCGTCTGGCGGTCGCGGGCGACAATCCTATGCTGCTTGCCGAGCAGGATCCCGGCAAGGTCGGCCGCGCCAATCGCGCCACATCCACAGCATACAAGCCGGCGCTGGAGAAAATTTCGAATTTCGACATCAACTGGAACATCGTCTCCTATCCCAACCCCTCTTGGGCGAAGGTGGTCTTCCCCGACGATCCCGAACCGATGGCGATCGCCAAGCTTGCCAAGGCGATCTTTGCGGCCTCGCGCGTCGATCTCAATGACCCCGTCGCTGCCTGGGCGGAACACAATGCCACTCTCGCCAAGCGCTCCGCCTGGCTGAACGGCGAGCGCTTCGCCTCGCTGCATTTCCAGGGACCGGGCACCGATCTGACAGTCGGCCTCGCCGACGGGCATGAATGGCACGGCGGCGCATCCACGGCCAAGAACGGCATCACCTGCAACCCGAATATTCCGACCGAAGAGGTCTTCACCACGCCGCATGCCTTGCGGGTCGAAGGCCATGTGTCGAGCACCAAACCGCTGTCGCACCAGGGCACGCTGATCGATAATATCCGGGTGCGTTTCGAAGGCGGGCGGATCGTCGAGGCTAAGGCGTCACGCGGCGAAGAGGTCTTGAACAAGGTGCTCGATACCGACGAGGGTGCGCGCCGGCTCGGCGAGGTGGCGCTTGTGCCGCATTCCTCACCGATCTCGGCGAGCGGCATCCTGTTCTACAACACGCTTTTCGACGAAAACGCCTCCTGCCACATCGCGCTCGGCCAGTGCTATTCCAAGTGCTTCCTCAACGGCGCGGCCCTCAGCCAGGAGCAGATCAAGGCGCAGGGTGGCAATTCCAGCCTGATCCACATCGACTGGATGATCGGCTCGGACAAGGTCGACATCGACGGTATCACACCGGACGGTTCGCGGGTTCCGGTGATGCGGCAGGGCGAATGGGTCTAAGCGGCATCATCGTGCGCTGACTGAGCCAGACGCCGGCAAGCACCATGGCGAAGCCGGCGATCTGTACCGGCGTCAGGCTCTGGCTAAGCGCCAGCCAGCCGAGCAGGGTCGCGACCACAGGGCTCAGAAAACCGAGCGAAGAGATCGCCGACGGCTCGATGCGCGACAGGCCGCGGAACCAGAGCAGATAGGTGAAGGCTGCGCCGATCAAGCCAAGATAGGCGATGCCGGCAAGGTTTGCGGCGGTCGGCATGGGCAGCGCCGGTTCGAGCAGAAGGGCGAAAGGCACCAGAAGGATGCCGCCCGCCGTCAATTGCCAGGCGGTGAAGGTAAGATTTGAGACCGGCGGTGCCCAGCGCCGTGCAAGCACGGTGCCGAACGCCATCGAGACGGCGCCAGCAAGGCCTGCGGCGACACCGATGGAATCGAGCGCCGCCTTTGGCGTCAACACCAGCAGCCCGACGCCGACCATGCCGACGAATCCTGCCACCACGGCCAGCGGCTGGATCGGCTTGCCGAGAAAAACTCGCGACAGCGCGATGACGATCAGCGGCTGCACGGCGCCGACGGTTGCGGCAACGCCGCCCGGCAGCCTGTAGGCCGAGACGAAGAGCATCGCCCAGAAGAACGAGAAGTTCAGCGCGCCGAGAATGAAGGCGCGGCCCCACCACACGCCCGTCGGCAGCTTCCGGACAATCAGCAGCAGAAGCAGGCCCGCCGGCAGGGCGCGCAGCAGAGCAACCGTCAACGGATAGCCCTGGGGCAAGAAGGATGTGGTGACGAAATAGGTGCTGCCCCAAATGGCGGGGGCGACAGCGGTGGTCAGCACATCGGCGAGATAGCGAGCATTTGTCTTCATATCAAGAATCTCTACTTCAAGATAAGTTCAGCATAGAGCTTTTTATCTTGACGTCAAGATATCTGATGATATCGATGTGGCATGAGCGAACAGAAGCAGGATCATGTCGACAGGATTCTGGCGCAATGGCGGCGCGAGCGGCCGGATCTCGACGTCGAACCGATGGGCATCCTCGGACGCCTGAAGCGCCTCGGCACCCATCTCGGCCGCGAAGTCGAAGCCGTGCTCATGACACACGGGCTTTCCACCTCGGCCTTCGACGTGCTGGCCACACTTCGCCGCTCCGGCGCACCTCATCGGCTTTCGCCGGGCGAGCTCCTGGAAATGACGATGGTCAGCTCTGGCACAATGACGAACAGGATCGACCAGTTGGAGAAGGCGGGCCTGGTCGAGCGTATCGTCAATCCGCAGGATCGGCGCAGTGTGCTGATTGCGCTGACGGAGAAGGGGCTTGCGACTGTCGAAGAGGCGGTCGGCGCCCATGTCGCCAATCAGCAGCGGCTGACGCGCAACCTGACGGCCGAGGATAAGGCCGCGTTCGACCGACTACTGAAGAAGTTCCTGTCGGACTTTGAATAATCAGACTTCAGCGAGCGCCTTGTGGACGCGCTCCAGATGCGCCTTGCGCCTGGCATCAGTCGTGCGGTCCATGTCGTGCAGGCTCAGCATGCGGAAGACGAGCTTCTTCGAACAGAAATTGGCGATACCGCGCTTCAGCAGGCGGCGGACGGGATTGCCCATATAGAGATGCACCAGCCACCAGGGCGAGCCCGTCGTCGTCAGCGCATAGAGCAGCCTGATATTGGTGAGTTCAGGCACGATCCGGCCGCCGGCGGCATCATGCCTGAAAGCCACACCTGGTGCGAAGACGCGATCGAAGAAGCCTTTCAGGATGGCGGGGAAATTGAACCACCACTGCGGAAAGACGAGGACGAGACCGTCGGCGGCCTTCAACCGGGCAACGGTATCGGCCACATCGGAGGTATCGTAGGACATATCGAAGTAAGCACGGCGCTCGGCCACGGAGAGGCGTGGATCGAAATTCTCAGCGTAGAGATCGAGGAGATCGACGACATGACCGGAGGCTTCCAGCGCTTCGCGAGCCGTGTGCGCGACCGAGGCGGCGAAACTTTCCGGCAGCGGATGGGCAAGCACAAGCAGGATCCGCATTGTCAGAACAGGCTTCCCTGCTTCGTCGGCTCCGCCGGTTTTGTGCTGCGCTTCTTGGCGCCACCAGGCGGGTCGCCGCCTTCCGTGGTCATGGCGCCGACACGGCCGTCGGCAAATTCGATGGCGATGCTCGCGCCAGCGGAGAGTGCGGCGGCCTGTGAGACCGGCCTGTTATCCTCATCGCGAATCACCGCGTAGCCGCGTTTCAACACATTCTTGTAGGAGAGCGACTGCAGCACGCGGTCCTGCGCCGAGAGCTCGGCGCGGGCGCGCGTCAGCTGGTGGCGGATCGCCGTATCGGCATGGCGGGAAAGATTGCCGAGACGTTCGCGGGAGCGGTCGGTTTGCGCTTTCAACCGTGCCGGCAGCGAAGCAAGGATCGCCTCGGCGCGCGCGACGCGTGACGCCGAGCGGTCGATCAGTCGTTCGACCATGCGTTCGGACCGCACCATCCGCTCGTTCAGCGTCTGACGGCGCTCGGCAATACGGCCGGAAAGAAGGTCTGGGCGCAGATGCGCGGCAACGCGCTCGAAGCCGCGGCGCTTGTTGATCGTATTCAGCTCCAGCCCACGGCCGAGGCCTGCCGCCGCCTCGTCGAAACGACGGCGTGGCAAGGCGAGAAGCTGATCGAGCGAGGGCAATGCCCGCATCAGACTACGGACGGATTGGCGGCGCTGATCCATCTGCCGGTTCATGCAGCCCTGCAGGCGGGCGGCAAGAGCGGCAGCTTGCGCCTCGAGCTCCGCCTTGACGGGCACGGCCATCTCCGCCGCCCCGGTCGGCGTCGGAGCGCGGACATCGGCGGCATAGTCGATCAGCGTCCAGTCGGTCTCGTGACCGACGGCGGAGATCAGCGGTATCCGGCTTGCGGCAGCAGCGCGCACGACGATCTCGTCGTTGAAACACCAGAGATCTTCCAGGCTGCCGCCGCCGCGCGCGACGATCAGCACATCCGGGCGCGGGATGGCGCCGGTCGGCTCGAGCGAATTGAAGCCGCGAATGGCGTTCGCCACCTCCTCGCCGGCCCCCTCTCCCTGAACCTTCACCGGCCAGACGAGGACATGCACCGGAAAACGGTCGGAAATGCGGTGAAGGATATCGCGGATCACGGCGCCGGTCGGCGAGGTGACGACACCGATCACATGCGGCATGAAGGGCAGCCGCTGCTTGCGGGCCGCATCGAACAAGCCCTCGGCGCCGAGCTTGCGCTTGCGCTCTTCGATCAGCGCCATCAGCGCGCCGGCGCCGGCCGGCTCCAACGTCTCGATAACGATCTGATATTTCGAGGAGCCCGGAAAGGTGGTGACCTTGCCGGTGGCAATCACCTCCATGCCTTCCTCGGGGCGGAACTTCAGCCGCGAGAACGTGCCTTTCCAGATAACGGCGTCGATGCGCGCACGGTCGTCCTTCAATGCGAAATAAGCGTGGCCGGAGGAGTGCGGACCGCGATAACCCGATATTTCGCCGCGCACGCGAACCTGATCGAAGGCGGTTTCGACGGTCCGCTTGATCGAGCCGGAGAGCTCCGAAACCGAATATTCGGCAAGGTTGGTCGGCGAATCGCTATCGAAGAGGTTGCTCATCCCTTCTTTCTATTTCCATTGGCGGGAAACGGGAAGATCGCGACCGCCGATGAGAACTGTTTTCCCGGCTGCTGAGCCGTTGGCGTGGAAAAAGGCGCCCATGCCATCAAAATCATGTCCAGGCATTGCGTGCATGCGCTCGTTGCAGCAGGTAAAATGACAAGAAAAACGGGAAAATTCGCTTCCCTGGGGAACGCATAGATAAAAGGCGCGTTTCCTATGAAAGGGATTGCTAACCACCGCAATACAAACGATTTTTGGCCGAGAGAGCCGGTAAATCTTTGTTAGTTGGCGCTTCCTATGCTTCCCCTCGTTCTCTCTGGGAAGGTGCTGAAATGATTATTCTCACAGCAGCAGCATTGGGCATCAGCGCCGGGTTAATGCGCTCGGCCGCCGGGATCGCGTTGGTCGCCGCGCTGATCGGCATGAGCTTCACGCTGGCGGCGATAACCTCGCCTGGGCCGGTGTCACTTCTGGCGCTTGTTTATGCCATTCTCGGCTATAATGGCGGCCTGATCCTCTTCGTCCTCGGGCTCTATGCCAGCGACCGTCTGCGGGCCCTCCGTACGTCGCACTGACGTCAGCGCATCATAAAGGCTGTCGGCGTCAATTCGCCGTCGGCCGGTAACGAAAGAACTGGATAACTGCGTCCGGAGCCTTCGGAAGTGGCTCAAGATAGGGCGGAATATTCCCTCTGCCGAGTTCAGCATAGAGACCATCCGGTTTCAGCTTTGCGAGCTCGCGCGTCTGCGGGTCCTTCGGGCAAAAGGCAAGCACCGTCACACCGGCCCCCTTCAGAAAGGCTTCCGCCTCTAGGGGCTTTGCCAGGCCGATATGCATCTCCGTCAGCATGCCGCCCTGATTGCGGTGATAGGGGGCGGAGAGAACCCGGTTTTGGGTGAAGCGCAGGATTGATACCCCCATTTCCGACGGCGCGGAGACCAGCCCGACCGAAAGCCCTGCAAGCGGCGCCAGCGCCTCCTTGGATGTGCAGGAAATCGCTTTTGTCGGCTCCCCTGCCTTCTTCTGCTGATCGTTTTCCATCTGCAGCGAGACAAGCCCGCCACCGATGGCCCAGACGGCCGGAACGCTCGCGAGTACGCTCATCACATAGACGAAGGCGGCGGCGATATTCTCGCTGTCGCTATTGGAGATGCGCCTGACATCGATGATCAGCAAGGCGAGCGGCAGGATGGAAAGCAGGTTAGAGAAAGCGGCGCCGCGCACCTGGACCAGCGCAATCGCCCAGCTCGTGGCCAGCAGGAAGAGCAGGACCAAGTGGATATGCACGCGGTCGCCCTGAATGATGCGAAAGATGCAGACGGCAATGCCGAGGAGGCCTGCCGCATAGAAGGCACCGATCGAGTGCGGATCGGTGCGCGCCAGCGCTAGGAGCGACTGGGCTTCCGAAACATGCCGCAGCCAGAGTTCGACCAGCATCGGATCGAGACTGCCCAGCGGATCGCTCAGGCATTGCGGTGAGATGAGGATCGCCGAACCGAAAACGCCGGCGCCGACAACGGCGAGAGCGGCAAAGCGCAAGGGCCGACGCAAGCGGCTTGCAAAAACCGCCGAAAACAGCAGGAGACTGCCGCCGATCGCCGCCAGACTGTAATAGCCGATCGAGAGATTGTCGCAGGTGACCATCGCATAGAGCCGGGGCGGCACCGTTGCGAAGAAAAGAATGTTGATCGCTATCGTCAGCGACAATCCGAATGCCCGGGCGGCGACGGCGACACTCTCTCCTTCCCATGCCCAGACCAGGGCGACTGTGAGGCAGACGGCAGCAACGAAAGGGGTCGTCTCAGCGCCGATGGCGATGGCGACAGCCGCGGCAACGCCGGCGATGGCATAGCACCAGCCGCGACGCTGCGGATCGACGAGCATCGCCACCATCGTCGCAACCAGCGCCAGTTGCACATTGTGATGATCGATGGCGCCCGGGGCGAAGCGGTTTCCGGTAAAGATCGTCAACGCGGTCAGACCGAGAGCGATGTGCATGCCGGCAATCCCGCCGATGCGCCGGCCGGCGAAGCCCATGGCAAGCATGACAGGAAAGATGAGCGATAGCGGCCAGACGGCGAGCGCCAGCGCCTCCGCCGTTTCGCGCGGCGCAAACAGGCCAAAGAACCAGATCAGCGAAGCGATCGGCAGATCGATCAGCCTCGACCAGTGCATCAGCGTACCGCCGGCAAGGCCGAGACGATATTGCATCAGATCGAACCAGCCCTGGCCGGCAAGAAAATCGCGAACCTCGACAAGACGCATGCCATCGTCATTGTCGGGACCGACATAGTCGGTGGCGCCGAAGAGTTTGGTAACAAGAATGACGGCGGCAAGGATGACGCTATAGGCGATGACGACCGGCCAGAGACGCGTCAGCAGCGCCCTGAGTCGGCTCCTCTGGGCGGCAGCGACGGACAATGCATTGGCGATCGGCTGCACGGCATTCATCGTGGTTAGTACTTCGTTTGCAGATGGCCGAACCTTAACGGGCGCCGATCAAGAAAGTGTAAAGCCGTCTGCGGATGCGGCCGATTTTGCCTGCGTCATAGGGTCTTATTAACGCTGCCTGTTTTAGTCTGGGTGACGGCTTCTTTAGTGTAACGAGTAGAGTCATGGCCCGAACGCGTACCGACCACCCGGACATTGCCGTCCTGCTTCCCTGCTATAATGAAGCTGCGACGATCGGCCCGGTGGTGCAGGGCTTCCGGGCGACACTCCCGGGTGCCGCGATCCACGTCTACGACAATAATTCCACCGACGGGACCGCTCTGCAGGCCATGCTGGCCGGCGCGCATGTCGTGCGCGAGCGGCGGCAAGGCAAGGGCCACGTCGTGCGCCGCATGTTCGCCGACATCGAGGCGGACATCTACATCATCGCGGATGGCGACGGAACCTATGCGCCCGGCGATGCCGAGGAGCTGGTGCGGACGCTTCTCACCGAACGCGCCGACATGGTCGTGGGCACCCGGCGAGGCGTGCATGCCGATGCCGGCCGTCAGGGCCATGCGCTTGGCAACCGGCTTTTCAACCTGCTCTACCGCACGATCTTCGGCCCCGACTTCACCGATATCTTTTCCGGCTACCGCGCTTTCTCGCGCCGCTTCGTCAAGAGCTTCCCGGCGGTATCAGGCGGCTTCGAGATCGAAACCGAAATGTCGGTGCATGCCTCCCGGCTGAAGCTTCCCGTCAGCGAACTGGAACTCGATTACGGCCGCCGCCCGGAAGGCTCCCACTCCAAGCTTTCGACGTTCCGTGACGGCGGCAAAATCCTCTGGATGTTCGCGATGCTGATGAAGGAGACCCGGCCCTTCGCCTTCTTTAGCGCGATCAGCGCCGCCTTCATGCTGACAAGCCTCGGCTTCATGGCGCCGGTGCTGGCGGAATATTTCGACACGGGCCTCGTCAGCCGCATGCCGACCTGGGTTCTGTCGATGGCGCTGATGATGATCTCCTTCATGCTTTTTACCGCCGGCGTCATCCTTGATTCCGTGGCTAGGGCCCGAGCCGAGCAGCTTCGCATCCATTATATGAGCCTGGAGACCCCGAGCGCCGCCAAGGCGCTGCTCACTGACGCAAAATCGGCATCGCGTAAACGTCCCGGAAAGGCGGATGCGGCATGAGAAAGCTCGTCCGCTTCGCGATCGCCGGGGGCATCGGCTTCCTTGTCGATGCCGGCATGCTGGCGGCGCTGCTCCATCTGACGCCGCTCGGGCCGTTTCTGGCGCGGTTCGTCGCCATCGCGGTGGCAATGGCGGCCACCTGGGCTTTCAACCGCAGCTTCACCTTCGATCGCTCCGGCCGTTCGCTTGCTGCCGAGGGCTTCCGTTACGGCTCGGTCGGGGTGACGGCGGCGCTTCTCAATTACGGGCTTTACTCTGCGCTGCTGCTTTCGCTGCCGACGCTCCAGCCGCTGGCGGCCATGGTGATCGCCAGCGTCGCCTCCATGGTCTTCAGCTTCCTCGGCTATTCGCGCTTCGTCTTCCGCCCGGAATGAGCGGAATAATCAGACTGCCTCCCAGCCGTCCTTCTCGCTGGCGCGGTAGATCGCATCTATCACCTTCTGGTTCAGCTTCGAGTTTTCGAGCGTGACGATCTCTTCCTTTCCGTTCTTTACCGCGCGAGCGAAGGCCTCGACCTCGCATCTGTATTGGCGGCTGTCCTGATAGCGGAAGATGCGCGATTCATTGTGGCTGCGATCGGCCAGTTCGATCTCTTCCGGCCCCCAGCGATTGGCGTTGAAGGGGGACTTGACCTCGATGTAACCTTCGGTGCCGTGGAAGACCATGACCTGGCGGTTGGCCATCTGCGTCGAGACATAGAAGCTCAGCTCGAAATCCCCGAAATCGGCCTTGACGCTCGAGTAGATGTCCGTGCCGAAGTCCGGATCGCGCTCGGTGGTCGCCTGGATCCGGAGCGGCTCCTTGCCGGTGGAAAAACGCGTGCTCATGACGGGATAGACGCCGATGTCGGGAAGACCGCCGCCGCCGAGTTCGGGAACGTTGCGCATGTTGGCGGGGTCGCGGTTGAAATAGGTGAAAGCGCCCTGCACATGGCGCAGCGAACCGATGGCACCCTCGCCGATCAGTGAACGCACCTTCTGCCAGACCGGGGCATAGGTGACCATGTAGGCTTCGGTGACCACCACGCGATTGCGGTCTCGGGCAGCGATCACGGCGTCAATATCATCGGCCTTCAGCGCCAGGGGCTTTTCGCAGAGCACATGTTTGCCGGCATCGGCTGCCTTGATCGACCATTCGATATGCTGCGAGGTCGGCAGCGGGATATAGACGGCGTCGATGACGTCGGACGCCAGCATTTCCTCATAAGAGCCGAAGGCATGCGGTACCGAGAAGCGATCCGCCATCTCCCTTGCACGCGCCAGATCGCGGCTGGCAACCGCGGTGACGACGCAATTTTCAGCGTCCTGGATGGCGGGCACGACATTGTCGCGACCGATCTTCGCCGTTGAAATGATACCGAAACGCAGCATGTGCGAGCCTCCCAAAATCGATGTTCGCGAACCATATTCAGGCCTCCGCCGCGACGCAATGGCGCGATATGAAATTGCCGAAGCCGGGTTTGCCTTGTGCCTGGATCGCGCTAGCTTAGCGGCGTTCTGCCTGTCCGCCGTTCAATACAGCCTTTGATATTTTATCCATTTGGAGAGCCTTATGGAAATGCGCCGGCTTGGAAAAACAGGTCTTTCGGTCGCACCGATCGTGATCGGCGGCAATGTCTTCGGCTGGACGGCCGACGAGAAAACTTCCTTTTCCATTCTCGACGCCTTTTTCGATGCCGGTCTCAACACGATCGATACGGCGGACGTCTATTCCGCGTGGGTTCCCGGTAACAAGGGCGGCGATTCCGAGGAGATCATCGGACGCTGGCTGAAACAGGCGCGAATCTCGCGCGACATGGCCGTCATCGTTACCAAGGTCGGCTCGGACATGGGCCTGGGAAGGACGCCGAAGGAGGGCTATATTCTGACGGCGGTCGAGGCGTCGCTGCGCCGGCTGCAGACGGACTATATCGATCTCTATCTCTCGCATTGGCCGGATGCCGATACGCCGCACGAGGAGACGCTCGGCGCCTATGCAAAGCTGAAACAGCAGGGCAAGATCCGCGCCATCGGCTGCTCGAACTACGATGCGGATCTGCTCCAGACGTCCTTCGACGCTGCCGAGAAAGCCGGCCTGCCGCGATATGACGTGCTGCAGCCGGAATATAATCTTTATCAGCGCGCGAGCTTCGAGGGGCCGCTTGCCGATCTCTGCGTCCGTCAGGATATCGGCGTTATCACCTATTTCAGCCTCGCCGCCGGCTTTCTCACCGGCAAATACCGCAGCAAGGCAGATACGCAAGGACGGGCGCGCGAAGGCCGCGTTTCGCAATATCTCGACGCAAAGGGCCTGCGCATTCTCGCCGCGCTCGACCGGGTGGCCGCCGAAACGGGCGCCAAGCCCGCGGAAATCTCGCTTGCCTGGCTGTTGCGCAAGAAGGGAGTGACGGCGCCGATTGCCAGCGCGACCAGTCTGTCGCAGCTTGAAAGCCTTGTGAAGTCGGCGACACTCTCCCTTTCCACTGAGGCAATGGCGCTGCTCGACGAAGCCGGCGCCGAAAGAAGACAGTCATGACCGCAACGATACGTGATGCCCGCCCCGAGGACCAAGCCCGCTGGCGCGAACTCTGGGCAGCCTACCTCACCTTTTATGACGTAACTGTCGATGCCGATATCACCGACCAGACGTGGCGCCGGATTTTCGATCCAGGCTCGGCGATCGGCATGCGCGTCGCCGAGATCGACGGCAGGATGGTGGGCTTTGCACTTTTCCTGACGCATGAGGGCACCTGGATCCGCGGCAGGGACTGCTATCTGGAAGACCTCTTCGTCGATCCCGATGCGCGCGGCAGGGGCGTCGGCCGGGCGCTTATGGACGATCTCGTCGCGCTCTGCAGGGCGAAGGGATGGTCGCGGCTCTATTGGCATACGAGCGAGAAGAACAAGACGGCCCGCGCGCTCTACGACAGCTATGTCGAAAGCGACGGCCACATCCGCTATCGCATCAGTTTCTGAGGGCCGGAAATCCCTTGTAGAAAGCACCGTGGTCACCTTCCCAGTTCGCCATACCTGGCTTTGTCAGAATGCCGCGCGGTCTGACATAGCTCTGGATCACCCGCCTCGGCCGTTCGTGCCACTGGATATTGAAGGCCCAGAGCTTCGGAAAGAAGCAGAGCGATGCGTAGGGCAGATGGTCGTGGATCCACCAGGCGAGCCGCTGCCAGTCGCTTTCATCGCGGTAACGGTCAATCATCCACGGCACGGCAATGCAGGCGGCGGCGCCCATGCACCCGTCGAAATCTCTGATATCCCAGATGTGATGCGCAGCGGTGGCGGCATTGGTGGAACAGTTCAGCTTGTTCTCGTTGCCAAACCGGTTGACCTCGGGCGAGCGGTAGCCGGAGCGAATGTGCAGGCGTCCGAACGTCGCTTCCAGCGGCTCCAGCAATTCCTCGCAAAGTCTTTTCCCGGCTTCGATCGCCAGTTCGGGATCCTCGGGAATATTGGGAATGCGGTAGAAATCGGCGATTTCCGAATGCAGGAAATCGCGGAAGAAGAAGTTTTGCGACAGCCGCACGCGGCCGAGATCCTCCAGACCTTTCATCGAACCCGGCTTTCGCATGCGTTTTCTTCCTCCACGTCAGCGGCGGGATGATTGCCCGGAGCGGTTTTGCAGTCCACCCGAAATCGATCGGGAACAATTAGCGCGATCTTCGCTTCTTAGTGTGTCGCCGCGTTCGCGGCCTTTCCCAAAAAAAGGATGGAGAAAATGGCCAAGGAAAAGACGTTGGAAGATCTCTTTTACGACACGCTCAAGGACATCTATTTCGCCGAGCGGCAGATATTGCGCGCTCTGCCGAAGATGGCGCGCGCCGCCCAGTCCTCCGAACTGAAGGCGGGCTTCGAAAAGCACCGCGAGGAAACCGAAGCGCAGGTCGAGCGCCTGCAGCAGGTTTTCGAAAAGTTCGGCAAGCGCGCGCAAGGCAAGACCTGCGAGGCAATCCAGGGCATCATTGCCGAGGGCGAAGAGATCATGGAGGAATTCAAGGGCACACCGGCACTGGATGCCGGGCTGATCTCCGCTGCGCAGGCAGTCGAGCACTATGAAATCGCCCGGTATGGCACGCTGAAGACCTGGGCAGCAACGCTCGGCCTGAAGGATGTCGTCGCCCTGCTCGACCAGACGCTGCAGGAGGAGACGGCCACCGACAAGAAGCTTTCCCAGCTCGCCACGACGGCGGCAAACCAGAAGGCGAAAGCTGCCTGACGGAACGACGAACCGGGCGGCCGTGCCCTTTTATCGGCCGCCCTTATCCTCGACATGTCTGAAGAAATCGATGAAGGCGCGCATCTGCCGCCGGCTCGTATGATAGACAAATGGCGGCCCCGGATAAGGCGCGCACCAATCCTCCAGCACCCGCACGAGCCTCCAGCTGTTCCGCATGAACCCGCACATCTGTAAATCGAAAGAAGCCACGGTCGGGAAGCGGCCGGGCTTGCCTTCGCAGCCCGCTAAACTATCTAACAGCATCTCGGAGAACGGGATGAAAACATGTCGGACAGGCAAGCAGTCGAACAGACGGTTCATCTCTATGTCGAAGGCATGGCCTTCGCCAATGCGGCAGCCTTGAAGAAGGCCTTCCACCCGAAAAGCTCGATCATCGGTTATTACCAAAACGCCGTCGAATGGCTGACACGGGACGAATTCATCGCCGCGATCCTGGCGGAGGAGCCCGCCCCGCCTGGCACACAGCCCTTCATGGATATTCAGAGCGTCGATGTCGAGGGCGACGCGGCGAGCGTGAAGGTCACCGACGACTTCGCCGGGATGCGCTTTACCGACTATCTCTCGCTGCTGAAGATCGAAGGCCGCTGGACGATTGTCAGCAAGCTCTACCATCTTCATACGTGAAAGGCGGACACGCGATGAAAAACCGGCCGCCTCGCGCGTCCTTTCAGGCACCCGGAGGGGAGCGGCCGGTTACTGTACGGATCAGCTTCTGAGCACGCCGCCGGTGAATTTCGTGACGCTCGCCACGACCTTCTGCGTCAGCGCCTCGAAATCCTCGTCCGTCAGAGTGCGATCGACAGGCTGGATCTGAACCTCGATTGCCACCGACTTCTTGCCCTCGCCGACCGAAGCGCCCTCGAAGATGTCGAAGACATTGACGCCAGTGATAAGCTTGCGGTCGGCGCCGGTCGCAGCCTTGACGATCGCGCCTGCTTCCACCGTCCTGTCGACGACGAAGGCGAAGTCGCGCTTGACCGCCTGGAAAGGCGAAAGATCGAGCGCCGGCTTGGTGCGGGTCGCCTTCTTCTTCGGCTCGGCCATGGCATCGAGATAGACTTCGAAGCCGCAGAGAGCGCCGGAGACATCGAGCGTTTCCAGCGTCAGCGGATGGAATTCACCGAAATAGCCGAGCACGATCTTCGGCCCCATCTTGATCGTGCCGGAGCGGCCGGGATGATACCATTCGGGGCCGCCCTGCTCGATCTGGATATTGCCCATCGGCAGGCCGCAGGCTTCGATGACGGCGAGCGCATCGGCCTTGGCGTCGAAGACGTCGACAGGCTTTCCGCCACCCTTGGCGACGTTCGACCACATGCGGCCGGCGCCGGCGAGCGATGCCGTGCCGCGGCGGATGCCGCCGGCGACGCGGCGCTGGCCTTCCGGCCTGTCGTTTTCATAGGTGCCGGAGACCTCGAAGATGGCGACGTCGGCATAACCCTTGTCCGCATTGCGCTGAGCTGCGGTCAGCAGACCCGGCAGCAGAGACGGGCGCATGTCAGACATTTCGGCAGCAATGGGATTGGCAAGCTTTAGCCCGGGCGAGCCACCGCCGAAGAGCTTCGCCTGACCTTCCGGAATGAAGGACCAGGTGACGGCTTCCAGCATGCCGCGCGCGGCAAGCGCCCGTTTGGCGACGCGGGTGCGAATCTGCAGCGTCGTCAGGATCCTGCCGTTGACGGCCGCATGGCTTTCGAGCGGCGCCGGCTTGATATTGTCGACGCCGTGGATGCGCATGATCTCCTCGACGAGATCGGCCTTGCCGTCGACATCGGGGCGCCATGAGGGAACGGCGACGGAGACGCGCTGGCCGGAACCGGTGACAGTGAAGCCGAGACGGGTCAGGATCGTGTTGCTTTCCTCATTCGAGACTTCAAGGCCGGTCAGGCGCTTGACCTCCGAATAGGGGAAATCGACAATTTCCGGTTCGTAGCCGCGATAGCCGACAACCTCGGCTCTGGCAGCGGTGCCTCCGCACAGTTCCAGCACCAGTTCCGTCGTGCGCTCGAGACCGGGAACCATATATTCCGGATCGACGCCGCGTTCGAAGCGATAGCGGGCATCGGTGATGATGCCGAGGCTGCGGCCCGATTTGGCGATGTTCATCGGATCCCACAGAGCGGATTCGATCAGGACGTCGACGGTGTTGTCGTCGCAGCCGGAATGTTCGCCGCCCATGATGCCTCCGATCGATTCGATGCCCTCTTCATCGGATATGACGACGTTGTTCGGGCCGAGCTTGTATTCGCGCTGGTCGAGCGCCAACACGGTCTCACCTTCCCTCGCGCGGCGGACGGTGAGATTGCCCTGGATCTTGGCGGCATCGAAGACATGGATCGGCCGGCCCTGATCGAAAGTCATGTAATTGGTGATATCGACCAGCGCATTGATCGGGCGCAGGCCGATGGCGGTGAGCCGCTGCTGCATCCAGCGGGGGCTCGGGCCGTTCTTGACGCCGCGCACGAGGCGCAGCGCAAAGCCGGGGCAGAGTCTGGGATCGTCGAGATCGAGCGTCAGCTTCACCGGCGTTTCGCCGTCGATGGCGAAGGACGGCGCGGACCGCGTCTTCAGCGTGCCGAGACCGGAGGCGGCGAGATCGCGGGCGATGCCGTGGACCGAAGTGCAGTCCGGCCGGTTCGGCGTCAGGTTGATCTCGATGACCGGGTCGTCGAGATGGGCGTAAGCCGCGTAACTCTGGCCGACGGGCGCATCCTCCGGCAGATCGATGATGCCGTCATGATTTTCAGAGATCTGCAGCTCCTTTTCGGAGCACATCATGCCGCGGCTTTCGACGCCGCGGATGTTGCCAACGGCAAGCGTCACCTCGATACCGGGAACGTAGGTTCCGGGAGCGGCGAAAGCGCCGACGAGGCCGGCGCGCGCATTCGGAGCGCCGCAGACGACCTGAACCGGCGCGCCGGATCCGGTATCGACCATCAGCACCTTCAGGCGATCGGCCTGCGGATGTTTTTCCGCCGAGAGGACTTTGGCGATGACGAAGGGCTTGAACGCCGCCTTGTCGTCGACATCCTCGACTTCCAGGCCGATCTCGGTGAGACGGGCGCAGATTTCATCGAGCGTGGCATCCGTTTCTAGATGCTCTTTCAGCCAAGAGAGCGTGAATTTCATCGTCCCAAATCTCCGTTCAAGCGCTCAGACCGCCGAACAGCGTCGGCATGTCGAGCGGGCGGAAGCCGTAATGCGTCATCCAGCGGACGTCGGCATTGAAGAAGTCGCGCAGGTCGGGCATGCCGTATTTCAGCATGGCGATACGATCGAGACCCATGCCCCAGGCAAAACCCTGATATTCGTCCGGATCGAGCCCGCCGTAGCGCAGCACGTTCGGGTGGACCATGCCGCAGCCGAGGATCTCCATCCAGTCCGTGCCCTCGCCGAACTTGACGATCGGGCCGGAGCGGTCGCACTGGATATCGACCTCGAAGGACGGCTCGGTGAAGGGGAAGAAGGACGGGCGAAAACGCATCGTCACGCTATCGACCTCGAAGAAGGTCTTGCAGAATTCTTCCAGCACCCAGCGAATGTTGGCGACATTGGCCTTCTTGTCGATGACCAGACCTTCGACCTGATGGAACATCGGCGAATGCGTCGCGTCAGAGTCCTGGCGGTAGGTCTTGCCCGGAATGATGATGCGGATCGGCGGCTGCTGCGCTTCCATGGTGCGCACCTGCACCGGCGAGGTATGGGTGCGCAGCACCTTGCGCTCACCGTTCTCATCCGGATTGAAGAAGAAGGTGTCGTGCATCTCGCGGGCCGGATGGCCTTCGGGGAAGTTCAGCGCGGTGAAATTGTAGTAATCGGTCTCGATATCGGGACCTTCGGCGATCGAGAAGCCCATGTCGGCGAAGATCGCGGTGATCTCGTCGACGATCTGGGTGATCGGGTGGATGCGGCCGCGTTCGGCGGGCGAAGAGCGCACAGGCAGGCTGACATCGACCGTCTCGGCCTTCAGCCGCGCATTGACCGCCGCCATCTTCAGCACCGATTTGCGCTCGGTAATGGCGTCAGTCACGTCGTTTTTCAAGGCGTTGATCGCCGCGCCCCGGGTCTGGCGTTCCTCCGGCGTCATGGCGCCGAGCGTCTTCAGCAGTTCGGAGACCGAGCCCTTCTTGCCGAGAGCGGACACGCGCACGGCTTCGAGCGCCGGCTCATCGCCAGCGGCGGAAATTTCGGCAAGCAAGGAGGATTTAAGCTGGTCGATATCTGACATTGTCTTCTTTCCGTCCAGATCAGGCGGCGTTCGAAAGGTAGGCCGGCGGCCGGCGCAAGGAGTAAAGAGAAAGAAAAACCCGCGCTAGCCCAAACCAGCGCGGGTTTCCCAAAATTCAAAAAAGCGTCAAGCTTGGGAAGCGCTGGCAGCGCATGTCCCGTGTGGGCGAAGCCCGCTCGAAAGGTACATGCGCCACTTTAAGCAGTTGAGCCAGCTTTGCGCGTTCTTACGAACGCGCGCGGCTCAACGAACCGCGCCTTCAAACTCGTTCGCCGTGCCGGTTTCCTTGAGGTACTCAAGGGCCTTCTTGGCGGCAGCAACCAGCGCGCCGAATGCTTCCGGCTCGTGGATTGCCATGTCGGAGAGAACCTTACGGTCGACCTCGATGCCAGCCTTGTTCAGGCCGTCGATGAAGCGGCCATAGGTCAGGCCGAATTCGCGGACGGCAGCGTTGATACGCTGGATCCAGAGGGCGCGGAAGTTGCGCTTGTTGACCTTGCGGTCGCGGTAGGCATACTGCTTGGCGCGATCGACGGCAGCCTTGGCGGTACGGATGGTGTTCTTGCGGCGGCCATAGAAGCCCTTCGCCTGCTTCAGAACCTTCTTGTGCTTGGCGTGGGCAGCAACGCCTCTCTTTACACGTGCCATTTCATGATCTCCTTAATCTAACGCGTTACCGGAATAGTCTCAGAGACCGTTCGGCAGATAGTTCTTCACGACCTTGCGGCCATCGGGTTCTGCGAGAACCATCGTGCCGCGCGCATCGCGAATGAACTTGTTCGTGCGCTTGATCATGCCATGGCGCTTGCCAGCGGCAGCCGCCTTGACCTTGCCGGATGCGGTGATCTTGAACCGCTTCTTGGCAGCGGACTTCGTCTTCATCTTGGGCATTTTGCTACTCCTTCTGTCCTCCCTGCGCGCTTCATCAAAAAGCCCTCCTCGCGAAGTCCGGTTCTCCGGCCGTCGCAACAAGGTGCGGGAGCGTTTGTTGTTGATCTGCGGCATCGGCGACGAACCGTTCCGCAAGCATTCGAAACTGCCACGGCATGCCCTGCCGGTCAGTTCGGACGCGCGCTTATAACCGCAGCGTCATGAAAGTGCAACGGGGCCGCGGAGGAATCTTCGCTAGCGCATCGGCCCGAAAATCGGAATTGAGTTCCGGAAAGCACGATGCGCAGGTTCGAAGTGTTGCGGCGTCCTTTGCGCGGCGCTGCAATGCATGTCGCCCGGACGTGTGCGCGTTCCGGGATAAGACATGCATAAAAGACCGAGAAGCAGGTTAGCCGAAAGCACAAAAGCCGCCCTTACGGACGGCCTTGGGCGAAAAGTGGCCGGCGCTTACTTCGGCGCCAGCACCATCATCATCTGGCGGCCTTCGAGCTTCGGCTCGGCCTCGACCTTGGCGATTTCGGTCGTATCGGCCTTCACCTGCTGCAGCAGCTTCATGCCGAGCTCCTGGTGGGCCATCTCACGGCCGCGGAACTTCAGCGTCACCTTGACCTTGTCACCCTCGTCGAAGAAACGGCCCATCGCCTTCATCTTCACCTCATAATCATGGGTGTCGATGTTCGGGCGCATCTTGATTTCTTTGACTTCGACGATCTTCTGCTTCTTGCGCGCCTCGGCAGCCTTCTTCTGGTTGGCATATTTCAGCTTACCCAGATCGAGGATCTTGCATACCGGCGGTTCGGCATTTGGGGAAATTTCGACGAGATCGAGGCCGGCGTCTTCCGCCATTCTCAAGGCCTGGTCGGTGGGCACGACGCCCATATTCTGTCCGTCAGCCGCGATCAGCTGAACTCGGGGAATGCGGATTTCACGGTTCGAGCGCGGTCCGTCCTTCACGGGCGCATCGGTCTTAAAAGGTCTGCGAATGGTCGTATTCTCCTCGCGTTGTTTCGGAACGTTGCAGCTGCGCGCTCCCGATCAGGGGGCACAAACCTATCTCGTTATCGCTGCAACGGAGTCAATATCACCCTTTAGCGGAAAAATCACCTGCTGTCAGCCTGCCAAGAATCTGTTTTATAGGCCAAAACAAAAGGAGTTTCACTGATGTCCGATCCGATGCCCGACGCCCAGCCGCAATTCATGACGGTCGGTGACGGCGAGGCGGCGCGTGAAATCGCCATGCTCGTTCGCCCCGCCCAAGCCGGCAATACCGCCCCGTCGCTCGTTTGGCTATCCGGCTACCGTTCCGACATGAGCGGTACCAAGGCCCTGGAGCTCGACGGGCTGGCGGGCGAACTTGGTGTCGCCTGCATCCGCCTCGACTATTCAGGCCACGGGCTTTCCGGTGGCAGCTTCCGCGACGGCACGATCTCTCGCTGGCTGGAGGAAGCCCTTGCCGTCATCCGCCACCTCGCGCCCGACCGGATCATTCTCGTCGGCTCCTCGATGGGAGGCTGGATCGCGCTCCGGCTGGCGCAGGAACTCGCCCGACAGGGCGGTCCAAAGCTCGCCGGCATGGTGCTGATTGCGCCAGCGCCCGATTTCACCTCCGAGCTGATCGAGCCCAATCTGACGGCCAAGGAGCGCAAGTCGCTGGCGGAGCGCGGCTATTTCGAAGAGCGCTCGCAATACAGTCCGGAACCGAACATCTATACGCGGGCACTGATCGAGGACGGACGCAAAAACCGGGTGCTCGATGGCATGATCGAGACGGGCTGCCCCGTGCATATTCTCCAGGGCATGAAAGATCCCGACGTGCCGCATGCGCACGCGATGAAGCTTCTGGAGCACCTTCCCGCCGATGACGTGGTGCTGACCTTCGTCCGCGACGGCGACCACCGCCTTTCCCGCCCCGGCGACATCGCCCTTCTCCTCAGCGCCGTCAAAGGCATCATTCGTTCATCAACAAATGTGCAGATGCCCATTTGAACAGCACCGACCGAGAAATTCCCCTAACGCAAGCCGCCAACCCGTTGCATTTTAACCATGTTGGCGCGTCGAAAAGCGCTCCCAAGAAGTAACGATTGACTCTTCTCGGCCCTCTCCATTAACAGTTTGTTAATAATTAGGGGCGATCGAGGAAAGAGCGGGCGTGCGATTCAAAGGTATCTTTGTGGCCATGATGGCCGTGTTTGCGATGGCGACTGCCGCCATCCCAGCTCCAAGCAGAAATGCTTCCATGGTAACAGGCAACGCCACCTCACAACCGATCGGCCATTACGATTTCTGTCAGATCCACAGCAGTGAATGCGGCGCAAACCGCAATGCAGGCCCGGTCGAGATGACGCCTGCGAAGTGGTCGCTCGTCCGTTCGGTCAACGCCACGCTTAACGGCACCATTAAGCCGATGACCGACAAGGAAATCTACGGCAAGGACGAGGTCTGGGCCTACCCGACCACTGCCGGCGACTGCGAGGATTTCGCGCTGCTGAAGCGCCGCATCCTAATTCAGCGCGGCTTTCCGGCCGCCGACCTGCTGATGACCGTCGTGCGGAAACCTGACGGTGAAGGCCATGCCGTCTTAACGCTGCGCACCGCCGAGGGTGACTTCGTGCTCGACAATCTTGCTGCCGACGTGAAACCCTGGTTTGCGACGCCCTATACATTCGTCAAGCGCCAGTCGAGCTACAATGCCGGCCGCTGGGTCACCATCGAGAACGGCCGCGACCTTCTGGTCGGCGCTCTTCGCTAAGGAATTCTCAAAAGGGGATGCGGGGGAAAAGGCCGGCGGAAGCCGGCCTTTTGCTTTTGGGTGATGGTTCTCTCTTTCCGATGCGGGAGCGGGCTATCGCTAGCTGCCCTTCGCTTGCTCGCTAGCGAAGGGCAAGGCCTGCTTGATGCCTAGTATGCCACCGTCTCCCGGCCCTGCGCATGGCTCCGGGCGTTCGCTGCTGCAATCGATTCACTGGATCGATTGCTCGGGCTGCGCCCGACCGCAGCTCACCCATTCCCGATCAGAATACCGGCGGCGAGCACCAGGCTGCCGCCGAGCACCACCTGGAAGGCGGCGCGTAGGAAAGGGGTTTCCATGTAGCGGTTCTGGATGAAAGCAATTGCCCAGAGTTCAAAGAAGACAATGATCGCAGCGGTGATCGTTGCCGTCCAGAAATGCGGGATCAGATAAGGCAGCGCATGGCCGAGGCCGCCGAGCGCGGTCATGATGCCGCAGGCAAGGCCGCGCTTGACCGGCGAGCCCCTGCCGGAAATCTTGCCGTCGTCATGGGCGGCTTCGGTGAAGCCCATCGAGATGCCGGCGCCGACGGAGGCGGAAAGACCGACGAGGAAGGTCTGCCAGGTATCCTGCGTGGCGAAGGCGGCGGCGAAAATCGGCGCCAGCGTCGAGACCGAGCCGTCCATCAGCCCGGCAAGGCCGGGCTGCACATAGGTCAGCACGAATTGCCGGTGCGCCGTCTCGTCCTCATTGCGCCTGACATCCTCAGGCGTATGCTTGTCGCCCAACATGCGGGCAATATCCTCATGCCCCTGTTCGGCGAGCGCGAGGTCGCCGAGGAGCTCACGCGTCGAGGCGTCGGCGGTGCGCTTAGCCGCCGCGACATAAAACCGATAGGCTTGGTCCTCCATCGCCTCGGTCTCCTGCCGCATCGCATCGAGCGACAAATTGGCTCTCAGCCAGTCCGGCTTGCGCTCGTAAAAACCCTGCACGTGCTCGCGCCGGATCAGTGGGATGCGCTCGCCGAAACGCTGGCGATGGATTTCGATCAGCGATTTGCGGTGCGTGTCCTCGACCTCCGCCATATCTTCAAAGACCTTGGCCGAGGCCGGAAATTCAGGGCGCAGTCTGTCGGCATAGGCGAGATAAATGCGGGCATCGTCTTCCTCGGAGGCAATCGCAAGGGCAAGAATCTCCTGCTCGGAGAGAGAGTCAAAAGACCGTTTCGGCGACCTGAAAAACCGCGCCAGCATAAAACATCCCCTATAACTTAGAATTATTCTAAATCTAAAGAAGGAGGCGATGGCGGTCAAGTGGCCGGGCGGACCGGCTGACAGATTGCCGCAAGCGGCACAAGCGGCTTTGGTTCGCAGCCGTAAAGACCTATATGAGGGCTGCCGCATCAGGCGGCGCCGGGATTTATGATGAACAATGACATTCAGGGCCGCCCCGCAAATATCGCGGCCATCCGCGAAAGGGCGGAGGCCGAAATGCGAGCGATGGGCGTCGACGAGGCCTTCATCGGCAGGCTGGTCGAGACTTTCTACGGACGCGTGCTGACGCATCCCGATCTCGGCCCCGTATTCGATGCCAGGCTCTCCGGCCGATGGCCGGAGCATATGGTGAAGATGAAGAGCTTCTGGTCGGCCGTTGCGTTTCGCAGCGGCGCCTATGGCGGCAAGCCGGTGCAGGCGCATACGGGCGTTCAGAACCTGACGCCAGACCTCTTTCCGAAGTGGCTGACGCTGTTTGCCGCAACGCTTGACGATGTCGCCCCCTCACCGGAAGCTAAGGACTGGTTCATGACGACCGCAGAACGGATCGCCAAGAGCCTGACGCTGTCGCTGTTCTACAATCCCGCTCTCGACGATCCCGCGAAAAAAGCGGGCTGATCACTGCCTTGCGGAAAAGGTCGCGCCGGCGCTTGCCGCGACCACCAGGGCAGTTCCGGCCATCTGCAGCAGTGTCATCGGCTGTGCGAGAACGATGAAGCCTGCGAGTGCCGCGATGGCCGGCTCGAGGCTCATGAGAATGCCGAAGGAGGCTGTCGGCATGCGCCTCAGGGCAACCAGCTCCAGCGTGTAGGGCAGCAGCGGCACAAGAATGGCAAGGCCAACCATTTCAACCAGGCCGTAAGCATCAAGGTTCGGTACGGCGCGGGCAAAGCCGAAGGGTGTCGCGACAAGAGCGGCAGCCAGCAGCGATACGGAAAGCCCTTCCAACCCCTTGAAGCTCGCACCGATCTTTTTTGTCAGGACAATATAGATCGCCCAGCCAGTTCCCGCGCCAAGTGCAAAGAAAATACCCTCGATATCGCCGACCCAGCCTTCACCGTCATGAGCAAGCGCGAGAACACCAAGCGCAGCAATGAGCGGCCAGAGGAGACGCCGGCTGAGGCCATAGCCGATGGTCGCAACGGAGAGCGGACCGAGAAAATCGATCGCCACGGCAAGGCCGAGCGGAATGCGCTCGATCGCCGCGAAGAAGCTCATAGTCATCAGTGCTGTCGTCGCGCCGAGAACCAGTGCGCTCGTCCATTGCGCCCTGTTGTAGCTGACGACGCGCGGCCGCACGACAAGGGCGAGAATGATGGCCGCGAAGGCGAGGCGCAGCCAGCTTGCTCCAGCCGGTCCGTAGCTCGCGATGGCCTCAGAAGAAAGAGCTGCACCGAACTGGATCGAAGACATGGAGAGGAGGCACATCAGCGCGCCAGCCGCCAGGCCGGAGGACGTGGCAGGCGTTTCCAATGCCAGTACGCCGGCGCCGTCGTTCGTCCCGTCTTTCATCTCAGTCTCCGATTGCGCCCTATTCCTACGGAGGCCACCTGTGCTGGACAAATTCAATCTACTGATCCAGCCAGCAATAGGCCTGATGCATTTCAGAGGCGGCCGGCGAGGATCACCTCTTCGGCATCTTCGAAGCTCATGTCGAAGACCTTCCTGCCGATCTCGAAGCTGAAGCCATTGCGGGCGAAGGCGGAGAGTTCCTTTGCCTTCCGCTTGTCGTCGAGTTCGACGCGACGGAAAGGACCGAAGGCGCGTTTGCGGGCAAAGATCGTCGCGGCATAGAGGTCATCCGCTTCTTCGAGCGCGGCCTCGACCCTGTCGCTGGAGACGCCCTTGGCCGCAAGTTTCTGGGCGATGACGCGCTTCGATCTGCCGCCGCGCACGGCGGAGCGCGTGTTGATCTCCGCATATGCGCCGTCGTCGAGCGCCTTGTTGTCATAGGCGAATTTGACGGCAAAATCGGCAAGGGCCTTGAGTTGCGCCGCGCTGATATGCTCGAACTTCTCCTTCGCCTTGCGGGAGATGGCGTCAAACAGCTGCTTTTCCGTCATCATCCGCCGCTCCAGCCGATAGATGGCGGAGTTGCGCGCCCAGCTCAGCATGCGTGCTGTCGGTATATCGGATGAAACAGTGTCGTCGGTCATTCAAGCGATCAGGCTTCCAGACCCGTGAGGACATTTTGCGACGTTGAGGCCGATTTCCGGCACGCCGTAACCGCCCTCCATGCAGGTGACGACGGGCAGGCCGGCAGAAGAGATCATCTCTCCCATGCGAATGAAATCCTCGGATTTCAGCTGGAAGAAGGAGATCGGGTCGCGCTCGAAGGTATCGACGCCGAGGGCCACGACAATCGCCTCGGCGCCGAAAGCCTTGATGCGGGCGAGCGCATCGGCAAGGGCAGAAGACCAGACCGGCCAGGGTGTGTGGGGCGGCATCGGATAGTTGCGGTTGGTACCGGTGCCCTGCCCTTCGCCCTCTTCGTCGGCATGGCCGAGGAAATAGGGAAAGGCAAACATGGGATCGCCATGCAGCGACGCGGTGAAGACATCGCCTCTGTGATAGAAGAGATCCTGCGTGCCGTTGCCGTGATGGAAATCGACATCGAGCACGGCGACCTTCTTTGCACCGTGATTAATGAGCCGCTGGGCGGCGACGCCAGCATTGTTGATGAAACAATAGCCGCCAAAGAGATCGATGCCGGCATGATGGCCGGGCGGACGGCAAAGCGCAAAGGCGAAACGGTTGCCGGCATTCAGCCAATCTGCACCTGTGATGGCGCAACGCATGGAGGCTATCGCCGCTTCGTAAGAGCCTTTGGTGATGGAGGTGTCGGCGGCATTGGCGTAATGGCCGATTGCGCCGACGATATTATCTGGCACGCGCTGGCTGGTGCGGCGGACCGGGAAGGAATTGGCGATCGCCTCACCCTCGAAGCCGGCCGCCACCCAGCGGTCCCAGACGGTCGCGAGAAAATCGAGATAGGCGGGATCATGCACTTTTTCGGCCGTTTCCAGTCCGTGAGGATCCGGCGCCACGACATCGGCAAAGCCCGCCTCCCTGACCGCCGCCAGGATCCATTCAGCGCGGAACGGCGCCTCGAAGGGCGTCACCAGCTGGCCGGCATGAAGCTCTGTTCTGGCGTCGCGCAGCTTGTGGTCTTCGGAATAGATGACGCGCATTTCAGATCCTGTCCTTGAACGAAAACCGATTGCCGAGATCGACACTTACATGGAGCGGGGCCAACAAAAAAGCGGCATGGCGCTCTTGATTGCCCAAGCAAACGAAGTCACCTTCGCCGGTTCCGGAGCGAGGATTCTGCCGCATGAAAGTGTTGATGGTCGATGTCGATGGCGTGCTCATTCATGGGCGTCCAGCCGACGGCCTCCCTCTCTTCACATTTCTGGAGCGCGATCTGGGACTCAGTCTCGAGCTGCTGCAGCGGGAATTCTTCCAGACCCACTGGGGCGAAATCATCGTCGGCCGCGAGGCGCTGGAACCGAGGCTCGCCCAAGTGCTGGCAAAAATCGCGCCTCACCTCAGCGCTGCGACGCTGATCGATTACTGGTTTGAAAACGATTCCCGCGTCGACCGCAATCTCCTGGAAGAGCTGGTCGCGCTTCGGCATAGCGGTATCACGCTCTTTCTGGCAACCAACCAGGAGCATAGGCGGGCGCGTTACCTGATGGAACAGGCCGGCCTTGGTGCACATTTCGACGATATCCTCTATTCCGCAGATCTCGGGCACAGGAAACCTTCGCCAGACTTCTTCAGGCTTGCAACCGAGCGCGCCGCCGTGCTGCCCGGTGAGATCGCCTTCATCGACGACATGGCGGAAAATATCGAGGCGGCGCGGCAGTTCGGTTGGCACGCGGCGCAGTGGACGGCGGGCGCCACACTTGCGGGTGCGTTGCCGGCATTCGGCCAGCTGGTTCGATCCGATCTGGCGCAATCAAGCGAGCCGCTTGTAAAATAGGGTGGTGTCGCAGAATCCGCCTTGCGGCCACAGCGCATAATCGGGAATGACGCCGACGCGCTGCCAGCCCAGGCGGGGATAGATCGCCTCGGCATCGCTGCCGGTTGCCGTGTCGAGCACCAGCAGGGTTTTGCCGCGAGCGGCCGCCTCGCGTTCAGCAGCTTCCATCAACAGACGCGCAAGGCCCTTGCCGCGGGCGGAGCGATGCACCAAGAGCTTCTTCAGATCGCCGCGATGCGGCTGGTTCGGCATCTGCGCGGCTCCTACCTGCACAGTGCCGACGATCCGGCCATCGAGTTCGGCGACCAGCAACAGGCTGCCCCCGCCGGCGACCGCATCAGCAACGTCTGACCAATAGAACTCGGCATCTTCGGGCCCGTAGGGATGCATGAAGCCGACGGAGGCGCCGCCCGCGACACAATCTGCGAGCACGTCCGAAAGATCAGAAATGGCGGCGCGAGCTTCCTCGGCCGAAAGGATACGAATGTCACGCACGATTTTCTCCCAAAATGAATGTCGTTATCGGCTGCCGCGATCGAGCACGACGCAATAGCGCGCCGGCGCGTTGCCGGGATTGTGGAAAACGTGGCCTTCGCCGACGGGCATGAAGAGGCAATCGCCGGGGCGCAGCCGGTAGACCGCCTCTCCAGTCATCATCTCCATCTCGCCATCGAACAGCCAAACATGCTGCGTCATGCCATGAGATGCGGCGTGCGGGGGAAAGCTGACGCGAGCGCCCGGAGGAAATTCGACTTCGACGATATCTACTGCTGAGGCGGTGCCGGGCGCCGAGACCGAGCGCCTGAGGTAACCGGTTTCCGGATCGCGCCAGACCTGCTGCTCCTGACGGCGCGCGAGCGGGGAAACCTGGTGCCCATCCTCGGCGAAGAAAGCTGATAGCGACCGGCCCAGCGCGGCGCAGATCCTTGCCAGCAATGACGCAGTGGGGCTCGCCTCCGCCCGCTCGATGCGCGAGATCATTGCGCGACTGACGCCGGACGCCTCTGCAAGTTCATCCAGCGTCAGGCCCTTTTCCTGCCGCAGCTTGCGGATGCGGATGCCGATTGCCTGTTCGAGGTTTTCTTCCATTGTCGACCCATGTTTCCACTATAAGAGAAATACAGTATCCAATGATAGAATCAACCCTCGAGCCGATCGCGGATCCCGGCTTGCCTTCAATGCGCCGCCGCCGCTATATGACAGCGGCGTTCGAGACGGGAGGACACCATGGACGGCAGCATGCAGCATACGGATACGACAGGAAGCTTCACTGCCGCCGCCTGGAGCCGTATCAAGCCGATCATGGCCGAGATCGAGCGGCTGCCGTTGCTGGAACGGCTTTCGGACGGCACGCTGCCGCCAGAGATTTTCCGCCACTATATCCTGCAGGACGCAATCTATCTGAAGCATTACGCCCGGTGCCTGGCCATCGTCGCGGCAAAGGCGCCAGACAACGCGCAGGTCCTGCGTTTCCTCGGTTCGGCGCAGAAGGCCATTACCGTAGAACAGGGTCTGCATGCCGGCTTCCTCTCGCAGTTCGGCATTTCGAGCGCGGATGTGACGGCCGCCGAGCCCTCGCCTTCCTGCTTCGCCTATACGAATTTCCTCCTGGCGACCGCTTATCACAGCTCCTATGCCATTGCGCTTTCGGCCATCCTGCCGTGCTTCTGGATCTACATGCATGTCGGCGAAGGCATCAAAGGCAGGCCGGCGATCGAAGGCAATGTTTTTCAGGCCTGGATCAACACCTATGGCGATCCGCAGTTTGCCGCCGGCGCCCGCGAGGTGATCGCGCTGACCGATATCGCCGCCCGCGCCGCATCGGAGACGGAGCGCGCCGAGATGATGGACGTTTTCGTGCGCGCCTCGCAATATGAATTGATGTTCTGGGATTCGGCCTGGCGGCTGGAAACGTGGCCGGTCTGACGCACCTTGGGCAGAGCGGCAAAA
Organism: Rhizobium sp. MHM7A; assembly: GCF_005862215.1. Taxonomy (NCBI): domain Bacteria; kingdom Pseudomonadati; phylum Pseudomonadota; class Alphaproteobacteria; order Hyphomicrobiales; family Rhizobiaceae; genus Rhizobium; species Rhizobium sp. MHM7A. Next base: position 190,305 of record NZ_VCHT01000005.1, read on the forward strand.
TAGCGTAAATTCCGGGATAATTACCGCTTTGCGGCACGGGGCGGCGCTGCTATATGGCGCGCATGAGCACCAATTCGACCACTCCGCTGTCCCATATCCGCAACTTTTCGATCGTGGCCCATATCGACCACGGCAAATCGACGCTGGCCGACCGCCTGATCCAGACGACGGGCGGACTTGCCGAGCGCGAAATGTCCGAGCAGGTGCTCGACAATATGGAGATCGAGCGCGAACGCGGCATCACCATCAAGGCCCAGACCGTGCGCCTGCACTACCAGGCGAACAATGGCGAGAAATATGTTCTCAACCTGATCGACACGCCCGGCCACGTCGACTTCGCCTATGAAGTCTCGCGGTCGCTGTCGGCCTGCGAGGGCTCACTGCTGGTCGTCGACGCTTCGCAGGGGGTGGAAGCGCAGACGCTCGCCAATGTCTACCAGGCGATCGACAACAACCACGAACTCGTCACTGTCCTCAACAAGATCGACCTGCCGGCCGCCGAACCCGACCGAATCAAGGAACAGATCGAGGAAGTGATCGGCATCGACGCTTCGGAGGCCGTGCTGATTTCGGCCAAGACCGGCCTCGGCATTCCCGACGTGCTCGAGGCGATCGTCCACAAGCTGCCGGCGCCGAAGAGCCCGGGCGGCGAGAAGGCGCCGCTGAAGGCGCTGCTCGTCGACAGCTGGTACGACACCTATCTCGGCGTCATGGTTCTCGTGCGCATCATCGACGGCGTGCTGACCAAGGGCCAGACGATCCGCATGATGGGCACCGGTGCAAAATACCAGGTCGAACGCGTCGGCGTGCTGACGCCGAAGATGGTCCATGTCGACAGCCTCGGCCCCGGCGAGATCGGCTTCATCACCGCCTCGATCAAGGAAGTGGCCGATACCCGCGTCGGCGACACGATCACCGAGGACAAGCGCCCGACCGCCGAGGCCTTGCCGGGCTTCAAGCCGGCGCAACCCGTCGTCTTCTGCGGCCTGTTTCCGGTCGATGCCGCCGATTTTGAGGATCTGCGCGCCGCGATGGGCAAGCTTCGCCTCAACGACGCGTCCTTCTCCTTCGAGATGGAATCGTCTGCCGCTCTTGGTTTCGGCTTCCGCTGCGGCTTCCTCGGCCTCTTGCATCTTGAAATCATCCAGGAGCGCCTGGAGCGCGAGTTCGACCTCGACCTCATCGCAACGGCACCTTCCGTCGTCTATCAGCTGACGATGACTGACGGCAGCGAGCGCGAGCTGCACAACCCGGCCGACATGCCCGATGTCGTCAAGATTGCCGAAATCCGCGAGCCCTGGATCAAGGCGACGATCATGACGCCGGACGACTATCTCGGCGGGATTCTGAAGCTCTGCCAGGACCGCCGCGGCATCCAGACCGAGCTGACCTATGTCGGCACCCGCGCGATGATAACCTATGAACTGCCGCTCAACGAAGTCGTCTTCGACTTCTACGACCGTCTGAAATCGATCTCGAAGGGTTATGCATCCTTCGACTATCACCTCGAAGGCTACCGCGAAGGCAACCTCGTGAAGATGTCGATTTTGGTCAACGGCGAGCCGGTCGATGCGCTGTCGATGCTCGTGCACCGCACCGCAGCTGAAAAGCGCGGCCGCGACATGTGCGAGCGGCTGAAGGAGCTGATTCCGAAGCACATGTTCAAAATCCCGATTCAGGCGGCGATCGGCGGCAACGTGATTGCCCGCGAAACCATCTCGGCGCTGCGCAAGGACGTGACGGCCAAGTGCTACGGCGGCGACGCCACCCGCAAGCGCAAGCTGCTCGACAAGCAGAAGGAAGGCAAGAAGCGCATGCGCCAGTTCGGCAAGGTGGAGATCCCGCAGGAAGCCTTCATTGCAGCGCTGAAGATGGGCGACGAATAACGCTTCTCAATGACGTCTTATGCGCATATGACTTGCGCATAAGACGAGGAAATCGGACTTTCTCTTCCAAGGCTTCTAAGCCCTCACCCTCTGCCCATATACTCCTTCACCAGCCCCTCATAGGCATCCATCTCAGGCAACGCCGGGTAGCTGTAGACCGCTCCGGTCTCGGCGAAAGACAGCTTCTCGCTCGTCCATGTCTCGATGAAGGGCGTGAACCAGCTGGGGTCGTCGAGCATGGTGACGCGCAGATTGACGAACCAGTCCATGCCTTCCGGCCGGGTGAACATCCAGCTCATGCAGTGCGGGCAGAAATAATGCTTGCTGGCGCCGTGCAGGCCGCCAATAACAGGCTCGCCCTTGGTTACCTCGAAGCCTTCGCTGGGAATGGCGGCGCTTAGTGAATAGGCGCTGGCAGTCATCTTCTGGCAGCCCGTGCAATGGCAAGCCATGGTGAGCAGCGGCGGCGCGCTGATCTTCAACCGCACTTGGCCGCAACGGCAGCCGCCTTCCATCGGTAAATTCTCTACTGGCATGGCATCACTCCCCTTCGCCTCTCTCATCTAGCAGAGCCGGCGGCAATGTCGAGAAGCCAAGACAAGCGCGAATCTCAGGCGGGGTTTATCGGCCTTGCCGGATTGCCGACCACCGTAGCGCCCGCCGGCACATTCTTCGTGACGACGGCGCCCGCGCCGACGATCGCGCCATCGCCGATCGTCACCCCACCGAGGATGATAGCGCCGCCGCCGATCCACACATCGCTGCCAATGGCAACAGGCCGTGCGATCTCGATTCCCGCGCTGCGAAGCGCCAGGTCCTTGTGATGCTCGGCGCAATAGATCTGCACGCCGGGACCGAACATGGTGCGGTCGCCAATCGTCACGCTGCCGGAATCGAGGATGGTGCAGCCGGCATTGAAATAGACGCGCTCGCCGAGCGTGATGTTGATGCCGTAGGAGCAGTGAAACGGCGCTTCGATGAAGATATCGGAGGCAGCCTGCGCAAAAAGCACCTTGAGGGCAGGTGCTACTGCGCCGCGCTCGTCCGGCGGCAGCGTATTATGGGCGTGGACCGCGAGCCGCGCCTGCCGGCGCAGGAGATCGAGCTCGCCGTCAAGGCAGCAATACCACTCACCCGCCGCCATCTTCTCGCGTTCGCTTGCCGTCATTGCATCCCCCGTCAAGCCGGGACCTGCGACAGCATCTCGACCCCTTGCCGCTCGATCTGTCCGACCCAGGCGCGGGCGATGGCAAGGCCGGCGGCATCGGCTGCACCAGCATGCCGCGCAGCCAGCTCGGCATAGCTTTCCAGCCAGCCCGGCGCGATGCGTTTTATCGTGTCAGGGAATTCCGCCTTCCATTGCTCGACCACCGTTCTATCTGCCTCGAAATGAAACTGGGTGCCGTAGACGGCGCGGCCGATGCGGAAGGCCTGGTTTTCCGCGACAGGGCTCGTCGCCAGACGCACCGCTCCATCAGGCAGGGAAAAGGTGTCGGCATGCCATTCGAAGATGGTGAATTCGCCGCCAAGCGCCGAGAGTAGTGGATCGGCGCGGCCTTCATCGGTGACGCCGATCCTGTGCCAGCCGAATTCGCGGGCGGTCCCGAGATGATTGTCGGCTCCATAGGCGCGAGCAAGAATCTGGCTGCCGAGGCAAATGCCGAGCACCGCCTTGCCGGCGTCGCCGAAGCGGCGCGCGAGCCGGGCGAGTTCCGGCAGGTAGGGATGCGTTTCGTCATCCAGCGCGCTCTGCTCGCCTCCGAGAACGACCAGCGCGTCATGGCCGGATATATTCCGAGGCAGAATGCCATCCCTCCAGACCCGGAACCACTCGACTGCAGCACCCGCCTCGTCGAGCGCGATGGCAAGCGCGCCGAGACCGGTGTTGCGCATATTTTCGACGACTGCGACTCGCATAGGTTCTCCCCGGTGGTGGCAGGAAGAGACCATGCTGTAGAACGGCGCGCAAGATGCTTGCGCATGCGCGATTGCGTCCGCACGCTGCAAGAGCTTAAATCGCTCCAAACGAAAGGAAACGCCATGACCGAAAAAGCCCGCGTCTCGATTCTCTACTGCACCCAGTGCAACTGGCTGCTGCGCGCCGCCTGGATGGCGCAGGAGCTGCTGAGCACCTTTTCCGACAGTCTCGGCGAAGTGGCGCTGATCCCCGGCACCGGCGGCAACTTCGAAATCCGCGTCAATGGAGATCTCATCTGGGAGCGCAAGCGCGACGGCGGCTTTCCCGGGCCGAAAGAACTCAAGCAGCGCGTCCGCGACATCATCGAGCCCGGCCGGGATCTCGGCCATGTCGACCGCGTCTCGCACGAAAGCTGACCAAGCCCGTCAGCGATAGGGCGATCGGCAAACCCTGTAGACGCCTTCATAAGTGAGGAAGTGATCCGTCCGCGGATTATAGGAACGGTATTCATTGGTGCACCAGGCGATATGCTTGTTCATATCGCGCGCCGCCGGCTGCACGCGCTGCACCGGCGGCGGGTCATAGGTCAGTTGCGGCCGTCCCGCCGCGCCCGGCAGATAATAGGTCGGCCCCGCACCGCGCGGACGGTAATTCGGCTGGACATAGGCCGGGCGATGCCATTGCTGCGGCCCGAAACCGAAGCAGCCGCGAAAATCGCAGAGCGTCGATCCCGTGTTGAGCGGCCCGACGCCCCGCTTCGGCGATTCGGCGCTGGCCATGGCAGGCGCGAGAACGGCGAAAAGGCCGGCGAACAGAAGCGTGCGGGCAACAGGCATGAGGCATTCCTTTCGATATTCCCTCTATATAGGGCGCGGGGAACAAAGCGCTATGCTCACTCTGCGGCGCTCTCCCCATGTGATACGCAGCTTTTTCGCCAACTGTCAGGAAAACTTCAAAAACCCAGTTGACAGTCACGAGCCACCCCCTTACATCGCTCTCCGTCGCCCAGATGGCGGAATTGGTAGACGCGCAGGTTTCAGGTACCTGTGCCGCGAGGCGTGGAGGTTCGAGTCCTCTTCTGGGCACCATTTCCTTTTGATCGCTGCCAAGATCAAATATCCAAACTTCTGCAAAATTGCGCATTTGGCTCTGTTGTCAGGGGCCATTGACGACGTGCTTGTCCGGATACCGGTTCCAGGAGCAGTGCAGGTTGAAGGCCTTTCACGCCGCCATGTGAGGTGTCGTCTTCCCGCTATCGGATATGACCGACAAAGCCGTAATGCCGGCTTCCCTGGCGGCGAGAAGAAGTAATTCCCTCAATTCCTCCATTCCGCCCTCTCCCGCGATGGCATCGTCGCAAGCCTTCACTGCCGCGACATATTCCTCTCCATCATCGAACGGCCAATCAATAATCAGAACTTCGGCTGCGTCTCGGAGCGACTTGACGACCCTTCGCCGACCGCCAAGAAAGAGGACAAGAGGCGCAAAATTCGGCGATGCGTTCCATTGCATGACACTTTCTCCCCAAGGGTTAGAATATTAGTAATGAAGCAAGAACCATGCCGGGGAGCGGGAGGCGCGTTCGCTGTTGATAGAGCAGCGCTCCATGAATGATCTCGGCAAGAGATGGAATGAGCGGTGCGGACGCGGTCCCATTGTTCAGCGCTCCTGAAACCGAGTCCCTCTTCTGGCGCGCCCCACAAGCCTCGCACAAGAACGAAATCGGATACCGGGTCAGGGATGAACATACGGCCGTTCCGCCTGCGATGAGCCGAGCAGCTCACGAGGGGAAGCTTGGCCAGAGACTCTGGAGTTCGCTTGGGATGAAAGTCGTAATTCTCGCCGGTGGCCTTGGCTCGCGTCTTGCCGAGGAAACCAGCGTCCGCCCCAAGCCTCTGGTCGAAATCGGCGGCATGCCGATCCTCTGGCACATCATGAACATCTACGCCCATCATGGCCTCAATGATTTCATTATCTGCGCCGGCTACAAGGGCTACATGATCAAGGAATACTTCGTAAACCTTGTTCTGCATCACAGCGACATCACCGTCGATCTCGGCGCCAACAGCATCCAATATCACGGCGGAACACGCCCCAACTGGCGCGTGACCGTGGTCGATACCGGCATGCATTCGATGACCGGCGGCCGCATCGGGCGTATTCGCGACCATCTGATCCCGGGCGAGCCCTTCTGTATGACCTATGGCGACGGCGTCGGCGACATCGACATCGCTGCTGAGGTCTCCTTCCATCGCAGCCACGGCCTGAAGGCGACAATGTGCGCGGTGTCGCCGCCCGGACGCTACGGTGCCACGAACATTGAAGGGCAGTTCATCACCTCCTTTGTCGAGAAGCCGAAGGGCGACGGTCAGCGCATCAATGGCGGCTTCTTCGTGCTCGACCCTTCGGTGGTAGATCTCATCCCCGGCGACGATACCATCTGGGAAGCCGGGCCGCTGGAGTGGCTTGCCGCCAACAACCAGCTCGCCGCCTTCAAACATGACGGCTTCTGGCAGCCGATGGATACGCTTCGCGAGCGCACTCATCTGGAAGAACTCTGGAATTCCGGAAAGGCACCGTGGAAGCTATGGGCCTGACGAACTTCTGGAATGGCAGGCGCGTATTCCTGACGGGGCACACCGGGTTCAAGGGATCATGGCTCTCGCTCTGGCTGGAAAAGCTCGGAGCAGAGGTGACGGCCGTCTCACTGGAGCCCGAAACCAATCCTTCCCTATATCGGCGGCTTTCACCTTGGAGCGGACAAGGCCATCACATAGCCGACATCCGTGACGCTGCCGCGTTCAAGCAGCACCTCATCGCTTTCGAGCCCGAAATTGTCATCCACATGGCAGCCCAGGCCCTGGTGCGACGCTCTTATGAAAACCCTGCCGAAACTTTCGCGACCAATGTCATGGGAACAGCGAATGTTCTTGATGCCGTCCGCGAGGCGGCCTCGGTCAAGACCGTTCTGGTCGTCACGTCGGACAAGGTCTATGCCAATAACGGCAGCGGTGTTCCCTTCATCGAAACGGATACACTCGGCGGCAAGGACCCCTACTCCAACTCCAAAGCCTGTACCGAACTCGTCGTCCAGAGTTATCGCGACAGCTTCTTCAAAGGGCGCGACATCAGGGTCGCCACCGTCCGCGCCGGCAATGTCATCGGCGGCGGCGACTGGTCGAGGGACCGGCTGATCCCGGATTTCATTCGCGCTTTCGAAAGCAATCAGCCGATCATGCTCCGTTATCCCGAGGCAATCCGCCCCTGGCAGCATGTGCTGGAGCCGCTCGGCGGCTATCTGGCCTTTGCCGCGGCTCTGACGCTTTCGGGCCGGGATGAATTGCCCGCAGCCCTCAATTTTGGCCCAGATCCGCAGAGTTTCGCGACAGTGTCGGACCTTGCCGAAGCTCTGGGTCTTGCCCATGGCGTCAAAGACGTCTGGAGACTGGCACCGGGAGCGCATCTGCCGGAAGCACCCGCCCTGACTCTGAGCTCCGAGCTCGCGTTATCGGCCATCGGCTGGCGACCGCGCCTGAGCCTGCAACAGACAATCGACTGGACAGCCGCCTGGTACAAGGCCAACCGCGAAGGAGCAGACATGCGCGCCTTCTCGCTCGGGCAGATCGCGGCCTATGAGGAAGCAATATCATGACAGCGCATAATTGCCGGTTCTGCCGCGCTCCCTTGAAACATCGCTTCGTCGATCTGGGCTCGACGCCGCTTGCCAACGCCTATCTCACGGAAGAGCAGCTCAAGCAGCCGGAGCCTTCCTATCCGTTGCGCGCCTTCGTCTGCTCCGAGTGCTGGCTGGTGCAGGCCGATGCCTTCGTTCCGCCGGAAGACATCTTCAGCCACTACGCCTATTTCTCCTCCTACAGCGACAGTTGGGTTGAGCATGCGCGCCAGTTCACCGTCATGGCGCGCAATCGTTTCGGCCTCAGCCAGGCATCTCGGGTGATCGAGGTGGCGAGCAATGACGGTTACCTCCTCAAGCATTTTGTCGAGGCCGGCGTGCCGGTGCTCGGCATTGAGCCGGCCGAAAATGTTGCAGAAGTTGCGCGGCAGATCGGTGTTCCCACGGAGGCCCGGTTCTTCGGCAGGGAAACGGCCGCCGATCTCGTTTCCCGCGGCCTTGCCGCCGACATCGTCATTGGTAACAACGTGCTGGCGCATGTCCCCGACATCAACGATTTCGTCGGTGGGCTCTCTGCCGTTCTGAAGCCGGATGGCATCGTCAGCGTCGAATTCCCGCATCTGTTGCGGCTGATGGAAAACATCCAGTTCGATACCGTTTATCATGAGCATTTCTACTATCTGTCGCTGCTGGCCGTCGAGAAGGCCTTTGCGGCGCACGGCCTTACCGTATTCGATGTGGAAGAATTGCCGACCCATGGCGGGAGCCTCCGCGTGCTCGCCTGCCGCACGACGTCGACCGCTCATCCGACCGGCCCCGGCGTCGCCAAGGTGCGCGCCGACGAAGCAGCCGCAAGCTTCGACACGGTCCAAACCTACGAGGCTTTCCAGAGCCGCGTAGCGCCGATCAAGGATGGGCTGCTGACCTTCCTCAAGCAGGCTAAGCGTGACGGCAAGTCGGTCGCGGCCTACGGGGCCGCCGCCAAGGGCAACACGCTCCTGAATTTCTGCGGCGTCGGCACCGACCTCATCGATTACGTGGTCGACCGTAATCCGCACAAGCAGGGACATTACCTGCCGGGCAGCAAGCTGCCGATCTATGCGCCGGAAAAGATGGACGAGACGAAGCCGGATTACGTTCTCATCCTGCCGTGGAACATCAAGAACGAGGTCGTAGCAGCCAACAGCAGGGTCAGCGCCTGGGGTGGACGCTTCGCCGTCGCCGTCCCTGAACTGACGGTGATCGGATGAAATTCGTTCCGACCGCGGTTTCGGGTGCTTTTGTCGTCGAAGTCGACGCGCGCTCTGACGAACGCGGGCTGTTTGCCCGGACTTTCGATGCCAAGAGCTTTGCCGATCGCGGCCTCGTGCCTGTCTACCCGCAGTGTAATGTCTCACAGAATCACAAGCGCGGGACGTTGCGCGGCATGCATTACCAGGCTGATCCCCGGCCGGAGATCAAGCTGGTGCGCGCCACGCGCGGCAGGGTCTTCGACGTGGCGCTCGATCTGAGACGGGATTCCCCAACCTATCTCCAATGGGCCTCCGTCGAGCTCGATGCTCGCAGTCACAATGCCTTCTACATACCTGCCGGATGCGCACACGGCTTCCTGACGCTAGAGGACGACTGCGAGCTCTTCTACCAGATGTCGGAAGTCTTTGTGCCGGAGCTTGCCCGCGGCGTCCGCTGGGACGATCCCGCCTTTTCCATTGCCTGGCCGTTCGAGCCGAGCGTCATCAGCGAGCGAGACGCCGCGCTTGAAAGCTACAGCCGGGAGACGAGCATTTGAGCGACATCAACTATAGGTTTGACTTTCCCTTCGAAATCGTCATCTGCGACAACGCCTCCACTGACGGCACCCGGCGGGTTGTCGAGGAATTCATCAGTCACGGATTGCCGATCCGCTATTACAAGCGTGAGGTTGCTGTGCGCCTCGGCAGGGGTGAATATCTCATCTATCTCGCCGACGACGACATACTGATTCGCTGGAGAGCACCGCCGTCTTCGTCAGCGCTGACCGCGATCGGAAATATTTCGTGGCACTCGGCTACCTGCCCAATCTCGTGTTCCACGAACATGATCTCGCTCGGCACATCATCATGTGAGCCTCGCACCAGTTTCAGAAACTAGGGTCGCGGCGGGCGGCTGCGTCTTGATCCATTCAACAGAAATTAGCGGCATGACAAACAGGATCTTCTATACCAAGCCTTCCATCACCCAGCTTGAAACCGATTATGCCACGGATGCGGCAGCAACCGGCTGGGGCGCACGCTGTTACGACTACATCAACCGCTTCGAACGCGACTTCAAGACCTATCTCGGCAGCGACTTCGCCATTGCAACTTCGAGCTGCACGGGCGCCATGCAAATGGGCCTGGCTGCACTTGGTGTCGGCGAAGGCGACGAAGTGATCCTTGCTGACACCAACTGGGTCGCTACCGTCTCGCCAATTTTCCACCTTGGCGCCAAGCCTGTTTTCGTCGATGTGCTGCCGGATTCCTGGTGCATCGATCCGCACGAGGTCGAACGGCACATAACCCCGAAGACCAAGGCGATCGTCGCGACTCACATTTATGGCAATCTCTGCGAGATGGATGCGCTGCTCGAAATCGGCAGACGTACCGGCATCCCTGTGATCGAGGATGCGGCCGAAGCGATCGGTTCCGTCTACCACGGCCGCCGCGCCGGCTCGATGGGCGCCTTCGGCACCTTTTCCTTCCATGGCACGAAGACGCTGACGACCGGTGAAGGCGGCATGTTCGTCACCAGCGATGCCGCGCTTTACGAGCGGGTGCTGACGCTCAGCAACCACGGCCGCGCACGCGGCCAAACCAAGCAGTTCTGGCCCGACGAGATCGGGTTCAAGTACAAGATGTCCAACATTCAGGCGGCCATCGGCTGCGGACAGCTCGAGCGCATCGAAGAGCTGGTCGCCCGAAAGCGGGAAATCCTCGCCGCCTACATGGTACGGCTTTCCGCCCTGCCCGGCCTTTCGATGAATCCGGAATACAGCGGCACGATCAACGGGGCGTGGATGCCGACTGCGGTGTTTCATCCGTCGACCGGCATTACCCGCGAGATGATGCAGCAGGCTTTCGAGGCCGCCAATATCGACGCCCGAGTCTTCTTCTATCCCCTCTCCAGCCTCTCCATGTTTGAGGATCGGCCGGAGAACGTGAATGCCTGGAGTATTCCCGACCGGGCGATCAATCTGCCGAGCTACCACGACATGAGTGAAGCCGATATCGATAAGGTAGCGGCGACGCTGCTCGATGTGGCCGCCGGGCGAACCTACCACAACAGCCCGGCACTGCAGCAGTCGGCCTGAGACAGCCATAGAGCGAAGGATAAACATTAGTCATGACCACCAAGGACGACCGTCTCGAATTCGAAGCCCACAAGCGGGAAATGTCGCTTGCTCTCGGCCAGGACGAGGCAAGCTTCCAGCAGTCGCTGAACACCCTCATCGGGCTCGACAAATTCGACTATTTTTATCTGTGGTCATGGATGGGCGTGCCGATCATTCAGCTTCCAGCCGATATCCTCGCGACTCAGGAAGTCATCTGGGCAACGAAGCCCGATGTCATCATCGAAACCGGCGTGGCGCGCGGCGGCTCGCTAATCTTCATGGCGTCGATCCTCGCCGCTACTGGTAACGACAAGGCCAAAGTCATCGGTGTCGACATCGACATTCGCGCTCACAATCGTGAAACGATCGAATCTCATCCCATGTCGGGGCGGATCAAAATGATTCAGGGCGGCTCGGTCGACGACGAGGTGCTTGCTGCCGTGAAGGCCGAGATTTGGCCGGGCGCCCGCGTGATGGTGGTGCTCGACAGCGACCATTCCTATCAGCATGTTCTTGCCGAATGCCGCGCCTACGGCCCTCTGGTAAGCGAAGGCTGCTACCTTGTCGTCGCCGACACCCTCATCGGCCACCTGACCGAGGAGCAGGCATTCACCAAGCGGTCCAAGGTCTGGCTGCGCGGCAACGAGCCGCTGCAGGCGATTACGGACTATCTGGCGGAAACCGATCGTTTCGAAGTCGATCCCGTGCTCAATGGAAAGCTCGTTCTGTCTTCCTCGCCGGGCGGCTATTGCGTCTGCCGCCAGGCCTGATCAGAGGACAGATGTAATCGCGCATGCCGCAAATCGATATCGTCAGCATCAAGGGCAATGCGGATGCGAGCAAACGGCTCCGTCTGCCAATCAGAAGCGATAGCGGTCGGTTCGTGGGTGAATTGCAATGCATCGACAGGTCGATGCTCGATGAGCCCGACTTGATCGCTGACCTGACGGCGTGGCGAAACCAGTCGATGCCGTTCTTCCTGACGCAGTTTGCCGCCACAGAGGAGCGCACACGCAGCTGGCTCGAGAGCATTTCGCTACCTGCCCCAGACCGGATCCTGTTCGTCATTTGCGATCTCGACGGAAACAGGCTCGGCAATTTCGGCGTCTGCAACATCCGGCCCGGCGCGGCCGAATTTGACAATGTCATCCGCGGGCGGATGAGCGATATTCGCAACCTCATGCTCCACTGCGGCGAGGCATTGCTGGAATGGATGTTTTCGGTGCTTGGGGCCAAGACAGCCGAGCTGTACGTCTTCTCGCATAACGAAAAAGCGATCGGGCTTTACAAGCGGCTGGGCTTTGCGGCGGCCGAAAGCCTGCCGCTGCGGCGAACCGAGGAAAAGGACGCAGTCAGCTATTCGGTCATAGATCGATCGCAAGCAAATGCGGGCTTCGACTATCTCAGGATGGAGCTTCCGGTTGAACGTTTTGAAGATCGCATCCGCAGGCGCTTTTGAGCGCCTCACCGCACTGGCTGGTAATGGCCACGGAGCGGAACTTTGCGGCCCATGGTGACAAAGCCGTCGCGGTCGCAGACATACATCAGCGTCGGCATGCCACCGGACCGGAAGATTTCATCATAGCGGCGGCGGACCTGCACGGTCTCGGTGCGGCAATTATAGGATTCCTCTTCCTTCTTGTCCGGCTGTGCCTTGACGCCGGGAAGGTCCCTGTAGGGATAAAGAGGTTTGACGTCCGATTGAATGGGTTTCGTCCAATCGACGGCGAAGGCCGCCGCCGGGGCGAGGCCAGTCACGGCAAGGAGCGATATCAGAAGCATCATCAACAGCCGCATGGGAACTCTCCTGCCGGCGATAGGCCGCCTTCTGCCGATGTAGGAAAGGCGGGGCGCTTGATCAAGCCGCCGTGGCGGGCGATTTCCTGAAATAGCCTCTGATGACGGGGTGGCCGAAGAGGCCGGCCAAAATGGCAAAGGCGGCGCCCAGGAAGAAACCAGCGAGGAAGCCGCCGATGATGCCGGCGAACATCAGGATCTTCTTTCCCGGGCCATCGGCCTTGACCGGCGGTTCGGCCGGCGAGATGACGCGGATGTTGCTTTGACTGAGGCTCTGCTCCTCGCTCGTCTGGCTGGAGCGTTTCAGCACCGTCTCGTAGATATCGCGCGCCGCCGTCGCCTTGCGCTGCAATTCGTTCAGTTCCACCTGCTTGTCCGAACTCGTCGCCTGCAGCGCCTTCTGGACGGCAAGCTCCTTGGCGATGCTATCCTCGGCTGATTTGGCCTGCTCATATTCGCCCCGTGCGGAGATGGCGAGGCGCTGCAACTCGCCCTTGATCTCGCCCGATATGCTCTGCAGCGAGGAGCGGGCCGCCTGCAGACGCGGATGACGCGTGCCCATCTGGCTTTCGAGGCTGCCGACGGCGGCGGCCTGGGCGGCATATTGCTGACGCAGGCTGACGAGCGGCGAGGTGGCGCCGCCTTCCATCTGGTTGCCGGCGACGATGTCCTCGACGCGGAGACTGGCGACCGCATCGGCACGGGCCTTGGCCTGAATGGTCTTTTCCTGTGCCGTCACCAGCAGCGTGTTCAGTGATGCGAGCCGCTGATCGGAAATCAGGTTGCCCTCGGTCGCGGCCATGTCGTTGTCAGCGCGGAAGGTTTCGACCGCCTGCTCGGCCTCCAGCACCTTCCGGCGCAGATCGTCGAGACGTCCGTCGAGTGTCGAGGAGGTGTTTTCGTAGAGGCCGTTCGAGGCGCTGTTTTCCTCCTCGGTAAAGGAAGCGACGACCTGGTTGGCAAGCTTTGCGGATTTCTCCGGGTCATTCGTCGTCGCGGCGAGCGAAACGACATAGGTGCCGGTCTGGCGGGTGATGACAAGCGCCTTCTGCAGGGCGCCGATCACGGCCGCGCCATCCGTCCTGCCGCCGTTAAATTCCGGATCCTGGTCGAGCTTCATCGCCTCGACGACGCGGCGCAGCACATTGCCCGAGGTCAGAATCTGCACCTGGCTGTCGATGAGTGCCGAAATCATCTCCGGCGATGGACCTGAAGATTGCGCGCCCGTCTCGGCAAGGCCGATCTGGCGCGGGTCGAAATAAAGGCTGCTGACGGCCGTGAATTTCTGGCCGATCAACGGCGCCATCACGCCGCCCCCGACCGCTCCGAATAGGGCCAGTGCGAGAACCACCAGCCGGCGGCTCCAGATTGCGGCGATGCCGGAACGGAGGTCGAGAAGCGGGGCGCCAGGTGCGGATGTCCCCTGCAGCCGAATATCGGCCGCAGCCTCTCCGGCGGGTGCCGGCGAAGCCTCGCCGTATCGGCGGGTTTGGGCAGGCCTTACGGACGGCGGCACCAAAGGCGGAGCGGCAGTTTCGAGCTCCTGACGGGCGAAGTCATCCGGACGAACGACCGGACTGCGCAGGCGCACGCCTTCCGACGCAGTCTGAGACGGCTCATAACTACGCCAGCCGGGCAGCCGGCTCACCCTGTTCCTGTCATACTGGCTCATACGCGCACTCGTGTCCCGCCCAGCGTGAAAGACTGAAGCCGAGGTGCTGCGACTTTAGAAATTCTTAGCTAACGGACCGTTAAGATGAATGCAGCGACCATCGACGTCGCGCTTTGCCGTGATTGCGAGGATTGTCATGGGGACGACACGACATCTGGTGGCGCTGCTGCTTGCGGCCGCCCTCACCCCATCGCCGGGCTTTGCGGCCGGCGCGCCGTGTTATCGCGGCGTCAATCTTTCGGGCGGCGAATACGGCGAGCGCGGCGCCATCTACGGCACGAACTACATCTATCCGAGCGAGCAGACGATCCGCTATTTCGCCGAAAAGGGCATGACGATCATCCGGCTGCCCTTCCGCTGGGAGCGGCTGCAGCCGGCGCTCGGCGGGCGGCTCGACGAGGATGAAATCAAGCGGATCAAGGACACCGTTGCCCTGATCCGCAAGCACGGCATGGCCGTTCTGCTCGACCCTCATAATTTCGGCTATTACGACAAGGCACAGGTCGGCACCGCACCGGCGTCGGACGCCGCATTCGCCGACTTCTGGGCAAGGCTGGCGGTCGAATTCGCCAATCAGGACGGCGTTCTCTTCGGCCTGATGAACGAACCCTATGACATCATGGCGACGGATTGGCTCGATGCCGCCAATGCTGCCATCCGCGCCATCCGCGCCGTCGGCGCACGCAACCTCATCCTCGTACCGGGCACGTCCTGGAGCGGCGCTCACAGTTGGGAGAAGGATGTGATCGGCGGTGCCAACGGCACGGTGATGCTGGGCGTGCGCGATCCGCTCGACTTCTACGCTTACGAAGTCCACCAATATCTCGACGTCGATTCTTCAGGAACCCATGCCACATGCGAAGGTGCCGCCGCCGCTGTCGAGGCGATCGTCGGCGTCACCGCCTGGCTGAAGCGGAACCATAAGCGCGGCTTTCTTGGCGAATTCGGCGCCTCCACCGACAAGGACTGCATGAGCGGCCTGACCAAGATCTACGCCACCATGTCGGAGAATAGCGATGTCTGGCTCGGCTGGTCCTACTGGGCGGCGGGCGAATGGTGGCCGGCAGACGAGCCTTTCAACGTTCAGCCGGGCAGGGGTGCCGAGCGACCGCAGATGCGGCTTCTCGCCGCCTCGGCGAAAACCGATGCCGACGCCTGCAGCGCCGTCAAGTCCAAGGGGAACTGATTGTGGCAGCCGTCGATCAGAAGGCAGCGACTTTCACCATGGCGAACAAGCCGCTCCATGTGGCCGGGAGGACACCGCGCGTCGACCATCCGGTGCTTTGGCTCGGCCTGCTTTCGGTGCTCTATAACGGCATTCTCGCGTTCATAAACCATAACATCACGCCGCTTTCGATGACGCATGTCGCCGCCAGCGAAGGCCTGCTTCTGGCAAGCGCCATCATCTACATTCTCCACAAGGGGATCTACGAGACGGATCTGCCGGCCTTCCTGTTCCTGCTGTTCACGCTTGTCGTCACCATCTATGTCAGCGTGCTCAATCGCGTGCCGTTCGTCGACAACTTCCGCAATGTGCTGATCATGTTCTGCTTTTCCGGCCTCGGCGGCTGGAGTAACGAGAAAACAATCAAGCTTACCTTCCGCTGGGCAAGCCTTGCGGTGTTGATTTTCCTGATCTTCGAGATCGTCAGCGTGCCTTTCTATGTTAGCATCGTGCATCCGTCCGATTATTTCGCCAATACACGCGGGCTGCTGCCGCTGAGCTACAACAAGACAGGCCTGTTCCAGAATGCGCTCGGTTTTCCCGAGCGCTTCTCCTTCGGCATCATCGACCACCGCTCCTCCTCGATCTTCCTCGAGCAGGTGTCGCTCGCCAATTTCTGCGGCGTGATCGCGATCTACCTCGTTTCCATGTGGGAAAGGACTGGCCGCTGGGACCGGCTACTCTTCATCGGCACGGCCGTGCTGATCCTGGTAACGAACGATACGCGCACAATGCTGATCTTCTGTTTTGCCTGCATCGTCGGTTATTTCGTCTTTCCGAAGATCCCAAGGAATTTCAATCTGGCGCTGATGCCGCTGATCATCGCCGCGGGCTTCCTCGTCTACACCATGAAGCCCAATGCGACGGGCGACAATTTCACCGGTCGCATCAACCTGACCATGAAGAAGATCATGGAGCTCGATCCCCTCGCCGTTCTCGGGCTGTCGGTCGACAGGGTCGCCGAGTTCGCCGACAGCGGCTACGTTTATCTGATCTACGCAGCGACGATCTTCGGCGTCATCGCCTTCTGGATGTTCGTCTGTCTCTTCCCCGCCGGCCGTACGGCAGCACAGAGGCGATGCGCCCATTCACTTTCTCTTTTCATTTTTCTGAATATGATGATCGGGGGCACCGCTGTTTTCTCGATGAAGATTGCCGGCCTCTTGTGGTTCGTCGTCGGATATATGCGCTTCCACGACAGCCCGCGCATCCTACAGGGTCGTGCGGCAGATGTACCGAGTTGACCGCAGCGGCACGGTAGAAGCCGGCGCCCGCGAGCCTGAGGAGCAAGACATCGGATGCTTGTCCAGCTTCAATATCTGCGCGCTGTTGCGGCACTGATGGTCGTTTATTTCCATGCGATCTTGCAGCTTGCCAAGGTCAATCCCGCCGTCGACGCCACCGCTTTTCTGTATGGTGAAACCGGCGTCGACATCTTCTTCGTCCTGAGCGGCTTCGTGATGTGGCTGACGACGAGCGGGCGCGCGATGAGTCCCATCGATTTCGCCCGCCGTCGCATCAGGAGGATCGTCCCGCTCTATTGGCTGGCAACATTGTTTTCGGCTGTCGTGGCGCTGGTGGCCCCATCATTGCTCAAATCGACAGTGTTCGACCTTCCGCATCTCATCGCCTCGCTGTTCTTTCTGCCATGGGCCAATGCCGCCGATCCAAGCACGATTGCCCCCGTCGTCGTGCCGGGCTGGACGCTGAATTACGAGATGTTCTTCTATTTCGTGTTTGCGCTGTTGCTGCCGCTCTCGGAAGCCCGGCGGATTCCAGCGATGTTTGCCGTCTTTGCCGTGATCCTGATTGCCTGCCGGCTGCTGCCGCAAACGGCAGGCACGCGGTTCTACGGCGAACCGATCATGCTGGAGTTCCTCGCCGGCGTAGTGCTCGGCTGGCTTTACGGGCAGAAGGTGCTTCTGCCGAAACGCTGGGCATGGGCGGCACTGGCCACCGGCTTTGCCTTCCTCCTCGTCAACGAAGCGCTGATGCCGCCGGAGAGCCGGTTCTACGCCTGGGGAATCCCCGCGATTTTTATCGTCTACGGGGCAGTTTCCATCGACTTCTCCCGGCTACCGGTCCTGGGATGGCTGAATTATCTCGGCGACTGCTCCTACAGCATCTATATCACCCACGCCTTCACTCTCGCTTTCCTGAGGGTGGCTTCGGACCGCCTGCAGATCGACATCCTGCAGCAGCCGGTATTTTTCGTGATCCTGTCGCTGGTGCTCTCGTCGATCGGCGGCGCAATCGTCCATGAAATCACCACGCCGCGCCGGAAAGCGGCGATCGTGAGCCGACCGCCAGCCTAGATGTAAACCTTCGGATTCAATTTTCGCCCTTCACATCCTTGGTTTCCCGCCTCTCGATGTCGCAATTTGCCCATCAGCTTTCAGCGGCATGCTTTAATTTCGCTCACTGAAGGCGAGAATACACATCCGGGCGGCGCTGGCGGCACAGCGTTTCGAGCAACTTCTCCTAAGCTGATGCCAGCCATGAGAGAACTTGCAGGAACGTGATGGTTTATCTTGCAATTTGTCGCATAAATGAAAGTGCGCCGGCCTGTTCGCGGCTTGAGCTTTGATCTAAGCACGGGCTGCGACCTCCAAGAGGGAAGAGGGAGAGACATGAAAAGCTATGTATTGACGGTATCCTGCCAATCGACGCGCGGGATCGTTGCGGCGATTTCGAGCTATCTGGCCGAGAAGGGCTGCAACATCATCGATTCCAGCCAGTTCGACGACCTCGATACCGGCAGGTTCTTCATGCGCGTCAGCTTCATTTCCGAGGAGGGGCTTTCCGGCCCCGAAATCAGCGCCGATTTTGCCGCCGTCGCCGCGCCCTTCGAGATGGATTACGAATTCCACGACAGCGACAAGCGCATGAAGGTGCTGCTGATGGTGTCGCGCTTCGGCCATTGTCTCAACGACCTGCTCTACCGCTGGAAGATCGGGGCGCTACCGATCGACATCGTCGGCGTCGTCTCGAACCATTTCGACTACCAGAAGGTCGTGGTCAACCACGACATCCCCTTCCACTACATCAAGGTGACGAAGGAGAACAAGCCGCAGGCCGAGGCCCAGCTCGTCGACCTCGTCGAGCAGACCGGCACCGAGCTGATCGTGCTCGCCCGCTACATGCAGGTTCTCTCCGACCAGCTCTGCAAGCAGATGTCGGGCAGGATCATCAACATCCACCACTCCTTCCTGCCGAGCTTCAAGGGCGCCAATCCCTACAAGCAGGCCTATCAACGCGGCGTCAAGCTGATCGGCGCCACCGCCCATTACGTCACCGCCGACCTCGACGAAGGCCCGATCATCGAGCAGGACACGGCGCGCATCACCCATGCGCAGTCGCCCGACGACTATGTCTCGATCGGCCGCGACGTCGAAAGCCAGGTGCTGGCCCGCGCCATCCACGCCCATATCCATCACCGCACCTTCATCAACGGCAACCGCACCGTCGTCTTCCCGGCCAGCCCGGGAAGTTACGCATCCGAACGCATGGGGTGAGTCGGTAGAGGCCGCGCATCTCTTTTGCTGGCAGACAACAATCTCCCGTTGCCTGCCAGCGGCAAGTATTTGATTATCGCGTTTAAGGGGTAATCGAATCATACTGGGGGATGGGTGTCATGACCGACGAGGCGCTTGTTGATCGCATGGCGCTGCCGCGTCCCGACGTCAGCGTTTCTGACGCGGAAGAAATCCTTCTTGCCCATTACAGCCTGTCCGGCACACTCGCTGAACTCGGTAGCCAGCAGGATCGGAACTACCGCGTCGACAGCGATCGCGGTCGATACGTCCTGAAGATCTGCCATGCCGCCTACGAGGCCCGCGAGCTCGAAGCGCAGAATGCAGCGCTCCATCACCTCAAAAGCCGTCAGGATGCGCCACGCGTTCCGAACGTGATCCCCACGAATGACGGGCGGGAGATCGTCGTCCTGACCGTGCGCGGGCACGGCTATCAGGTCCGGCTGCTGGAATATCTGGAAGGCCAGGGGCTGACGGAGAAGGGATATCTGGCGCCGGCTTCCGTCGCGGCGCTCGGCGCGCTCTGCGCGCGGCTGGCACAATCGCTTGCCGATTTCGACCATCCCGGCCTCGACCGCAGCCTGCAGTGGGATTTGAGACGCGCCGGCCCTGTCGCCGTACAGCTGCTTTCCGCCATCACCGACAGCGCTGCCCGCGACCGGATCGCCAAAACCATGGTGAAGGCCGTTCGCCGCATCCAGCCCCTGGCGCCGTCGCTTCGGCTCCAGGCTGTCCATCACGACGTCACCGGCGACAACGTCGTCGGCCACCGCGACGCCCATGGCCACACGATCCCCGACGGGGTCATCGATTTCGGCGACATTATCCGCGGCTGGCTGGTCGGCGACCTAGCCGTCACATGCGCTTCACTGCTGCATCAGGCGAATGGCGATCCCTTTCATATCCTGCCCGCCGTCACCGCCTATCAGGCGATCTATCCGCTGAGCGACGAGGAACTGAAGGCGCTCTGGCCGTTGATCGTCGCACGAGCGGTCATCCTGGTGGCCAGCAGCGAGCAGCAGATATCGATCGATCCCGATAACGACTATGTCCGCAGCAATCTCGACCGCGAGCGGGCGATCTTCGATACGGCGATGTCGGTTCCATTCGAACTCATGGAAGCTGCGATCCTCAAGGCGGCCGGTGCAGATGTCGCCGCTCCGCAGCCGTCAGCATGGCTGCCCTTGCTGCCCGATATCGATCCGGCTGCGATCGCCTATGTCGACCTTGGCGTGCGGAGCGCGCATTTTTCCGCCGGAAACTGGCTGAACGCCGATATGGACTGGCGGCTGCTTGCCCGGGCTGCTACCGAAAACGGCACAGCGGCGACGCGCTACGGTGAATATAGGCTTTCCCGCGCTGCCCTCGGAAACACCGCGGGACAGGCGACCTTCGCCCTGCATGTCGACATCTGCCTTGCCGCAGGAAGCGCGGTCGCCGCGCCCTTTGCCGGCCGCATCGGCTGGAAGGACCAGCATGTGACACTGTCGGACGACAGCATGACCCTTCATCTAGACGGGCTCGACCCTTTGATCGAGGGTGGGGTCGAGGATTGCGCCGTGCTCGCCGCCGGCGATCCGCTCGGTTCGGTTTTCGGTGAAGCGTCGTCGCTCGGCGGCCTGCGCCTCCAGCTCTGCAGCGTAGCAGGCCTCGAACCCCCGCTCTTTGCCAAGCCGCGGGAGGCGGCAGCCTGGTCGGTGCTCTGCCCTTCGCCTTCATCCCTCCTCGGCCCGGGAGCGGATGCGCCGCCACCGGAGACCGCCGAGCTGCTCGCCAGGCGGCAGGCCCATCTCGCCAGCGCCCAGAAGAACTATTATGCCGCGCCGCCGCAGATCGAGCGCGGCTGGAGGGAACACCTGTTCGATGTCGAGGGCCGCGCCTATCTCGACATGGTCAACAATGTGACGATTCTCGGCCACGGCCACCCCAGGATGGCGGCGGCAATCAACGCCCAATGGCAGCGGCTCAATACGAATTCACGGTTCCACTATGCGGCGATCGCGGAATTTTCCGAACGTCTCGCGGCGCTCGCGCCGGACGGGCTCGACGCGGTCTTCCTCGTCAACAGCGGCTCTGAGGCCAATGATCTGGCGATCCGGCTGGCGCAATCCCATAGCGGCGCGCGCAACATGCTCTGCCTGCTCGAAGCCTATCACGGCTGGTCGGCGGCGAGCGACGCCGTCTCCACTTCGATCGCCGACAATCCGCTGGCGCCGACCACCCGCCCGGATTGGGTGCATGCGGCCGTTTCGCCGAATACCTATCGCGGTGCGTTCCGCGGACCCGACACAGCGGCGAGCTACCTCGGCGCCGCCAAGCCGATATTCGAGACGATCGACGCGGCCGGCCAGGGCCTTGCGGGCTTCATCTGCGAATCAGTCTACGGCAATGCCGGCGGCATTCCCCTACCAGAAGGTTACCTCAAGGAAATCTATGCTGAGGTGCGAGCCCGCGGCGGGCTCTGCATCGCCGATGAGGTGCAGGTCGGTTATGGCCGGCTCGGCCATTATTTCTGGGGCTTCGAGCAGCAAGGGGTCGTGCCCGATATCATCACCATCGCCAAGGGCATGGGCAATGGCCATCCGCTCGGCGCCGTCATCACCAGACGGGAGATTGCGCAGTCGCTGGAGAAGGAGGGGCCCTTCTTCTCCTCCACCGGCGGCAGCCCGGTCAGCTGCGTCGCCGGCATGACGGTGCTCGATATCATGGCCGAGGAGAAGCTCCAGGAAAATGCCCGCACGGTGGGAGATCATCTGAAGGCGCGGCTCGCCGCGCTGATCGACCGGCACTCGATCGCCGGCGCCGTCCATGGCATGGGTCTCTATCTCGGGCTGGAATTCGTCCGCGACAGAACGACGCTGGAGCCGGCGACGGAAGAGACGGCGGCGATCTGCGATCGGCTTCTCGAGCTCGGTGTCATCATGCAGCCGACTGGCGATCACCAAAATGTGCTGAAGATCAAGCCGCCGCTCTGCCTCAGCATCGAAAGCGCGGATTTCTTCGCCGACATGCTGGAAAAGGTGCTCCAAGAAGGCTGGTGATCCACGCTTTCGGGCGTTAACCAAATCGGTCATTTCGAGGCATTACGAGTTTTACCGACGTAGCCCATTGCCGGAATCAGACGGACTTCCTATCTCTGCTGCGGCGATCGAGAGATTTCGATCCTGTCATGCGAATTTTACGAAGAGCTGATATGTTTCTTTCCGTAAGTTCGGGCCATGATGGAATTGTTTTTTTCGGATCGTCGATATTTTGACACGTTTCGGAATATGTTTCCGACAGGCTGTCCATTAATCTCTACTAAGTTAGTAGATATTGAAGACAACCATCACCGGCCCTGGGCTCTTCCGGGACCCTCGAGCGCAACGCCAACGAAAGGAACGAGACATGATATACATCGATATTCTCGCCACTCTCCTTGGGCGATCTGTGCTTGGCAATGACCGTCCGGGCGCCCTCTCCCGCCCGAACTGTCGAATGTGACGTTCGTCCTCCTTTCAACGGTACCAGACAAGTCAATTCGCCATGGCTGCGCCTGTTGCGCGGCAGGAGTTCTATCTATGAAGAAGCAAGTTATCGAATATGCAGGCGTTCCCGTCGGCATCGTTATCCCCGACGAAGACCGGCTGAAGTTCATCGCCGTGAAATTCCACGTCCACGACCTCGACGAGCAGCGGTTCGGTTCGCCCGACGAGGTGCGGCTGGCCATTCACGACCTGATGACCCGCCGTCACCCGAAGCCGATTCATGCCTGACGCGGAAAGCCTCAGCGGCTTTTAGTGCACTTCCGATGTCCGACCGGTCCTGCCACACAGGGCCGGTCTTGTATTTTTGAGCCAGTTGCAGTCCTATCGGCGGCCCTTCGTGCATAAGGATCCGCCCTTGCCCGACCTTCTCAACCTGATCACCGATATCGAAGGCGTCTCCGTCGGCCATGCGACCGACCTCGCCTTGGGATCCGGTGTCACAGTCATCGTATTCGACGAGCCAGCCGTCGCATCCGGCACGGTGCTCGGCGGCGCACCGGGCGGACGCGACACCGGCCTGCTCGACCCGTCGATGACCGTCGGCGCCGTGGATGCCTTCGTGCTCTCCGGCGGCTCGGCTTTCGGCCTCGATGCCGCCGGCGGGGTGCAGGCGGGATTGCGCGAGATCGGCCGCGGCTTCGCCGTGGGCACCGCGCGCATACCGATCGTGCCGCAGGCGATCCTGATGGATCTGCTGAATGGTGGCGACAAGGATTGGGGTCTGCATTCGCCCTATCGCGACATGGGTTACGCCGCGATGAAAGCCGCGACCAAGGGCGCTTTCGCGCTCGGTACCGCCGGCGCCGGCACCGGAGCGACGACAGCCACTTTCAAGGGGGGGCTCGGCTCCGCCAGCGCCGTCAGCAGCGCCGGCCATCACGTCGGGGCGCTCGTCGCCGTCAATGCGCTCGGCTCCGCAACGATTGGCGACGGGCCGCACTTCTGGGCGGCACCCTTCGAGAAAGACGGAGAATTCGGCGGGCTTGGCCTGCCTGCGACGGCCGACCACAGGATGCGACTCAAGGGGATGACCACGCCGGCGACGACGATCGGCGCGGTAGTCACCGATGCGCAACTGACGAAGGCGGAGGCGCATCGGCTTTCAATTGCAGGTCATGACGGCCTTGCCCGGGCGCTGCTGCCGGCGCATCTGCCGCTCGACGGAGATACCATCTTTGCCGCTTCGACAGCCAAACATTCGAGAAGCGACATGGCTAGCCTGATGGAGCTTTGCCACCTAGCCGCTATCGTCATGGCGCGGGCGGTCGCGCGCGGCGTCTACATGGCAAGCACCCTTCCGTCCGAGGGCGCGCAAGAGGCATGGCGAGACCGCTACCCGAACGCCGATTGATTGGATAGGGTCAAACCCGGACAGGTCGAACAGGCCGAATGGCGGAGAGACGTGAATGCAGATCCGGGCGCTGATGTATTTCGACGAGCTGGTGAGGACCAATTCCATGCGCCAGGCGGCCGAGAACCTCAATGTCGCGCCGACGGCGATCAGCCGGCAGATCGAGAACCTCGAATATCATTTCGGCGCGCCGCTGGTCGAACGCAGCGCCCGCGGCGTCAAGCTGACGGCGGCCGGCGAGCTTCTCGCTGCGCGCGCCGGCCGGACGCTGCGGGAACTCGATCACGTGCAGCAGCTGATCGAAGACCTGAAGGGACTGCAGCGCGGCCGTGTCAGCATCTATGCCAATGGCGCCACCGTCGCCAATCTCTTGGCGCCGGCGCTTGCCGAATTCAGCCTGAAATATCCGCAGCTGCGTTTCACCGTGACGATCACCAGCGCGCGGCAGGCGGTCGATGCCGTCAACAGCGCCGAAGCCGATATTGCGGTGACGCTGTTTGCGCCCGTCATATCAGGCACCAAGGTGCGGCTGCGCTCCGAGATCGCCTATGATTTCATTGTCACGCCGCAGCATCCGGCGGCCGCCCTTGCCGAAATCCCCATCCGGGAACTCGCCGATTACCCATTGGCGCTGCCGGATCAATCCTTCGGTTTCCGCCAGGCCTTCGATGCGCTGTTCGAGAAGGAGGGGCCCAGCCTCGATCCCGTCTTCGTCACCAGTTCGCTCGAAATGCTGAAGGAACTGGTGCTCAGCGGGGCTGCGGCGACGCTGCTGCCGGCGCTGACCGTCCGCCGCGAAATCGAAGCGGGCCAGCTCCTGGCCATTCCGCTTGCCGGCAAGACCGGCATCCGCACCCATGTCGATCTCTGCGTCGCGCCGGACCGGCAGCTGTCCTTCGCGGCGACGAAACTGCTCGACTTCATCGAGAGGTTCATGCGCGAGCGTACGAACGGCCGAGCCGGGACCAAAGACTGACGCTTCAAGCTTGCATTGCCCGCAAATATCAGGTGTAGCTTTTTCGGCTACACCGAGCACACAAAATCGTCATTGTGTGTGCACTGCTGTGGTGCAATCTATTCGCAAAGGCCTTCGTCATCGACGCACGGCCAGACAAGGGAACCATGATGACCAAGCTTTCGTTTGCGCCTTCGCGTTTCGTCAGGCGGCTTTCCCTCGCTGCCGCGCTTTCGGCCGGTCTGGTGATGACGGTCATGACGCCGGCGGAAGCGGCGAAGACCACCCTCACCCTCGGCATGAGCGTCGAGCCGGCCGGCCTCGATCCGACGATCGCGGCCCCGGTCGCGATCGGCCAGGTCACCTGGCAGAATGTGTTCGAGGGGCTGGTGACGATCGACCAGGCCGGCAAGGTCCAGCCGCAGCTGGCGAAAAGCTGGGAGATCTCTCCCGATGGCCTGACATATACGTTCAAGCTGCAGACCGGCGTCAAATTCCACGACGGCGAGGCCTTCGATGCCGCGAGCGCCAAGTTTTCGCTCGACCGCGCCCGCGGGGCGGATTCGGTCAATCCGCAGAAGCGCTTCTTCGCCTCGATCGCCTCGATCGAGACGCCGGATGCCGAAACGCTGGTGCTGCATCTATCGGCGCCTACCGGCAGCCTGATCTACTGGCTCGGGTGGCCGGCCTCAGTGATGGTCGCGCCGAAGACGGCCGCCGAGGACAAGGTGACTCCGATCGGTACCGGTCCTTTCAAGTTCGCCAGTTGGACGAAGGGCGACAGGGTCGAACTTATCAGGAATAGCGACTACTGGAACAAGGATGCGGCTGCCAAGCTCGACAAGGTGACCTTCCGCTTCATCGCCGATCCGCAAGCGCAGGCGGCCGCGCTGAAATCCGGCGATCTCGATGCCTTTCCCGAATTTGCAGCCCCCGAGCTGATGACTTCCTTCGTCGGCGATGGGCGGCTCATCACCGAGATCGGCAATACCGAACTCAAGGTCGTTGCCGGCATGAACAATGCCAGGAAGCCCTTCGACGACAAGCGCGTGCGCCAGGCGCTTATGATGGCGATCGACCGCCAGACCGTGATCGACGGGGCGTGGTCCGGCCTCGGCACGCCAATCGGCAGCCACTACACTCCGAACGATGCGGGCTATAAGGACATGACAGGCGTCCTGCCCTACGATGTCGAAAAGGCGAAGGCGCTGCTTTCCGCAGCCGGCTACCCAAACGGCTTCACCTTCACAATCAAATCGCCGCAGATGGCATATGCGCCGCGCAGCGCCCAGGTGATGCAGGCGATGTTTGCGGAAATCGGCGTGACGATGAACATCGAACCGACGGAGTTTCCGGCGAAATGGGTGCAGGACATCATGAAGGATCGAAACTTCGACATGACGATCGTTGCCCATGCCGAACCGCTCGACATCGACATCTACGCACGCGATCCCTATTATTTCAATTACAGAAATCCGGCCTTCGACGCGCTGATGAAGGAGGTCCAGGAGACGACCGATCCCGACGCGCAAAATGCGGTCTACGGCGAAGCGCAACAGATCCTCGCCGAGGACGTACCGGCGCTCTACCTCTTCGTCATGCCGAAACTCGGCGTCTGGGACAAAAAGCTGAAGGGGCTGTGGGAGAACGAGCCGATTCCGTCGAATGTGCTGTCGGGGGTTTATTGGGAGGAGTGAGCAAGCGGTGGAATTAATGGGCGCGGCGTGGGCTGGGAAAGAGCGAGATGAATTTCGTCTATGTAGTACACAGCCCTCTCCATCCTTCACCAAGTCAGCTCTGCTTGGACCGTAGTTGTTTGGTTCCCCTGGAAGATGCCATTCCTGACGCGGGCGCCGACTCTTTAAACGGATTCCTCCGTCCGCCTCCGTCGTGCTCGGCCTTGAGCCGAGCATCCACACCGCTCCCATCAACAGTAGTGGCATTGATCCTCGGCTCAACGCCGAGGATGACGGAGCGTGGGGTTGGTTTTCCAACCAAACTCACCGACTCATGGCGGAGCCGCCGCGCCACACCGAAAGCGTGGCACGCATGATCGCGCTTGTCCTTCGCCGCTTCCTCGGCCTCCTGTTCACGCTTCTCATCGTCTCGCTGTTGATCTTTGCCGTTATGGATCTCCTACCAGGCGACCCCGCCTCGATCATGCTCGGCACCTCGACAAGCCTGGAAACCCTGTCGGCATTGCGTCACGAGCTTGGCCTCGACCAGCCGCTCATCCTGCGTTACGGACGATGGCTGGCCGGCGTCATGTCGGGCAATCTCGGCCAATCCTACACCTATGGCGTTCCCGTTGCGGGGCTGATCGCTGAGCGGCTGTCAGTGACCCTGCCGCTGGCGCTGATGGCGATCATGCTGTCGGTGGCGATTGCCCTGCCGCTCGGCGTGCTGGCCGCTTCGCGGCGCGGCAGTATCTTCGCCGTCATCGCAACGCTCTTCTCGCAGATCAGCATCGCCTTGCCCGCCTTCTGGGTGGCGCTGCTCTTGATCATTCTGTTTTCGACGATGCTCGGACTGATGCCGGCGGGCGGCTTTCCCGGATGGAACGAGGGGTTTCTGCCGGCATTGCAGGCGCTTGTCATGCCGGCCGTGGCGCTGGCGATGCCGCAGGCGGGGGTGCTGACGCGCGTCGCACGTTCGGCCGTGCTTGAGACGATGCATGAGGATTTTGCCCGCACCGCGATGGCCAAGGGCCTGTCAAGCAGTGCGGTGCTGTGGCGGCATATCGTGCCGAACGCGCTGATCCCGATCCTTACAATGATCGGGCTGCAGTTCACCTTTCTCGTCGCTGGCGCGGTGCTGGTGGAGAACGTCTTCAACCTGCCCGGTCTCGGGCGGCTCGCCCTTCAGGCGCTCTCCCAGCGCGACATCATCGTGATGCAGGATGTCGTGCTGTTCTTCGCGGCTCTCGTTATTGTCATGAACTTCATCGTCGATCTCTCCTATCTGGCGATCGACCCCAGGATGAGAAAGGCTGTCTGAAGCGTGTCCCAGATCGTGCCCTTCGCCATCGCCGGCCGCCGAAGAGCTGCTGTATTTAGCCGGCGAATGAATCTCATCGCGGGCGCCGTCATCATCGGCCTGCTGGTGACGGTGGCGCTGCTGTCGCTCGTCTGGACGCCTTTACCACCGGCGAAGATGCAGATCATCCATAAACTACAGCCGCCGCTTGCCTTCGGTCTGCTTGGAACGGATCAGTTCGGGCGCGACGTGCTGTCGATGCTGATGGTGGGATGCTGGAACTCACTCTCGGTCGCCATCACCGCGGTTGCGATCGGCGGGACGCTCGGCTCGATCGCCGGCGTCTCCGCAGCAGCGATCCGCGGTCCATCCGAAGCGCTGCTGATGCGCATCTGCGACGTCATCTTCGCCCTGCCGCCGATCCTGTCGGCCATGATGCTCGGCGCCTTTCTTGGGCCGGGGCGGTTCACCGCGATCACAGCGATCGCCGTGTTCATGATTCCGGTCTTTGCCCGAGTGACGCTGGCAACCTCGCTGCAGGCTTGGAGCCGCGATTATGTGACGGCGGCGCGCGCGATCGGCAATACGCGCCTGACCATCTCGCTGCGCCATGTGCTGCCGAATATCATCAGCCAGATCATCGTGCATGGGACAATCCAGCTTGGACTGGCGATCCTGACGGAAGCGGGTCTGAGTTTTCTGGGGCTAGGCTTGGCGCCTCCGGCACCGACATGGGGCCGAATGCTTGCCGATGCGCAGACCTATCTGGCGCTAGCCCCCTGGCTTGCCGTCCTGCCCGGCCTTGCCATCGCGCTTGCCGTCCTCGGCTTCAACATGCTCGGTGACGGCTTGCGAGACCTTCTTGATCCACGCGAGGCGAGCCGCTGATGCCCTTCCGAAACGAAATGCCAATGGCCCAAATCGACCTTCCCATCCGCGAACTCAGACGACGTTTCGCCGATAAGAGCCTCTCGCCGCTCGAATACTGGCTCGCCCTCGAAGACCATATCGCCGCCTGGGAGCCGCAGATCTCCGCCCTCTATCTCTACGACCCGGAGGCGGCGCGTGCGCAGGCGAAAGCTTCCACGGAGCGCTGGGCGACGGAACAAACGCTCGGCGCGCTCGACGGCATCCCGGTCACGCTGAAAGAACTGATCGCGACGAAAGGCCAGCCGGTGCCGTTCGGCACCAGGGCGGTGGAACTGAAGCCAGCGGAGGCCGACGCGCCGGCTGCCGCGCGGCTGCGCGAGGACGGCGCGGTGATCTTCGCCAAGACCACCTGCCCCGATTACGGCATGCTCTCCTCCGGCCTGTCGAGCTTTCATCCCCTCAGTCGCAATCCCTGGGACGTGACTCAGAACCCCGGCGGATCGAGCGCGGGCGCCGCGGCGGCGGCAGCGGCCGGTTACGGGCCTTTGCATATCGGCACGGATATCGGCGGCTCGGTGCGGCTCCCCGCCGGCTGGACCGGTATCTTCGGCTTCAAGCCGAGCCACGGACGCATTCCAGCCGATCCCTATTATGTCGGGCGATGTCTCGGCCCGATGACCCGCACCGTCGAAGACGCAGCTTTTTCGATGGCGACGCTGTCACGGCCCGATTGGCGCGACGGCACGAGCCTGCCGCCGAACGATTTCGACTGGATGGACCTCGATATCGACGTGTCGGGCATGAAAATCGGCCTGATGCTCGACGCCGGCTGCGGGCTTGCGGTAGACGACGAGATCCGAGGCGCCATCGAAGCGGCGGCAAAATGTTTCGAGCGCGCCGGCGCGACCATCATCTCCGTTCAACCGGTGCTGACACGCGAGATGCTTGACGGGCTCGACGCGTTCTGGCGCGCCCGCCTCTGGAGCGATATTGCAGGCATGGATGAAGAGCGGCGTGAAAGCATCCTGCCTTACATCGGCGACTGGGCGAGGACAGGCGCCGAGATAAGTGGGGTCGCTGCAGTCCGCGGCTTCAACCAGACGATCGAAATGCGCAGGAGCTGCGGACAGTTGTTCACCACGGTCGACGCCCTGCTTTCGCCGACCAACCCGATCATCTCCTATCCGGCCGAATGGGCATCGCCGACCAACGATCCGACAAGGCCGTTCGAACACATCGCTTTCACCGTGCCGTGGAACATGTCGGAGCAGCCGGCTGCCTCAATCAATTGCGGCTTCTCCCGGTCGGGCATGCCGATCGGGCTGCAGATCGTCGGGCCGCGCTTCGACGACATGCGGGTGCTCAGACTGTCGAAAGCCTTCGAGGATTGGACCGGCGGCGTGAGCGCCTGGCCACAGCGGCCGATCACTTAGAGCCTTTCCGCGTTAGATTGAAGCATTCTGCCGGAGCAGGTTTTCGTCAGGGCAAAGGCGATTGGCGAAGGGCATACCCCAGGTACGTTCGAGCCGATCGCCTTTGATCCTGACGGAAACAAGCCCCGCCCACCGGCCGCAACGCTTCGCCGAGGCGAAGCGACAAGTGCGTCCGGTGATTCTGGGGTCTTGCAGATTTGCCAGGCAAATCTGCGGGAGGTTGGCTGAAACGGGCCGGCTGATCGACCGGCCGACTCCGGTTCAGCCCACAGAATGATCAAGCTAACCCGGAAAGGTTCTAAACGGGCGGCGATAGCCGGTCGGTCGTTCGTACAGCACGCCGATGCGCTCGACGGCCGCCTCGAAATTTTCACGCGCCACCGTCATGCTGTGGCCGTTGGCGTGGAGAATGGTTTGGGGATCTTCAAAGATAGCGACATGGCCCTTCCAGAATACGAGGTCGCCGCGGCGGATTTCGGAGCGGTCGATCGGTTCGCCGAGGCCGGAGGCCTGCATATCGGTATCGCGCGGCGCCTGTCTGCCCGTCATCAGCATCGCCAGTTGGATAAGGCCGGAGCAATCAATGCCGAGGCCGGAGCGGCCGCCCCAGAGATAGGGTGTCTCCAGGAAACGGGCGGCGATGCCGACATAATCGTCACCGTCGAGAGCGCCGATCGGCTGGACGTGTCTGGCGAAGATCGCCGTGCCGTCCGCCAGTACGACGTAGTGATTGCCGCGCGCTTCCGCATCGCCAGCGACATGAATGCGGCTTCCCATCGACAGGATAGCCCGGTGCGGTTTGCGCAGTTCCGGCTCCGGATAGAGGAAGGTGCGCTGTACGGTGACGATGTGGGTCGGCTCTGGCCCTCCTTGCGTGAGCGCCTCTGCCTCGAGATAGCCGACATAGCCGTCCGAGACGGCTTTCACCCAACACCAATCGTCGGCGCGATCATAAACGGTCACCTCCTCACCGAGGAGCAGTTCGGTATCGATGCCGCGTGCAAGCTCCGGTTCAGGCCGCAGAGCGACGACGGGAAGGGCAACGCGCGCCGGAGCGCCTTCCACGAAGCGAGACGCCTGCACCTTGCCCTCGAGCCCCGCTTCGGCGAGATCCGGCCTATAGGCATGCAGGCGGCGGTCGAGCATCGTCATTGTGTTCCTTTCAGATCGGCAGCCGGCGGCCCTGATCCCGGACAAGATCGCCGAGCTTCTCCAGGTAAAGCGCGCCACCGACTGTGCGTTTGATGATCACATTGCGCCGGTCTGCATCATCGCGCACGCGATCCACCAAGCCCATCTCACCCATCGTATCCAAGGCGCGGGTGATAACCGGCTTTGTGACGTTGAGCGTGGCGGCAAGCCCGCGCACCGTGTGGGGCGGCGGAACCAAGTAAATATGCAGCAGGATTGCCATCTGGCGCAATGTCAAATCGCGGTCGTCATGGCGAACCTGATCGAGCGCCACGCCATGCCAGAGCCCCAGCGCCTGCGAGGCGGTCAGTTCGATCGGCACGGCCCCTCCGGAAAATCGTTACGCTAGCGTTTCATTTTCCGGCAGTTGTGATGGACATGCAAGGGGTGGCAGGAACTGCCGCCCGGCAGGGTGAATAAAATTTTAACGATCGGCATGAGGCGCCCTTGGTGAAGCGGGCCCGCCCTGTTTGCATCCGTCAGCGCAGGCTCCCACGGATATGGTGAAAAAGCGCGCGGATCGCCTGTGCTTCGCCGCCACCCGGTGAATGCGGTCGTTCTGACGGAGCCCAGCCGTAAATGTCGAAATGCACCCAGCTTTTGGCCTTGCTGACGAAACGCTTGAGAAAAAGTGCGGCGGTGATCGACCCCGCCATGCCGCCGGCCGGCGCGTTGGTGAGGTCGGCAAATTTGGTGCGGATATCCTTTTCATAGCCGGCATAGAGCGGCAGGCGCCAGATTGGATCGTCGGTTTCCAGGCTCGCTTCGGTCAGCTCATGCGCCAGATTGGCGTCATCGGTAAAGAAGGGCGGAAGATCCGGACCGAGGGCAACGCGGGCAGCGCCTGTCAGCGTCGCCATGTCGATCAAGAGTTCAGGCTCCTCCTCGTCGGCATAGGCAAGCGCATCGGCCAGGATTAGGCGGCCTTCGGCGTCGGTATTGTCGATCTGGACGGTCAGGCCTTTGCGGCTGCGGTAGATGTCGCCGGGGCGGAAGGCATTAGAGGAGATCGCGTTTTCGACGACCGGGACGATGACGCGCAGATCGACCTTCAGCTTGGCGTCCATGATCATCAGGGCCAGCCCCATGACATTCGCCGCACCACCCATGTCCTTCTTCATCAGCAGCATCGATGCGGCAGGCTTGATATCGAGACCCCCGGTGTCGAAGCATACGCCCTTGCCGACGAGGGTCACCTTGCGATGGCCCTTTTTGCCCCAGCGCAGTTCGAGGAGACGCGGCGCGTCGGCGCTGGCGCGACCGACGGTATGGACGAGCGGGAAATTCTGCTTGAGCAGTTCGTCGCCCGTGATCACCGATATCTCCGCCTTGTAATGTCCGGCTAAGGCGCGGAAAGCGGCCTCAAGCTGGTCCGGCCCCATATCGTTCGTCGGCGTATTGATGAGGTCGCGGGCAAGAAAAACACCGGCCAGCTGACGCTTGATATCGGCGCCGTCGGCATCGCGGGGGATCATCAAGGTCGCTCTCGGCGATTTTTCCGATTTGTAGCGATCGAACCGGTAGCTGCCGAGTCCGAAACCGAGGGCCAGGCGATTTGCCGTCAGCGGCGCGGTCTCGATGTGCCATTCGCCGGCGGGCAGCGCGCGGGCCAGCCTGCCGGTGATGTAAGGCTGTTCGGACGGATTGGTGCCGAGGCCGTAAAGCGCGCCGCCGAGATGACCTTCGGCCGTCGGAATCAGCAACAGCGAGCCGCTTTCGGCCTTGTAGCCAGCCTTGCGAGCCCAATCGAGGGCGATCGGGTCGATCGTGCCGGTCTCGATATGGGCAGGCGTGACAGCAAAGATAGGCAGCGTGGAACCACCCTTCGTGTTGAAGGGAGTCGGTCTTTCGATGAACTGATAGGGGGCCATGATTGTCCTTCGGCAGTCGCCAGGAATCGTTCCTTAACGGTCTGTTAGGGTTAACAGACTATTGCTGGAGCGAAGATTGCGTCAAACCTTTCCCTGTTCCGCTTCGAGGTCAGGCGCCGATTTCGGAATCAGGAACGCATCATGCCTGCCTCGCTCACCGCCATATCGATAAATCGTATCCTGCAGGGCGCTGCGGCATCGCTGCTCGTCCTTGCGCTTGCCGGCTGCTCGACGACGCCCAAGGACCGGATGACGACAGGTTCGGTGCCAAAACTTGCCAAGCCGGTGGAACAGATGGATGCGACCGAGCTGCGCTCGGCGACGGACCGGGTCGGCGAAGCCTACGAAAAGAACCCGCGCGATCCCGTCAACGGCGTCAACTATGCCAACCTGCTGCGCATGAGCGGCCGCGACGCCCAGGCGCTCGCCGTCATGCAGCAGGTGGCGATCGCCAATCCGGGCGACCGCAATGTATTGGCAGCCTATGGCAAGGCGCAGGCGGCGGCCGGACAGTTCCAGCAGGCGCTCGACACGATCGGCAGAGCCCAGACACCGGATCGTCCCGACTGGAGGCTGATCTCGGCCGAAGGCGCGATCCTCGACCAGATGGGCCGGGCCAGTGAGGCCCGGCAGCGCTACCGCAGCGCGCTCGACATCCAGCCGAACGAACCTTCCATCCTTTCCAACCTCGGCATGTCCTACGTGCTGACCGGCGATCTGCGCACGGCCGAAACCTATCTGCGCTCTGCGGCAGGCCAGCCGGCCGCCGACAGTCGCGTTCGGCAGAACCTTGCCCTCGTTGTCGGGCTGCAAGGGCGTTTTGCGGAAGCGGAACAGATCGCGCGGCGGGAACTTTCGCCACAGCAGGCGGATGCCAACGTCGCCTACCTCAGGGGCATGCTCTCACAGCAGAATTCCTGGCAGAAGCTCGCTGCCAAGGACAAGACGCCGGGCGCAGCGGACGGCAGCAACACCAACTGACCCCGTCGTTTGCCGGATGATCACGCCTTCTCCGGCTGATCTACCTGACGCTCAGGCCCGAAAGAATGAGCCGCAGACCAAGGCCGCCCATCACCGCACTTGCGGTCCGGTCGATCCAGCCCTTGGCATGGAGATAGAGCCGCCGCGGGTGGCGGGCCGAAAAGGCGAGCGCCACGATCGCATACCACCCCGCCTCCACTGCGAAAACACCGACCGGCAACGCGACGAGGAGATCGAGCGGCACCGTCCTCGGCAGAAGCGCCGCAAAAAGGCTCGCATAGACGATGATGGTTTTCGGGTTGCTGAGCTGCGTCAGCAATGCGGTCATGAAGCTGCGCATGGGCGCACGATGGCCATTGACGGCATCGGAAAGCTCGATCGGCTTTGCGGCGCCTCTCCAGATATTGACAGCGATGTAGAGGAGATAAGCCCCGCCCGCCACCTTGAGCAGCACATAGAGCCATTCGAACTGCGACAGCAACGCCGTCAGACCGGCGAGCGCCAGCCCGGCGAAAACGACGCCGCCGGCGCCCATGCCGAATGCGGCCGCAAGTCCATCCAGCCGTGAACGCGAGATGGCGATCCTGGAGACGACGACGAAGCTCGGACCGGGGCTCATCGCGCCGACGGCCAAGGCTGCCATGATGCTGATGAAAATGCCTGTAGAAGACATCGGAATCTCTCTTTCTGTGGGACGAGCGCCGAGAAAACCGCATCCGCGCCGGCCGATCATCGTTCGTCCCGTTTAGCAGTTATGCCGGTGCCGGTCACGCGCGCTGATCGCAAATCGCCTTCTGCTAAAAAGCGGCATCCGGTTTCGGTACGTTCCGTCAGAACTTGTCTGCCACCTGGATGCCGGCCGGACCGAGGATGACGGCGATAAGCACCGGCAGGAAGAACACGATCATCGGCACCGTCAGTTTCGGCGGCAGGGCGGCCGCCTTCTTTTCCGCTTCGTTCATGCGTTCGTCGCGCCCTTCCTGGGCGAGGACGCGCAGCGCCTGTGCTACCGGCGTGCCGTAGCGATCAGCCTGGATCAGCGCCTGGGCCACCGAACGCACGAGCTCGAGCTGCGTGCGCGCGGCGAGATTTTCGAGCGCCACGCGACGATCGGGCAGAAAGGACAGTTCGGCCGTCGTCAGCACCATCTCTTCGGCAAGCGGCGGCGACTGCTCGCCGAGTTCTTCGGAGACGCGACGCATCGCGGCCTCAATAGAGATGCCGGATTCGACGCAGATCAGCATCAGGTCAAGCGCATCCGGCCAGGCACGCTTAATCGAGTGCTGGCGCTTTCCCATGCGGTTCGAGATATAGATGTTCGGCGCATAGAAGCCGAGATAGCCGACGCCGATGACGGCGAGGAGGCGGATGGGCATACCCCGTTCGGCGAGATTGCCGAGGCCGAAGACCCAGAAAGCGGCGAGCGCCAGGAAAAAGAACGGCAGCAGGAAACGCGCGACGAGGAAGGTATTCAGCGCATTTTCCGAGCGGAAACCGGCGGCGCGCAGCTTGTTGACCGTATTGTCGTCTACGAGCGCCTTACGCAGGTTGAAACGCTCGACGATCTGGCGAACCGAGCGGTTGTTCTGGCTCCTGAGCGAAGCCTTGCCGGCGCCGGGTTCGCTGTTCATGCGGGCGCGTTCGCGGGCGCGGATCTGCTCGCGCTCGGTCGAAACGGCCTTCATGCGCTTGTCGAGATCGCCACGTTCGAAGAAGGGGATGGCAATCGTATAAAAGGTGGCGAAGACGGCGATCGCGACGAGGAGCGCAATCAGCATGCCCGGATTGGTCAGGGTTGCGGCGAGCTCCTGCGACATGGTGCCTCCTCCGGCTAGATATCAAAACTGATCATTTTGCGCATGAAGAAGATGCCGATCGACATCCAGACCGCCGAGAAACCCATGATGAAATGGCCACGCGGATCGGTGAAAAGGATCATCATGTAGTTCGGCGACGTGAGGTAGACGAGGGCCGCGACGATGAAGGGCAGAGCGCCGATGATGGCGGCCGAGGCCTTGGCTTCCATTGAGAGCGCCGAAACCTTAGCCTTCATCTTCCTGCGCTCGCGCAGCACCTTTGACAGGTTGCCGATCGCTTCGGAGAGGTTGCCGCCGGCCTGCGACTGGATGGCGATGACG
Organism: Rhizobium sp. MHM7A; assembly: GCF_005862215.1. NCBI lineage: Bacteria > Pseudomonadati > Pseudomonadota > Alphaproteobacteria > Hyphomicrobiales > Rhizobiaceae > Rhizobium > Rhizobium sp. MHM7A. Next base: position 226,612 of record NZ_VCHT01000005.1, read on the forward strand.
ATCGCAAAGAAATTGACCTCCTGAAGCGGCATATGAAGCGTCATGCGGGCGCAGGCTTCGGGAATGCTGAGGCCCACCTGCTGGGCCTCGATGACGCGCCGAAACTCGCTCTTGACCGGCTCGGTGCCTTCGGTTGCGATTAGGCGGATCGCATCGTTGAGCGGCAAGCCCGATTTGATGGAGCGGGTGATGACGTCAAGCGCATTGGGAAGCTCGTTGAGAAACCTGTTCTGGCGGCGCTTGATCAGGAAACCGATGACCCAACGCGGCAGCCCGAGTCCGGCCACGAAAGCGATCCCGATCATGACCATCCACGACGCGCCGATGATGAAGGACGTCAGCAGCAGTACCGAAGCGAAAATGGCGCTGAAGAGATAGAATTGCGTCAGCGTGACCCCCAGGCCGGCCTGCACCAGTCGCGATTTCATCGACAGGGTCTTCTTGGTCTTTTCGTTCTGGCGCTTCTCCAGATCCCTCAGGTTGTCCTGCACCGATTTGCGCCGCTTCGACATCTCCTGCACCCGGTCGCGGGCAGCCTTGACCTTGGCGCGGTCGACCTCTGCCGATTTGACACGGTTGATGCGGCTTGCCGATTTCTTGTCGGCCTCGATCCGGGAAAACAACAAGGCATAGGCGACCGCCGCGGCGGACACAGCGGCGAGGATGACGATTGCCAGGACTACCGGATCGAATCCGAACATCACCCTATTCCTTCGATTTCGCTTCCATCGCGTCGAGGGCGGCGGCCAGGCGCTTTTCCTCGTTGAAATAGCGAGCCCGATCCCAAAAATGCGGCTTGCCGACACCGGTCGACATGTGCCGGCCGATCAGTCGGCCGCCCGCATCCTCGCCCTCGATCTCATAGCGCATCAGATCCTGGGTGATGATGACGTCGCCTTCCATGCCGATCACCTCGGTGATCTGGGTGATGCGACGCGAGCCGTCGCGCAGGCGCGCCGCCTGGATGATGACGTCGACCGAGGTGGAGATGATCTCGCGGACCGTCTTTGCCGGCAGCGAGAAGCCGCCCATGGCGATCATCGATTCGATACGGCTCAGGCATTCGCGCGGTGTGTTGGCGTGGATCGTGCCCATCGAGCCGTCGTGACCGGTGTTCATAGCCTGCAGCAGATCGAAAACCTCAGATCCGCGCACTTCGCCGACGATGATGCGTTCCGGACGCATGCGCAGGCAGTTCTTGACGAGATCGCGCATGGTGATCTCGCCCTCGCCTTCGATGTTTGGTGGACGCGTTTCGAGACGAACGACATGCGGCTGCTGCAGCTGCAGTTCGGCCGTGTCCTCGCAGGTAATAACGCGCTCGTCCCGGTCGATGTAATTGGTGAGGCAGTTCAGGAGGGTCGTTTTGCCCGAGCCGGTGCCCCCCGAGATGATGACGTTGCAGCGCACGCGCCCGATGATCTGCAGCACGGTTGCGCCTTCCGGCGTGATCGCGCCGAAACGCACGAGCTGATCGAGCGTCAGCTTGTCCTTCTTGAACTTGCGGATGGTGAGCGCCGGCCCGTCGATCGACAGCGGCGGCGCGATGACGTTGACGCGCGAGCCATCGGGCAGGCGCGCGTCGCAGATCGGGCTCGACTCATCGACGCGGCGGCCGACTTGGCTGACGATGCGCTGGCAGATGGAGAGAAGCTGCGCATTGTCGCGAAAACGGATTTCCGACTCGATCGTCTTGCCGCCGACTTCGATGAAGGTCTGGCCGGCGCCGTTGACCATGATGTCGGCGATGTCGTCGCGCGCCAGCAAGGGCTCCAGCGGACCGTAGCCCAGAACGTCATTGCAGATATCCTCGAGCAGTTCTTCCTGCTCGGAGATCGACATCGCAAAGTTTTTGATGGTGATGATGTCATTGACGATGTCGCGGATTTCCTCGCGCGCGCTTTCACTGTCAAGCTTGGAAAGCTGCGAGAGATCGATCGTGTCGATCAGCGCGGAAAAGACCTGCTGCTTGGTATCGTAATATTCGTCGGTGCGAACCGGCCGCTTGCGCTGCGGCGCATCCATCGGTGGCGGCGTCACCTGCTGACGCTGGGACTCCCGCGCAGGTTCGACCAAAATGGAGGGAGAGGAAGCCATGGGCGAGGCGGCGGCCGGGGCCGGCGGCGGAGGAGCGATCGCGCCTCCCGCCTTTCCGAAACCTTCGTTTCCGCGTTTTCCAAACATGCCGCTTAATCCAATCTCTTCGGTCTAACCGTCTATTTACGCTTCAGGAGGCCGAGCAGGCCGCCCTTCTTCGCCTTCTTGATGGCGACCCGCCCGGTGACGATGTGCGATATCTGCGAAAAGGTTTCGGCCGTCGGCGACTTCGGATCGACTTCCGATATCATCCGACCGCTATTGGCGGCGTTGCCGAACAGGTTGATGTCAAAGGGAACGATCGCGATCGGATCGGTCTCCAACGGCTCACAGAAATCCGACGGTGATATCTCCGGCCGTTTCGGCATGCCGACCTGATTGAGGATGAGATGCGGCGGCTTGTCATTCGGCCGCATCTTGCGCAGCGCGTCCAGCATGTTTTTGGTGTTGCGCAGGTTGGCAAGGTCGGGAACCGCCGTGATGACGACTTCATCGACGCTCGCCAGCACCGAGCGCGTCCATTCCGACCATGCATGCGGAACGTCAAGCACGGTGACAGGCGCACTGCGCTGCAGGACGTCGAGCACCGGCTGGAAGGCCTGGGCGTCGAAATCATAGGCGCGATCGAGCAGCGAGGGTGCTGCAAGCAGGGAAAGGTGCTCGGAGCATTTCGTCAGCAGGCGGTCGAGGAAGACCTCGTCGAGCCGATCGGGCGCAAAGACCGCTTCGGCGATGCCCTGGGCCGGATCCTGATCGAAGTCGATGTTCGCCGTGCCATAGGGCAGGTCGAGATCGGCGAGAATCGTCTCGGTGGAGAAGAGGTTGGAAATGCCGAAAGCGCAATTATGCGCGATTGTCGAAGCGCCGGTGCCGCCTTTCGAGCCGATGAAGGCGATGCTGCGCCCGAGCGGCTCGGCTTCCGGATCGACGAAGATCGAGCCCATTGCCGTCAGAATATCGGGCATGGCGACCGGCTGCACCATATATTCGGAAATGCCGTTGCGGATGAGTTCACGATAGAGCCCGATATCATTGTAATTGCCGACGATCACGACCTTCGTCGTCGGATCGCAGACGGCGGCGAGGGGCGCGAGTTCGCCAAGCAGGCTCCCGGAATTGGCTTTGGTCTCGAGAATGATCAGGTTCGGCGTCGGTGCACCGGCAAACATGTTGGCAGCAGCCGCTATGCCGCCGCTGGTGATGCGCATGCTGACCTTCGCCATACGCCGGTCATTGGCGCAGCGTTCCATGACATGCTGCAGCGCTTCGCTCTCACAGAAAGCGTGAACGGAAATGCGCGGCAGTGGCCGCATATTTTCCAAATCCGCCATGCGCACCGCCTCCTCGGCGTGGCGAAGCTCGCTCGGATTTCTGATGTCGTATTCGATCGCGCTCATCGTCCCGTTCCGTCTCAGAATCCGCTGCTGCCGCTGTCTTCGATCGTCGTCGTCGTCGTCCGGTATTCCTGGATGGCGTTGTTGCGCCGCTGCGCGTCGATTGGGGTCATGCCGCGGGGCGCCACCAGGTCTTCCGGATTGGCGATCTGGGCGGCAAGGTTGTTTTGCGAGGCGCAGCCGAAATTATAATAGTTCTGGTTGGCGAAATCGTTCGAGATATCCTTCGGCCACTGGCCGCATTGCGTGGTGACCGCGGTCGTACCGGTAAAGCTCAGCCGGATCGGCGCGGCATCGCCGGCACCGGCGGCGGCATAGGACGTATTTATGATCTTCGAGCTTGCGATCCCTCTTGTCGCCAGCTCGACTCGCACCTGATTGCGCAGCTGATAGGCGGCCGCGGAATTGGGCGAACCTTCCGGCGACAGGACGTAAACCGGGCCCGAGGCGCGTGAAATATAGTTTGCGGCAAAGCCGCGGATGAGATCGCGCTGGGCGATGGTCAGGCGGCGATCGGTCGAGGCGACTGGTATATCCACCGTCTGCTCGGCCTCCGTCACGATGATCGGATGGCGGGCGCGGTAGTCGTCGGGTATCCCGCCTGTCGTCAGCTGGTCATGCGGACCGGCGCATCCGGAAAGGATCGCTAGCGACATGATGGCCGTGGTAAAAAGGGCCCTGGAGTTACCGAGGCGGGGTTTCGTCGCATCCATATGGGCCATCGCCTGATCCCTGTTCTGTGCCATTGCTGCCGGTCGTGCCCCGCTCATTTGTAGATGAACCCGATCGAGCCGTGGAACTGCGCGTCGGCGACGGGCGCCTCGCGGCGGCCGTAGACCTTGTTCACACGGTTGAGGAAAAAGGTTGCACCGTCATTCTCAGGGCTGAAATTGTCATCCGGCCGGTTGAGCTGGTTACGCGCCACCGGGCGCACCAGATAGGGTGTAGCGATGATGACAAGTTCGGTTTCCTGACGTTCGAAACCCTTCTGGCGGAAGAGCGTGCCGAGCAGCGGGATCTTGGAGACGCCAGGTGTGCCGCCCATCGTCTGGGAGACATTGTCTCGGATGAGGCCGGCCAGAGCGATCGAGCCGCCCGAAGGCAGCTCAACCGAGGTCTCCGCCGAACGGCGCTGATAGGTGGCGTTGCCGCTGCCGGCCACCGGCTCCGAGACGTTCGTCTTGATTTCAAGAGCAATGCGTCCAGACGACAGCACGACCGGCTTGAAAGCAAGATTGATACCGTAGTTGAAAGGAACGACGGTGACGTTGCCGTCATTGTCGGTCGTCGAATACAGTTGCTGGCCACCGGAATTGAAGGTCGCCGCCTGGCCTGATATCGCCGTCAACGTCGGCTCGGCGAGGGTCCTGACAACCTTGGCCTGCTCCAGTGCGTTCAAATAGGTGGAAATGTCGTATTTGCCGATCGAGCTCTTGAAGAGAGCCGCGAGGCCGCCACCGACGGTTGCCGTTGCGCCGTCGGCGTTGGGACTGCCGAGCTGGGCGACCGTCATGCCGGAGGAGTTGGAGACGAGGTTGTCGAAACCGAGCTGCTTCAGGACCTCGCGGCGAACCTCGGCGATCGTCACCTTGAGGGTGACCTGGTCCTCACCCTGGATCTGCAGGAGGTTGACGACCTGCGAGGTCTGGCGGCCTTCGGCGAAGAGCGCAACCGAACTGTCGCCACCCGTGCCGGAAGCCGTCTCGGTTCTCGTCGTCGCTTCTCCGCCCTTCAGAAAGACCTGCGCCAGATCAGCCGCCTGCGTGGCATCCTGCGGCGTCCGCACAGTGCCGGTCAGCACGATATTATCGGAGACGATTTCGACTTTGATGTTGGAGTCGGAAATGAAGCGGCGGAGATTGGTTTCGAGGCCGGAGACGTCGCGTTCGATCTCGATGTCGAGATTGACGATCTCCTGCCCACCGGCGCCGAAGACAAAGATATTCGTCTGGCCGACCTTCTTGCCGAACAGGTAGATGCGCCGCGAAGTGCGGGTAACGGCATCGGCCATTGTCGGGTCGGAGACGAGGATATCATGGGCATCCTCCGGCAGATCAACGACGACCGCTTTGTTGAGCCCGAGCTTCAGCCGGCGATGGGCGTCGGGACCGGTCTGCGAGATGCGGACAAGGTTTTCAGCGGCGCGCGCCTTATTCACAGTGAAAAGCGGACCGAAAGAGGCTGGCACCATGCCGGTAGCGCCGATCGCCAACGAAAGACAGCCTGTCAGGAGAAGCTTGGCGCGCCGCGTTGAATTGCCCATTTGCACGTCCCCTTACTCCGCCTTCGGCGCTGCGCCGGCATCCGTCACGATGGAGCCTGACTTGATGACCTGAATGATCGCGCTGCCGTTGTCGCCGCTCAGCAGATAGTCTGCCGCACTGGTATCCTGCTCCTGCGCATCGGCGACCGAGCGCAGCGCGAGCGACAGCCGGTCCGCCATCTGCTGGGCGACGGCGAGAACTTTCGTCTGGTCTGGGGTCAGCTCGAGTGTCGCGGTCGTGCCGACCACGGCCTTGGAGCCATCATCCTTTTCCTGGATCTGCTGGTCGATGGCGAGGACGCGGACATTGCTCAGTACGGTTTCGGTGATGAGCTTGTTGGCTTCGGTGCCCTTGCGCACCATGATGACGTCGACCCTATCGTTCGGCAGGATGAAACCGCCAGCGCCTGTTGCGACCGAGATTTCGGTCGCCACCGCGCGCTTGCCGGCCGGCAAAAGCGACGAGAGAATGCGGCTGTTGGAGTCGGCAACCTTTTCGGAGCGGATCGGCTCGCCTTCGAAGATCGGCAGACGCACGACGGCGCCCTGCAGCTCCTTGATAGCATCCGGCTTGTCGGCTTCGGTGATAAAGCCTTGCACGACGCCGTCCTTCGGCCAGGCCATCCAACGCACCGACTCGTCGCCCAGTCTTGCGCCGACCGGCAGATTGCTGCTCGAGACCAGGATATTGACTGTCGGTTCTTTCTCGATAACCGACTGGACCTCGGTGACGACGCCACCGTTGCCGGCCATACGCATTGCCAGGAGCCCGGCGAGGCCGGCTGCCACCACGGCGACAGCTAGAACTATAAGGCGGGCCGGTTTCATAAATCATTCCTCAAGGCACGATATGTACGCCCCGCAGAATGCTCAGCAATTGGTATAATTATGGTTAATGGAATGCTTACATTTTAAGTTAATGGGCATTTAAAATGCCGTTATTTCAAGCTTTCCAGCGCAGTAATGAAGAGCGGCGAGGACGGGAAGGCCATGAAGCCGCCGATCGCGATGGCGATGCCGTAGGGAATCTTCTTGGCAAGCAGCAAAGAATTGGGCACCGGTAGGCCGATCGCAAGGATGGTATTCGACTGTGCCCTCACCAGCAAGATGAGCAGGGTGATGAGGCCGCCGGCAATGGCAACATCGGTCATCAGGAAAAGCAGGGATTCGTTCAGGCCGAACCAGAGTGCGGTCGCAGTCAACAACTTTGCGTCTCCGCCGCCCATTACATTGAAGGCAAACAGAGCGAAGCCTGCGGTAAAGACGATGGCGCCGGCGGCAAGATGCATGCCAATCGCCGGCAGGCCAAGACCGGACAGCGGCGCGACAACGAAGAAGGAGGCGATGAGGATCAGCGAAACGCGGTTCGGGATCGTCATAGTGAACAGATCCGAGAACGCCGCCGTGGCGAGGCAGAATGGAAAAACCAGAAGGAGTGCGGTTACGATCATCTTTTCACCTGCCCCAAGTCCTTGTCCGCCCCGAGTTTTATCTGCCCAAGACAAGCAGGCTCACGGCGGTTCGCTCGTGAGCCTGACCTTACTAAACCAGAGCCGCGCTCCAGTAATCATTATTAGTTCACAGCGTCGTCCAGCTTGCCACCCAGTGTCACGAACGTAGAGTTCAGCTTGTTGCCAAGCGTAGTAGCACCGGCCACGAGGGCTACGGAAATGAGCGCGGCGATCAGGCCGTATTCGATTGCGGTCGCGCCGGATTCGTCCTTCAGAAAACGGCTAAAAAGCTTGGTCATGGGTACTCCTAACTCCAGTTGATGTTCAGCACGTCCGCCAACTGTTGCCGTTGATCGGATGACCATAATCTAATGAATGGGCGTTTCCATCGGCTTAAGAAAAAGAGTTAACAGCTCGTGAAACCGGCCAGAGGCTCGCACAGGGTGAGCTTTACCTTATTCATTTCACTCAATATTTAATGATATTCAGAGGTTAACAGCGGGTTTTATCTGGAAATAGTACAGGCGCCGCATCAAGCCGCAACATACACCGGCCGAAGCCAGTGCCAAATCGGATCATCCTGCCTCACTGCGAAACAGCACGCGTGCTTAAGGCTTCATTCACCATTTTTTTCCATCCTATGCGCCTATTGCGCTGTGATCGTGAAAGAGGACCAAATGTCATCGAGCGGCAAAACAATTCTCTTTGCCGGCATGATCGCCGTTTCGGGGATTTCGGGAGTTTCCTCGGCCGCAGACGATGACATGCTGCGCGTCTATATGGATCACGCGCGTGTCCTGAAGCTCGACCGCCCCGTCAGCAAGGTCATCATCGGCAACGCCCAGGTCGCCGACGCGACCGTCGCCGATTCCAAGACGATCGTGTTGACAGGCCGCAGCTTCGGCACCACCAATCTCGTCCTTCTGGACGCCGACGGCAACGCAATCCTGGACGAGCGCATCCTTGTATCGATAGACGAGGGCAATACGGTACGCGTCTACCGGCAGACCGAGCGCTCGGTGCTGTCCTGCACACCCAATTGTGAGCAGCATGCGCAGCAAGCGGCCGGTGGCACAACGTCACCCTGATCGCCCCGGCTCCGATCTTCTGCCATTCGTTAAAATCATCGTATCGGTCTGAAACGGAAAATCAACGAACGGACCCTAGTGTGGCAGGCTTAGATGTCGCTCGGGTCCAGGCAATGACGGTAGTTGATCAGAAGACGGATGAGGAGCGCGCTTTCGCGCCGTACCGTTTCTCCCGCTTTCGCGCTGTCGCCCGCTCGCGCGACGGCGCAGCGGCGATCGAATTTGCCTTGCTCGCGATCCCCTACTTCGTCGTGATCTTCGCTATCCTCGAAACCTTCATCGCCTTCGCCGCCGAAGAACTCGTCTCCAATGCCGTCGATACGATGAGCCGCCGGATGCGCACCGGGCAGATCACCTATAATCTCGGCCGCACGACCGATATGAGCCAGACGCAATTCCGCCAGGCATTTTGCAGCGAGATATCGATCCTGCTCAAGTGCTCGACAAGCGAAGCCGCCACGCCGAGCAAGCTTTACGTGGATGTGCAGACGTTCAGCTCCTTTTCGGCCATTCCGACGACGATCCCCAGAGTTTCGAGCGACCGATATGCCGACATCAACACTGCAGCCTTCAAATATACACCTGGCGGCGCCGGCACGATCAACATGCTGCGCGCCTACTATCGATGGGAAATCATCACGGATCTGGTGCGGCCCTATATTACGACAATCCGTCCGTCCGATGGTTCGATGCCGACGCAATATCTGATTATCGCAACCTCGGCCTTCCAGAACGAGCAGTATCCATAATGGTGTTGCGCAACCCGTTCACCAGACTGGTACTGACGGCTCGTCGGCTGGCGCGAGAGCGCAAGGGCGCTGGAGCGATCGAATTCGCGATCCTTTTTCCCGTGCTCGTCATGCTCTATATCGGCGCTTTCGAGATCACGATCGGCCTCAGCGTCAGCAAGCGCGCGACACGCGCCGCTGGTTCGATCGCCGACCTCGTCACCCAGCAGCAATCCGTCACGAAGAGCGCGCTCGCGCAGATGTCGTCGGTCGCGACATCGATCTTCGTGCCTTACAAAACGACATCGCTCACCCTGAAAATCACCGGGATTACCATTGACGCCGGCGCCAATGCGAAAGTGCTCTGGTCCTGGGCGCAGGACGGTACGGTGCCTTATGCCAAGAGCGCGACGGTGAGCAATGTGCCAACGGATATGAAGACGGCCAACAGCTTCCTCGTCCGGACCGAACTCAGCATCCCCTATACGATGTTCCTGTTCGCGCCGGACTTCATGCCGGACGGGATGCGCACGATCACTATTAGCCGCAGTTACTTCTACCGCCAACGGCAAGGCGACTCGATCCCCTGCGGCGACTGCTGACACCCTTCCCATCTCGAATTTGCCAAGGCAGGCGCGGCATTATATGCGTGGGCTTCAGCCTCCGGGTTCCGGAGGTCCGCGATCGGTCCTTTCGGGGGTAAAATGGCGCGCGCCTTTCTTTTCGTTCTCGATTCTTTCGGCGTCGGCGGGGCGCCGGATGCGGCGGCCTATGGCGATGAGGGCGCCAATACGCTCGGCCATATCGCCGAATTCTGCGCGGCCGGAGCCGGAGATCGTGCCGGGCTGCGCAGTGGGCCGCTTTCCTTGCCCAACATGTCGGAACTCGGGCTTCTGCACATCGCCCGTGCCGCCTGCGGCCAGTTTCCCGCCGGCGTGCCCCTGCCCGAAAAAGTCTACGGTATTTATGGTGCTGCCAGCGAAATCTCCCGCGGCAAGGATACGCCGTCCGGTCATTGGGAGATCGCGGGGACCCCCGTCAGTATCGATTGGGGATATTTTCCGACGGAAGGCGACGCCTTTCCCCCGGGGCTTATCGAGGCATTATGCCGTGAGGGTGACATCCCCGGCATTCTCGGAAATTGCCACGCCTCAGGAACCGACATCATCGCCAGGTTCGGCGAGGAACATATCCGCACCGGCAAGCCGATCTGCTACACCTCTTCGGACTCAGTCTTCCAGGTCGCGGCGCACGAGGTGCATTTCGGCCTGGATCGGCTGCTCGCCTTCTGCCGCACAGCCCGAGCCCTTCTCGATTCCTACAATATCGGCCGTGTCATCGCCCGACCCTTCATCGGCCACTCGGCCTCCACCTTCCAGCGCACCGGTAATCGGCGCGACTTTTCCGTGCTGCCGCCGGAGCCGACGCTGCTCGACCGCCTCGTTGAGCACCGCCGGCATGTGCATGCCGTGGGTAAGATCGGCGACATCTTCGCCCACCAAGGCATTTCCAGGCTGATCAAGGCCAACGGCAACGAGGCGCTGATGGATGCGTCGCTGTCGGCAATCGACGAGGCCGAGGACGGCGATCTGGTCTTCACCAATTTCGTCGATTTCGACATGATCTACGGCCATCGCCGCGACGTGCCCGGTTATGCGGCGGCGCTTGAGGCCTTCGATGCACGTCTACCTGAGGTTCACAAGAAGCTGAAACCTGGCGACCTCGTCGTGCTCACCGCCGACCATGGATGCGACCCCACCTGGCGCGGCACGGATCATACGCGTGAGCGCGTGCCGATCATCGCCTACGGCCCCGGCATCCGGTCGCGTTCCATCGGCGTTCGCCGCACCTATGCCGATATCGGCGAAAGCATTGCGCGCCATCTCGGCATCCCGGCTGGAGCGCATGGAAGGAGTTTTCTGTGACATCGCATTTAAAGAAGGTCGAGCTGCACTGCCATCTGGAGGGTGCGGCACCGCCTGCTTTGACCGCGGCGCAGGCGCGGAAATACGGCGTCGACATCAGCGGCGCGCTTCGCGAGGGCGCCTATGTCTGGCACGATTTCGCAAGTTTTCTGGAATGCTACGACAAGGTTTCCGAGGTCTACAGGACGGAGGAGGATTATGCGCTTCTGACCGAAACCTATCTCGAAGAACTTGCCGGCATCAATACGATCTACAGTGAGCTCATCGTGTCGCCCGATCACGGCAAGCGCATCGGGCTCGGTGCCGATGCCTATATATCAGGCGTCTGTGAGGGCATCCGGCGGGCCAAGGCCAAGAGCGGCATCGAGGCCCGGCTGATCGTCACCGGTGAACGGCATTTCGGTCCGGAGAGCGTGATCGGAGCGGCCGAATATGCGGCAAAGGCCGGCAACCCTTTGATAACAGGCTTCAATCTCGCCGGCGAGGAGCGCATGGGCCGCGTCGCCGATTATATCAGAGCCTTCGACATCGCCCGCGATGCCGGCCTGGGCTTGACCATCCATGCCGGCGAGGTCTGCGGCGCCTTCAGCGTTGCCGACGCGCTCGATGCCGTGCGTCCCGCACGCATCGGCCATGGCGTGCGCGCCATCGAGGATCTCGATCTGGTGAAGCGGCTTGCCGATCTCGGCACCGTGCTTGAAGTCTGTCCGGGCTCTAATATCGCACTCAGGGTCTTTCCCGATTTCGCCTCCCATCCACTGCGGCGGCTGAAGGAAGCCGGCGTGCGGGTGACGATCAACTCGGACGACCCACCGTTTTTCCATACGTCACTGAAGCGGGAATATGAACTTGCCGCCGATGCCTTCGGCTTCAGCGACACGGAGATCGACGCCATGAGTCGCACGGCGATCGAGGCAGCCTTCGTCGATGAAGAGACTCGCAAGGCACTGTTCGCCCGGCTTTGAAGATGAGTGTCTTTTTATGCATGCCGTTATCCCGGAACCGCTGCACACTTCCGGGCGACATGCATTGGGGAAGATCGGAGCAAATTTGCCACCGCTCTTGCGGTCGGGCCGATTTCCGTGAAAGAAACATTCGATAGAAAGAATGAAAGGCTTCCCCATGGACGGCGTCACGGTCATCGATCACCCGCTTGTGCAGCACAAGCTCACCATCATGCGACGCAAGGAGACATCGACGGGGAGTTTCCGGCGCCTGCTGCGCGAAATCTCCACGCTGCTCTGTTACGAGGTAACCCGCGATCTCGAATTGACGATGGCAACGATCGAGACGCCGCTGCAGACGATGGACTCGCCGATCCTCGAAGGCAAGAAGCTGGTCTTCGCCTCGATCCTGCGCGCCGGCAACGGGCTGCTTGAGGGCATGCTCGATCTCGTGCCGTCCGCCCGCGTCTCGCATATCGGCGTCTACCGCGATCACGAGACGCTGCAGCCGGTCGAGTATTACTTCAAGGCGCCGGAGGACGTAGCCGAGCGCCTGATTATCGTCGTCGACCCGATGCTGGCGACCGGCAATTCCTCGATCGCGGCAATCGACAAGCTCAAGGAGCGCGGCGCCCACAATATCCGCTTCCTCTGCCTGCTCGCCGCTCCGGAGGGCATCCGCAACTTCCGCGCGGCGCATCCCGATGTTCCGGTCTTCACCGCGGCGATCGACAGCCATCTCAACGAGAAGGGCTACATTATGCCGGGCCTCGGCGATGCCGGCGACCGCATGTACGGGACCAAATGATTTCAGCCTTCCTTTACCAATCGAAAGCCTTTATGGCCCGGACGGTTTGTTCCGGGCCTTTTTGCTCCCGATTTTAGCAAGTTATCAGGATTTTAGGCTTAGCAAGCTGGGAGCATGAGGCCCTGCATGAAGCAGGGTTTATACAGGAAGGATTTCTGTTTCATGCTCGCTCGTACTGTCATATTCGCCAGCATCGCCGCGGTGCTGGCCACACAGGTGCCTTCCTTCTTCGGAAGCGCAAGCCAGCAGCCTTCCGACGCTCCCTCCGCCAATTACGTCTCAACCGACACAAGCCGGCCCGTTGCACAGACGCCCGCCAATGGCGGCAATACGATCCGCCTGCAGGCGGATGCTCAAGGACACTATACCGGTAGCTTCAAGATCAACGGTAAGCCGGTGCCGGGGCTGATCGATACCGGCGCCACCTATGTCGCCCTCAACGAAGCACTCGCCCGCCGGCTCGGCTTCACGGCAAACCAGCTCGACTTCCGCTATAGTGTCAACACGGCGAACGGCCAGACGAAGGCCGCGCATGTGACCCTCGACCGTGTCGAAATCGGCAGCATCCGCGTCCGGAATGTCGAGGCCTTCGTCCTGAAGGATGACGCGCTGACGACCACGCTGATCGGCATGAGCTTCCTGCAGAAGCTTGCCTCCTATTCCGTCGCCGACCGCTCGCTCAGCCTCAAACAATAAAGCGCATCAGATCAGGCCTGCAATGACAGGGGCCAATTCGGGCTTGTCGTCAGCGATGCGGTAATGAGCGGCCAGGGCCGCAGCTGCTTCTTCCGCCGCGGCTTCGTCGGCAGCGTGAACGACGGCGATCGGGTCGCCCGCATTCACCCGGGTGCCAAGAGGCAGTAGGCCGGAGAAACCGACGCGATGATCGATGCGATCTGCCGGATGCCGGCGACCACCGCCGAGATCTATGACGCTGATGCCGATACCGCGAGCGTCGCAGTCGGCAAGCCAGCCCGACCTGGCGGCCCGGACTTCTTTTTCGACAGGCGCCCTGGCCAGGTATTTCTGCGGATTTTCGACGAGATCGGCCGGTCCGCCGAGCATGGAAACCATACGTCCGAAGACTTCGGCCGCCTGTCCCGACGACAGGGCCCGGCGCGCCATCCCATCGGCTTCATCAGAGGACGCGGCAATGCCCGATTTCACCAGCATCTCGGCGGCAAGGGCAAAAACCACGGTCTCGAGCCGAGTGCCAGTCTTCCTGCCCGCCAGGAAATCCAGGCAGTTGCGTATCTCGACGGCATTGCCGGCGCTATCGGCAAGCGGCTCATTCATAGCGGTGATCAAGGCGGAGGTCTTCACGCCGGCACCATTGGCAACCTCGACCAGGGATTGCGCCAGCATCGCCGCCTGACCTCGTTCAGCCATGAAGGCGCCGTTGCCGGCCTTGACGTCGAGCACCAGCGTCTGGAGTCCGGCCGCGAGCTTCTTAGACAGGATCGAAGCGGTGATGAGCGGAATGGAATCGACGGTGGCGGTTACATCGCGCACGGCATAAAGCCTGCCGTCGGCGGGCGCCAAGATCCCTGTCTGGCCGATAATGGCGCATCCCGCCTGCTTGACGACCCTGTGGAAAAGGTCCGCATCGGGGGTGATCGTATAGCCGGGAATGGATTCGAGCTTGTCGAGCGTGCCGCCGGTATGACCGAGGCCGCGCCCTGAGATCATCGGAACGGCGAGGCCGCAGGCCGCCGCGATCGGCGCCAACATCAGCGAGACATTGTCGCCGACGCCCCCGGTCGAATGTTTGTCGGCTATCGGGCGGTCGATATCGGCCCACTCCAGCCTATCTCCCGAGTCGGCCATCGCCAGCGTCAGGGCCACGATTTCCTCGCGGGACATGCCCTTGAACCAGACGGCCATGGCGAAGGCGCCGATCTGGCCTTCGGACAGCCGACCGGCAGCGAGCGCGGCGATGAAGGACCTGATATCGGCGGCGTCCAATTCCTCGCCGTCGCGTTTACGTCGGATGATCTCCTGCGGAATCATCTCAGTAGCTCGACGCCGCAGCCTTCGCCGGCTGCGCTCCATTCAGGACCGCCAGTATGTCGTCGAGCAGGCCGGAAGCGCCGAAGCGAAAGGTCGAGGGCATCGCCCAGTCCGGCGCCATGATAGTTTCGGCAAGGCTCAGATAGAGCGCCGCATCGGCCACCGAGCCGATGCCGCCAGCCGGTTTGAAGCCGACCTTGCGCCCACTTTCACGAATGGCCCGGATCATGATGTCGGCGGCCTCGAGAGTCGCGTTGACGGCGACCTTGCCTGTGGACGTCTTGATGAAATCCGCGCCGGCTTCAATGGCGAGTTCGGAGGCACGGCGGATCAATGCCGCATCCTTCAACTCGCCGGTCTCGATGATCACCTTCAGCAGGACGGGACCGGCACATTCGGCGCGCACAGCCTTGACCATGTCGGTCACTGCCTCCTCATTGCCTGATATGAGCTTGCGGTAGGGAATGACCAGATCGATCTCATCGGCGCCATCGGCGATCGCCTCGCGGGTTTCGGCGGCGACGTCGGCCACTTCCATATCGCCTGCCGGGAAATTGACGACGGTTGCGATCCGCACGGCATGGCCGGCACCGAGAATATTACGGGCATGGGCGACGAAACGCGGCCAGATGCAGATCGCGGCGCTGTTGCCGTAAGGGGTCTGAGCGCGGGCGCAGAGCACGTCTATTTGCGCCTCAGTGCAATCATCCTTCAAATTGGTGAGGTCGAGAAGGGAAAGGGCGACCGCCGCCGTTTCCCGGATGGAATGGCTATTCATTTTCGCTTCCTCCAGCCGCAATCATTTCTTTCAATATGGCGGCAAGACGGGCGCCGCCGATGGGCGCCATGTCCTTGGTTTCCTCATGGCTGAGTTCATTGCCGGTCATGCCTGCCCCATAGTTGGTGATAACGGAGGCGGCGGCAACCCTGAGACCCAGCATTCTTGCAATGATAACCTCCGGCACAGTCGACATGCCGACGGCATCGGCGCCCAGGATGCGCGCCATGCGGATTTCGGCCGGCGTTTCGAAGCTTGGGCCGGAGAACCACATGTAGACGCCTTGTGCCAGCGCGATCTCGTGCTTAGCGGCCGCACTTTGCATCGCCGCGGCGAGGTCAGCGTCATAGGCATTGGTCATGCCGACGAAGCGATGGTCGCTCTCCTCGCCGATCAGCGGGTTCATGCCGGAATAGTTGATGTGATCGGTGATCTGCATCACCGAGCCGGGCGGCATGTCGTCGCGCAGCGATCCTGCCGAATTGGTCAAGATCAGCGCGTTGACGCCGAGCGCCTTCAGCACCTCGATCGGGAGGCGCATGGCATTGGCGTCACCCTTTTCATAATAATGCACGCGGCCGGAGAGCATGATGACGGGCTTTCCGCCGAGGCGGCCGGCAACGACCTCACCCGCGTGCCCGGAGACGGCGCTGACGGGAAAGCCCGGCAGATCGCGATAGGGAATACGGACGGCGCTCTCCAGCTGACCAACGAGGGAACCAAGGCCGGAGCCGAGTACGATTCCGTGGCGCGGCTTGATCGCACCCAGCAATGCGGCAAGCAGTTCGACCGTCGCCTTCATCCGAGTTCCGTCTCAAAACTGAAGGGAAGAAGCTCTTCCATCGTCATGGTCTTCTTCACGCCCGCCTCGTCGCAGAGGTAGATCTTCGTGTCCTTGGCGGCGAATTCGGAGATCTTCTGGCGGCAGCCGCCGCAGGGCGGGCAGAGCGGCAGCTTCTCGGCGATGACGGCCATTTCGACGATCTTCCGGGCGCCGCCCATGATCATGGCGCTGATCGCCGTCGGCTCGGCGCACCATCCTTGCGGGAAGGAGAGGTTTTCGATGTTGGCGCCCGTATAGATCTTGCCGTTGTCGGCGCGGATTGCCGCACCGACCGGGAATTTCGAATAGGGGGCGTGCGCAAAGGCCATGGCGCCGCGAGCGGCTTCGAACAGGTCGTGGGACATGATCAACGTTCCTTGGTATAGGGCACACCGCCGGCCTTCGGCGGAATTGCGACACCGATGAAGCCGGCAAGCAGGATGCAGGTCAGGATATAGGGCAGCGCCTGGAAGACCTGGACCGGCACTTCACCGACCAGCGGCACCTGCTTGCCCTGCATGAAGTTCGCCAAAGCATCGAGGAAGCCGAAGAGCAGGCAGGCGAACATGACCGGTACCGGCTTCCACTTGGCAAAGACCAGCGCCGCCAGCGCTATATAGCCCTTGCCGGCAGACATGTCCTTGATGAAGGCGGCGGACTGGGCGATCGCGAGATAGGTGCCGGCAAAGCCGCAGAGAATACCGGCGCACATCACCGCGCGATAGCGCAGCCAGGCGACCGAAATGCCTGCCGTATCGACCGCGCCCGGATTTTCGCCGACGGCGCGCAGCCTGAGGCCGAAGCGCGTGCGGTAAAGCACCCACCAGGAGAAGGGCACGGCGAGGAAAGCGAGATAGGTGAGTATGTTGTTGCCCGATATGACGTTGGCATAGAGCGGACCGACGATCGGTATGTCACGGACGGCATCGGCACCCGCCAGGATGATCGGCGCGAAGCGCGCCTCCGGCGGCAACTGCGGCGTGCGCCCGCCCTGGCCGAACCAGGCCTGGCCGAGCACGATGGTAATACCCGCGATAAAGAAGTTGATCGCGACACCCGATACGATCTGGTTGCCGCGATTGGTGATCGAGGCAAAGCCGTGCACAAGGCTCAGCGCCACCGAACAGACGATGCCGGCACCGAGCCCGAGCCAGGCCGAACCGGTGAGATAGGCCACGCAGGCGGCGGCGAAGGCCGATCCCAGCATCTTGCCTTCGAGGCCGATATCGAAAACACCCGCGCGCTCGGAAAACAGCCCGGCGAGCGCGGTAAAGATCAGCGGGATGGAGAGCCGAACCGTCGAGCTGAGGACATTGATGAAGATGTCGTAGTAATCCATCGTCCGCTCCTCAAGCCCGCACGAACTGTTGGTAGAGGTGCACCATTGCCGGCCGGAACATATATTCCAGTGCGCCGGCGAACAGGATGACCAGGCCCTGGATGACGAGGATCATTTCCCGGGTGATGTTCGGCATTTCGAAAGAGATCCAGTCCCCACCCTGATAGAGAGTGCCGAAGAGGATCGCTGCGAAAATGATCCCGAGCGGATGGTTCCGGCCCATCAGCGATACGGCGATGCCGACGAAGCCCGCGCCGCCGACGAACTCCACCTGTAGACGAGCGGATGAGCCCATGACGGGATTGAGGGCCATCATTCCGGCGAGCGCGCCGGACAGCAGCATGGCGATGATGACGGTGCGTGCATAAGGAATGCCGGCATATTCAGCCGCCGTCGAGCTCACACCGAGTGTGCGCATCTCGAAACCGAGCTTGGTGCGCCAGATGAGGATCCAGACAAACCAGGCGGCAAGAAGGGCGATGATGAAGGAGACGTTGAAGGGTGCGGCACCCAGCTTACTGCCGAAGATGCTCATGACCCAGCCAAGCTTCGGAAGCTGTCCCCCCTCAAGGAAGGTGCGGGTTTCCGGCGCCATCTTGCCCGGCACGATCAGCACGTGCACGAGCAGGTAGACCATGAGAGCGGCGGCAATGTAGTTGAACATGATTGTCGTGATGACGATATGGCTGCCGCGCTTGGCCTGCAGGAAAGCGGGAATGAAAGCCCAGGCTGCGCCAAAGACTCCGGCGCCGACGATGGCGATCGGCATCGTCACATACCAGGGCACATAATTGTCGAGCGCCAGGGCTACCAGTGCACAGCCGAGACCGCCGATATAGGCCTGGCCTTCGGAGCCGATGTTGAAGAGACCGGCATGAATGGCGACAGCCACGGAAAGGCCGGTGAAGATGAAGCTCGTCGCATAGTAGAGCGTGAAACCGACACCTTCGCCGCTGCCAAAGGCGCCCTCGATCAGCAATGAAAGTGCGGCAAGCGGGCTCTCGCCGATCAGCCAGACGACGAAGCCGGAAATCAGGAAGGCAACGAGAAGGTTCAGAAGCGGGATCAGGCCGTAACTGATCCAATTTGGCAGCGGAACGGAAGCAGTGCTCATAAAGGCCTCACGCGGCAATGCCGGCCATCATCAGGCCGAGGGTCTGTTCACCGGCATCGGGCGTCTTCTCGCCGACGACGTGGCCGGCAAACATGACAAGGATACGGTCTGAAAGGGCGCGGATCTCGTCAAGTTCGACGGAGACGAGCAGGATCGCCTTGCCCGCATCGCGCATCTCGATGATCCGGCGGTGAATGAATTCGATGGCGCCGATATCGACACCGCGCGTCGGCTGGCCGATGATCAGCATCTTCGGATCGCGTTCGATCTCGCGGGCGACGACGATCTTCTGCTGATTGCCGCCAGAGAAATTCGCCGTCTTCAGCCGCGGATTCGGCGGGCGGATGTCGTATTTTTCAATCTTCTCCATCGCGTCCTTGCGGATCGCTTCGAGATCGAGCAACGGGCCTTTGCTGTAGCCAGCACGACGGTGGTAGCCGAGCACCGAGTTTTCATACTCCTCGAATTTCAGCACCAGCCCCATGTGGTGGCGGTCTTCGGGAATATGGGCAAGGCCGAGATCGCGCAGGCGGGCGGGATCGGCCTTGTCGATCGTTTGGCCGTCGAGAAGAATCTCACCGGAGGTGGGCTTGCGGATGCCGGCAATAGCCTCCAGCAATTCGGACTGGCCGTTGCCGGCAACACCGGCAATGCCGACGATCTCGCCGGCGCGCACGTCGAAGGAGACGTTGTCGACCATGGTAACGCCGCGATTGTCCTTAACCGTAAGATTGCGCACGGCGAGCACGGCGGTCCCCGGATTGCCCTCCCCCTTCTGCACGCGCAGCAGCACGCGGCGGCCGACCATCAGCTCGGCAAGCTCCTCCACCGTCGTTTCCGCCGTCTTGCGGGTCGCGACCATCTCGCCGCGGCGCATGACGGAAACCGTATCGGTGATCGCCATGATCTCCCGCAGCTTATGGGTGATCAGAATGATCGTCTTGCCCTGGTCGCGCAGCACCTTGAGGATGCGGAAGAGGTGATCGGCTTCTGCCGGCGTCAGCACGCCCGTGGGTTCGTCGAGGATCAGGATTTCAGCGCCGCGGTACATGGCTTTGAGGATTTCGACGCGCTGCTGCAGGCCAACCGGAAGCTCTTCGATCAGCGCATCCGGATCGACCTCGAGGCCGTACTCCGTTTCCAGCCGCTTGAGCTCGGCGCGCGCTGATGCAACGCCTCGTGCCAGCAGCGAACCGCCTTCTGCGCCGAGCATGACATTCTCGAGCACGGTAAAATTATCAACCAGCATGAAATGTTGGTGCACCATGCCGATGCCGGCGGCGATCGCCGCCTGGCTGTCACGGATGGTGACGGGATTGCCGTTGACGCGGATCTCGCCGCTGTCGGCGTGATAAAAACCATAGATGATCGACATCAGCGTCGATTTGCCGGCGCCGTTTTCACCGATGATGCCGTGGATCGTCCCCTTGGCAACGGTGAGGTTGATGTCCTTGTTGGCATGGACGGCACCGAATTTCTTATCGATGCCGACAAGCTCGATAGCGGGCTTATCTGTCACTACAGGCTCCAAATAAGAAAAGGGCGCATGGCGAAAATCCCCTCCGCCATACGCCCGATCTCAATCGTCGATTACATCAGGGCGCGGGTCACTTCGGGCAAGCGTTGTCCGTGGTATAATCGTGAACCTTGACGGTTCCGGCAATGATATCGGCCTTGGCCTTATCGACGGCGGCCTGCATTTCCGGCGTAATCAACGACTTGTTGTTGTCGTCGATCGCGGCGCCGACACCGTCTTCCTTGACGCCGAGCGCCTGGACGCCTCCGGTGAACTTATCGTTCTTGGTGTCGGTGTAGGCGTTGTAGACGGCGAGGTCGACGCGCTTGACCATCGAGGTCAGGACCGAGCCCGGATGCAGATGGTTCTGGTTGGAGTCGACGCCGATCGACAGCTTCTTATTGTCGGCGGCAGTCTGCAGCACGCCGAGGCCTGTGGCGCCGGCTGCCGCGTAGATGACATCGGCGCCCTGGTCGATCTGGTTCTTGGTGAGCTCGCCGCCGCGAACCGGGTCATTCCAGGCCGCACCGGTGGTGCCGGTCATGTTCTGGAAAACCTGGATATCGGCCTTGGCGGCGCGCGCGCCCTGCTCATAGCCACATTCGAACTTGCGGATCAGCGGAATGTCCATGCCGCCGACGAAGCCGACCTTGCCGGTCTTGGATGCCATGCCAGCGAGAATACCGACGAGATAGGAGCCTTCTTCTTCCTTGTAGACGACTGAGCGGACGTTCGGCTTCTCGACCACGGAGTCGACGATGACGAACTTGGTGTCGGGGAATTCGGCTGCGACCTTCTCGATGGCCGAAGTCCAGGCGAAGGAAACGGCAACCACCGGATTGAAACCGCGGCTTGCGAAGTTGCGGATGGCCTGTTCGCCCTGCGTATCGCCAGTCGGCTCGAAGTCGCGATAGGCGATGCCGGTTTCGGCCTTGAACTTCTCGGCACCGTTATAGGCCGCTTCGTTGAAAGACTTATCGAACTTCCCGCCAGTGCCGTAAACCAGCGCCGGCTTGACATCGGCGGCGAGCGCCGTCGTCGACATGGCAGCCATGGCAAGAAGGGTGAGAAGGGATTTTTTCATGAGTTGCAGCCCTGTTGTTGCTATTTGTTTGGGGTCCTCCCGCAAGCCCTTTTCGGACATGTCTGCGGAACCACCGACCTCCCCCCGGAGGCCTGGCTGCGCGCATCCTTGCATGGCTCACGGAAAAATTCACCAGAAATTTTTCGGCTGGTAAAGATTTGCAGCGATTGCCGAAAATCAGTTCTTCCCGGCTGATTTTTTGAACAGTTGCCCATCGCGGGTGCTGATTTTCCAGCCAATCCGCCGGCAGGTGCCAAGGACACGGGAGACCCCATGCGCAGCAGCTTTCGCCGCGCCGCGCCGGCTCAAGCAGAGTTCGCTATGCGATGAAGCGGCCCGATACCTGTGGCTTCTTATAACCGATCATCCAGAGAAGCAGCGCGATCGCCAGAAATACCGCGAAGGCTGGCTGGAGCATCAGCCAATGAAAGATGAAGGCGTAGAACCGCGGGTGGATATAGTAGGAAAGCGCGGATTGCAGCGACGTCAGCGTCTCGGGGCTCACATCCTGCCAGGCATCCGACATCGGCGTCATCACCACGGCGGAGGCGGCAACCGATTGGATCGAATCGATGGTCCCGGCAATAACGGCCGCCGCAAGCGCGACAAGACTCGCCAGACGCAACAGGAAACGCATCAATTCCTCCGACGCTTCGATATGCCGGGTAATTCCGGCGAACCCGCGCCATTCTCCACCTTGAGAAATACATAGTCATCGATGAGGTGAAGCACAATGGGATGGGCCGAGGGGAGTTTTATCGGAAGAAGTCAAAAAACTGTTAGATTTGGGTTGATCGGCAAAAATTCATCGGTATATATCGCGCCGTTCCGACGATTTGCTCCTATCCGGGCGCGAACGCCAAAGGACAGGTGGCCGAGTGGTTTAAGGCGCACGCCTGGAACGCGTGTGTACGTGAAAGCGTACCGAGGGTTCGAATCCCTCCCTGTCCGCCATTCACTTCTCTCCCGCATATCCTACCCCAGTGCCAACCGAAGCTCGGGGCGCCCTAAGATTCCAGATTTTTTACCACGCTGCTTCACTGCGTCTTTGCACGTTTGGGTTTAGGTTCTGCCAAACCAAAAACAGAGGTAAAACAGGTGGAAGAACTTGCGGTTAAGTCGAAGATCATCAAATCCGTATATTTCAGCCAGGAAGACGGGCGGCTCAGGATTTGCTTCAAAAACGGCGAGGAGCGTCTGTTCGAGGGCGTGCCGTCTTCGGAAGCCCATGCGATGACGGCAGCGCCGTCTCCCGGGCATTATTATCTTGACCGGATCCGGACGCGGTTTCGCAGACTGGCCGCCTAAATTCGAGGGATCGCTTCGAATTGAGACGAGGCCAGTGGATATTTACCTCTGGTTAACTCTCGCCTTCATCACAATTGGATCGGCCCAAGCGGAAAGCGTCAATTTATCATTGCTGCCGCTTTCAGAGATTCGGTCAGCCGGGAGGCTCGGTGGCGGACCCCAGCCAGGAGCCGGGCCTCCCCGTCACGCTCCCCGTTTGGCAATGGCCCGGGCCTTGCCGCAATGGCCATGAAATAGCGAATTGGGGCTAATCCTGTGAAAAACCGGAATGATCACATCCGGACTCGACAATGCTTCATTAGCATGATTGCATAAACCCATGGAACGGGAGGGCCGGGGTGATGATGTTCGAGAATCTGCTTGAGATGCAGGAGCGCGGCGTGCGCGACCGTGCTCTTGGCCGCAGCCTGGCGGACAACCCGATGTCGAAGCCGGATGTTCTGCCGATCACCGATCTGCAGGAATGGTATTCGATGTACGACGCCTGGCGTTTCGGCTGGTCGATCGAGGATGCGATGGCCGGGCATATCGATCTACCCCGGGATGGCCGCGCTTCACCTCGTGCCTATACCAGGACCGTCTGATCGACCCGGTCCTCGGCGCCGAAGAATTTCAGGTAGCGTTCGACCTCCGCCGGATCGCCGGTCGCCTTCTGCGGGTTGTCTGAGAGTTTCACCGCGGGGCGACCGTTAGCGTCGCTGACTTTGCAGACGACGGAAATCGGATTGAGGCCGGAGATTTCTGTCGGCGCGCAGCCGGCGAAATCGTTCGTCAGATTGGTGCCCCAGCCGAAGCTCATGCGCACGCGGCCTTCGAAATGCCGGTAGGTGTCGATAATGGCGTCGACATCGAGGCCGTCGGAGAAGATCAAGAGCTTCTGGCGCGGATCGCGGCCCATCTTCTTCCACCAGTCGATGATCTTTTCACCACCTTCGATCGGCGGGGCGCTGTCGGGACGAAAACCGGTCCAGTCGGCGACCCAGTCCGGGGCGTCGCGCAGAAAGGCTGCGGTGCCGAAGGCATCCGGAAGGACGATCAGCAGGTTGCCGCCATAGAGCTTGTTCCAGTCCCGCAGGATCTTGTAGGGGGCATTGCGGAGCTGCTCGTCGGTTTGGGCCAGGGCGGCGGCCACCATCGGCAGCTCGTGTGCATTGGTGCCGACGGCCTCAAGATCGGAATCCATCGCCAGCAATACGTTGCTGGTGCCGGTAAAGGCCGGACCGATGCCTTCCTTCAATGCCTCGACGCACCAGCGCTGCCAGAGGAAGCTGTGGCGCCGGCGGGTGCCGAAATCGGAGATGCGCAAGCCCGGCAGCTCCCTCAGCCGCTCGACCTTGGACCACATCTTGGCCTTGGCGCGGGCATAGAGCACATCAAGGGTGAAGGGACCGAGCGCCTTCATCGCCGAGCGCGAACGCAGCTCATTGACGATGGCGAGCGCCGGGATTTCCCACATCGTGGTCTCCTTCCACGGTCCATGGAAATCCAGGACATATTGCCCGTCCTTCTTCGACAGCTCGTATTCGGGAAGCTGGAAGTTGGAGAGCCAGGCAAGAAATTCCGGCTCAAAGATCTGTGCGCGGCCGTAGAAACTGTTACCCGCCAGCCAGATCATCTCCTTCTTGGAGAGCCTCAGCGTGCGCGCATGATCGAGCTGTTCGCGCAACGCGCCTTCGTCGATCTCCTCGGCCAGGCGCACACGCTTGGTGCGGTTGATCAGGGTGAAAGAGGCATTGACGTCAGGATAGAGCTTCCAGATCATCTGCAGCATTAGCAGCTTGTAGAAGTCGGTATCGATCAGGCTGCGGATGATCGGGTCGAGTTTCCAGGCGTGATTATAGACACGTCTCGCGATATCAGTCTTGGCCATGAGATTCCTGCCCCTGTCCACTCCGGTCAGGCGCTGCCAAGTTCCGGGCCGGCGCACGAAACCGGTTCGTGCGCCTTCTTATCGAAAAATCGGCGGGCAAAGTCCAGACAAAACATAAACATCCCGCCGCAGGTGGCGGCGGGATGCGGGAGATCATCTGTCGAACACTTACTGCGCCGGCGCCGCAGGTTGGGCCGGTGCAGCAGGCGCGGTATTGGGGGCGGGCGCCGTCTGCGGCGTCTCCGTTGGAACCGCATTTCCATTCTGCAGCGTCGGCGCGGGTGCTGCGTCCGATTGTTGCTGCTGGAGCTGCTGGCCGGGCTGCTGCGGCGCC
This sequence comes from Rhizobium sp. MHM7A, assembly GCF_005862215.1. Taxonomy (NCBI): domain Bacteria; kingdom Pseudomonadati; phylum Pseudomonadota; class Alphaproteobacteria; order Hyphomicrobiales; family Rhizobiaceae; genus Rhizobium; species Rhizobium sp. MHM7A. Next base: position 251,486 of record NZ_VCHT01000005.1, read on the forward strand.
ACCTCGTCCGCCTCGCGATTGCCCCAGATCTCCACCGGGATCCAGACCACGAAAGCAAGGATCAGCGCCACGAGCAGCACGGTCAGAATACGATAACCCATGCGTCCCTGCTTTGCCTTCACCGGCGGGATCTGCTGCTCCTCATGGAGCTTGCCGTCGGATTTTTCCCAGCGCGTTTCAGTCTGATGAGCCATCATCGTCTCCTTCCGCTGCCTTGGCGGCCGACCGGGCCGCGAAGAACTTCGGAAAGAAAACGGGTGGCCGTCTGGAAGGTTCCGGGCTCAAACATGCCACGGCCTTTCCGAATAGCCAAACTGCTGCACGTTTTCGTCCGAATGCCGCTAATAGCCGACGGCGCGATCGATCACAAACTGCAGCGTCTCGCCGCGCTCAAAACGGGCGATCTGCGTCTCGACATGGCGGAACAGCGCGTTCTCTTCGGAGACTGCCGCGTCATGCGGGGTGATAAAGACGTTCTCCAACTCCCATAACGGGCTGTCGGCGGCGAGCGGCTCCACTTCAAAAACGTCGAGAGAAGCGCCGCCGAGCGTCCCCTCCCTGATGGCCGAGACGATGTCGCTCTCGATCTGGCTTTTGCCGCGGCCGGCATTGATGAAGACCGGCCGTCCGAGCGCACCACCGCGAAGCTTCTTAAATAGCCCTCTATCATAAAAGCCGGTCGTCTCAGGCGTCAGCGGCAAGAGGCCGACAAGAATGTCGGTCCTGCCTAGAAATCTGTCCAATCCGCCCGCGTCGAATGTCTCGACGCCGTCGATTGACTTGCGGGTGCGCGACCAGCCGATGACGTCGAAACCCAACACTTTCAGCTTGGCCACCGCATCCTGGCCGAGAATTCCGAGACCCATGACGCCGACGGTCACCTCCGCCGCTTCCGGCGCGATCAATTTGGCCCATTCGCGCCGCCTCTGCTTGATGTCATGAGCATATTGCGCGCGCAGATGCATCAGGCACTGCATGACAACCCATTCGCTCATGCGGGTCGTCAGGCTGTGGTCGACGAAGCGAACTATCGGAACATCAGGCAGGCCATCCATGCCGATGATGTGATCGACGCCGGCACCGCCCGAGAAGATGACCTTGAGGTGTCGCGCCCGGCTGAAAAGGTCGCCATCAGGCTTCCAGAGAAGAGCATATTCGACAGCACGGAGATCACGCGCGGCATCGGCCGGATCGGCGAGATTGATGCTTCCGCGATCGGGAAAAGCCGTCTTCAGCGCATGGGCAATACCTTCGGGGTTGAATTTGAGATCGACGAGAACGGGAGAAGGTGCGGACATGATTTTCTTTACTGCTGCACGGCGGGCGTCGGCACCGCCTCGATGTTGAAAGCCGCCGCCATGAGTGCTTTGGTGTAATCGTCCTTCGGCGCACGGAAGATTTCCGATGACGGTCCCTGCTCTACCACCTTCCCAAAACGCATGACGATGACGTCATTGGCAAGCGCCTTCACCACCTTCAAATCGTGGCTGATAAAGAGATAGGCGAGATCGTGCTTCTTCTGCAGATCGCGCAGGAGATCGACCACCTGGGCCTGCACGCTCATATCGAGCGCGGATGTCGGCTCGTCGAGCATGACGAAACGCGGCTTCAGCACCATGGCGCGGGCAATCGCGATGCGCTGGCGCTGGCCGCCGGAGAATTCATGCGGATAACGCCAGCGGGTCAGCGGATCGAGGCCCACCTCCTCCAGCGCCCAGCAGACACGCTGGTCGCGCTCCTCGGCGCTCAAGGCGCGCTCATGCACCTTCAGCCCCTCGGCGATGATATCGCCAACCGACATGCGGGGGCTGAGCGAACCGTACGGATCCTGGAAGACGATCTGCAGCTGGTTGCGCAATGGCCGCATCTCGTTGAAAGAGTAACCGGCTATATCCCTGCCGACAAAGGCGATCCGTCCTTGCGAAGAGATGAGACGGGTGAGCGCCAGGCCGAGCGTTGTCTTGCCGGAACCGGATTCGCCGACGACGCCTAGCGTCTGCCCGGCCCGCAGCGAAAGATCGATGCCATCGACCGCCTTGACGTGATCGACGACGCGGCGCATCAGCCCCGCCTTGATCGGGAACCAGACGCGGATATCGGAGCCTTCCATCACCACCGGTTTCGACGGATCGCCAACCGGCGGCTCGCCGCGCGGTTCGGAGGCAAGGAGGTGACGGGTATATTCGTGCCTCGGATTGGCGAAAACCTCGGCGACCGTCCCGGTTTCGACGATCCGGCCTTTGGTCATGACGCAGACGCGATCGGCGAATTTGCGCACGATGCCGAGATCATGCGTGATGAACAGCAGCGACATGCCGTGCGCCGCCTTCAATTGCCGGAGAAGCTCAAGGATCTGCGCCTGCACGGTGACGTCGAGCGCGGTAGTCGGCTCGTCTGCGATCAGCAGTTCCGGCCGGTTGGCAAGCGCCATGGCGATCATGACGCGCTGGCGCTGACCGCCGGAGAGTTCGTGCGGATAGGCCTTCAACCGCTTCTCAGGCTCGCGGATGCCGACCTGGTTCAACAGTTCCAGCACGCGCTCGCGCGCCGCCTGGCCGGTGAGCCCCTGGTGCAAGGCGAGAATCTCGGCGATCTGCTTCTCGATCGTATGAAGCGGATTGAGCGAGGTCATCGGCTCCTGAAAGATCATGGTGATGTCGTTGCCGCGCACCTCGCGCAACGCCCTCTCCGGCGCCTTCAACAAGTCCTGCCCCTTGAACAGGATTTCGCCGGAGGGATGGCTTGCCGACGGATAAGGCAGAAGCCGCAGGATCGAATTGGCCGAGACCGACTTGCCGGAGCCGGATTCGCCGACGAGCGCCACGACCTCGCCCTTGGCGATATCGAAGGAGATGCGATCGACGGCGAGCGAGGTCTCGCCACCCTGATGGAAGGCAACCGAGAGATCGCGGACGGAGAGGAGCGGTTCTGTCATGTCACTCATTGAAACGTCTTCCTCGGATCGAAGGCGTCGCGCACGGCTTCGCCGATGAAGATCAAAAGGGAAAGCATGATCGACATGGTGAAGAAAGCCGTCAGGCCCAGCCAGGGCGCCTGGAGATTGGTCTTGCCCTGGGCGATCATCTCGCCGAGCGAAGGTGAGCCGGGCGGCATGCCGAAGCCGAGGAAATCGAGCGAGGTCAACGTCGTAATCGAGCCGGAGAGAATGAAGGGCAGGAAGGTGAGCGTCGCCACCATGGCGTTCGGCAGCAGATGGCGCCACATGATGGTGCGGTTGTTGACGCCGAGCGCGCGGGCAGCGCGGACATATTCGAAATTGCGGGCGCGCAGGAATTCGGCGCGCACGACGCCGACGAAGCCCACCCAGGAAAAGAGCAGCATGATGCCGAGCAGCACGAAAAAGCCGGGCGGCAGGATCGCAGCGATGATCAGCAAGATGTAAAGCACCGGCATCGACGACCAGATTTCGATCAAGCGCTGCAGCAAGAGGTCGGTCCAGCCGCCGAAATAGCCCTGCACGGCGCCTGCGGTGACGCCGATGACGGCCGAGCAGATGGTGAGCGCCAGGCCGAAGAGCACCGATATGCGGAAGCCGTAGATGACGCGCGCCAGCACGTCGCGGGCCTGGTCGTCGGTGCCGAGCCAGTTGAGATTGCCCAGCGTGCAGGCGGGATCATTCGCCCCTTGGGGATAACCGGAGCAACGCTCCTCCTTCGTCATCAGCCAGAAGGGGGCGGTCGGCGCCGAATGCGGGATGTTCGAATTAACCGAGCGGTAGGAATAACGGATCGGCGGCCAGATCATCCAGCCATTGGCATTGATCTCGTCCGATATCACCGAGGAACGGTAGTCGGTTTCGGCTAGAAAGCCGCCGAACTTCTCCTCGGGATAATCGATCAGTACGGGAAACAGGATCTCGCCCTTGTAGGAGGCGACGATCGGCCGGTCGTTGGCGAGGAATTCGGCAAACAGGCTTAGCACGAACAGCAGCAGGAAAAGCCACAGCGACCAGTAGCCGCGGCCGTTCGCCCGGAAATTCTTCCAACGACGGATGTTGGTCGGCGACAGCAGCCCCTTGCGCGGCGGCTTGACGGGAGTTGCAGTGACGGGATTTGCGGCGGTGTCCATCAGACATCCCTCCGCTCGAAATCGATGCGCGGATCGATCCAGGTATAGATCAGGTCGGAAATCAAGCTGACGAACAGACCGAGCAGCGAGAAGATATAGAGTGTCGCGAAAACGATCGGATAATCCCGGTTGACGACTGAGAGATAGCCCAGGCGGCCGAGGCCATCGAGCGAGAAGATATTTTCGATCAGCAGCGACCCGGTGAAGAAGGCCGAGATGAAGGCGCCGGGAAAACCGGCAATGATGATCAGCATGGCATTGCGGAAAACGTGGCCGTAAAGCACCTGCCGCTCATTCAGGCCCTTGGCGCGGGCGGTCACGACATATTGCTTCTTGATCTCCTCGATGAAGGAATTCTTGGTCAAGAGCGTCGTCGTCGCGAAAGCGGCAAGCGAAAGCGAGATCAGTGGCAGGGTGAGGTGCCAGAAATAATCGAGCGGCTTCTGCCACCAGGCGAGCTGGTCGAAATTGTCCGAAACCAGGCCCCGCAGCGGAAACCAGTCGTAGAAGGAGCCACCGGCGAAAAGCACGATCAGCAGAATGCCGAAAAGAAAGCTCGGCACGGCATAACCGACGACGATGACGCCCGAGGTCCAGACATCGAAGGTCGACCCATCTTTCACCGCTTTGCGGATGCCGAGCGGGATGGAGATCGCATAGGAGAAAATCAGGATCCAGACGCCGAGCGAGATCGACACCGGCAGCTTCTCCTTGATGAGATCGAGCACGGAGGTGTTACGGAAGAAGCTCTCGCCGAAATCGAAGCGGATGTAATTCCACATCATCTCGCCAAAACGCGTCAGCGGCGGCTTGTCGAAGCCGAACTGTTTCTCGAGCTTGGCGATCAGTTCCGGATCGAGCCCCTGGGCACCACGATATCTCGAACCTTCGTCCCCTCCTCCGTCGCCCATCAGGTCGCCGCCCCCGGAGAGGCGCTGATCGGCGCCATCGGCCTGGCCGGTCAATTGAGCGATCACCTGCTCGACCGGACCGCCGGGGGCGAATTGAACAACGATGAAGGAGATCGCCATGATGCCGATAATGGTCGGGATCATCAAAAGCAGGCGGCGAATGACATAGGCTCCCATCAGCCTTCAGCCTCCGGAAATCTTCTTCTTGTCTGCCTGCCGTCCAGTCTAATGCCGCTCAATCCGCCAGCCTTCCCTTGCCGGCCCTGCCGGCTTGTCGTGATTCGCTCGTGCCATTTGGAGCCCAGAGCCCCAGCATTGCAAGCCCGCTCATTTTGCCGAGGCCGACCACCAGACATCGGGGAAGCCGAGGCTATAGGCCGGGTATTCGGCGGGATGAGTGATCGTGTTCCAATAGACGATGTTCTGGGTACCGCGGTAGAACAGCGGGATGACGTAGTGGTTTGCAAGCAGGACCCTGTCCATCGCCTTGATCGCCGCGACCTGTTCATCGCGGTTCGGCGCGAAGATGATCATGCGGATGAGTTCGTCGATTGCCGGATTGGCGATTCCGGCATAATTCTGGGAGCCTTGCTGGTTCACCGAGCCGGATCCCCAATAGTCGGCCTGCTCGTTGCCGGGGTTCATCGACTGCGCCCAGACATTCCAGATCATATCGTAGTCGAAGCTGCGTTCGCGGTTGACAGCTTGCGATGCATCAACTGTCCGCACGCGCGCATCTATGCCGATTTTCTTGAGATTGTTGGCATAAGGCACCGCCCAGCGCTCCAACATGGGGCTCGACAACAGTATCTCAAAGCTCATCGGCTGGCCGGTCTTGGTACTGACCATGCGATTGCTCTTGATCTCCCAGCCAGCCTCTTTCAGCAGTGCAATCGCCTTGCGAAGGTTGTCGCGGCTTTTCTGCGGGTCACCGCCGACGGGATTGGTGTACGGTGTCGTGAAGACCTCGGGCGGAACCCTGTCCTTCATGCCCTCCAGTATTTCCAGTTCACGACCCTGCGGCAGGCCCGAAGAGGCAAGCTCGGTGTTCCAAAAATAGCTGTCGATGCGCTTGTAGCTGTTGAACGCAACCGTGCGGTTCAGCTCCTCGAAATCGAAACCGTAGTTCAGCGCTTCGCGAACCCGCTCGTCTTTGAAGAGATCACGGCGCATATTGGGCACGAGAGCCTGCATGATTCCGGTGGAGCGCAACGGGTTTGCAACCTCTTCCTTCTTGACGCGTCCTTCCTTCACCGCGGGGAAATCATATCCCGTCGCCCAGCGGGCAGCTGTGGTTTCCTGCCAAAAGTCGCTGTTGCCGGCGCGAAAGGCTTCAAACTCGACGTCCCGATCACCGAAATAGGTGTAGATGACGTTGCGGAAATTGTTCTGGCCGACATTCACATTGAGATCCTTGCCCCAATAGTCGTCACGCAGTTCATAACGGATTGTCGCTCCGGGCGAGAAGGACGCAATCTTATAAGGTCCGGACCCCATTACGGGCTCGAGCGTCGTCTTTGAAATATCGCGGGGCTTGCCGTCCGGTCCCTGGCCCTCCCACCAATGTTTCGGTACGACAACCAACTGGCCGAGAATATTCGGGAGCTCGCGGTTGTTCTTCTCGTCGAAAGTGAAGGTGATGTCACGATCGCCGGTTTTTTCGGCCTTTACCACGTGCCGATAATAGTTCGCGGTGACGGGATTGAGCTCCTTGGTCTTATCCAGGCTGAAGATGACATCCTCGGGCGTGACCGGTTGCCCGTCCGCCCATTTTGCCTCCGCGCGCAGGCGAAAGGTCGCACTCGAGACATCGGCGGGGAAAGACAGTCCTTCGGCAAGCAGGCCGTATGAGACAAGCAGCTCGTCATCGGCCGGTTTCATCAGCGTGTCGTAAACGAGCGCCAAGCCAACTGCCGCCTGGCCCTTGGCAAGCACCGGATTGAAGGTGTCGAAGGCCCCACTAGCGGAAAGGCGCAAATCTCCGCCCTTGGGAGCGTTGGGATTGACGTAATCGAAATGAGCAAAGCCAGGTTTATATTTCATCTCGCTGATGACCGAGCTCCCGATCTGAAACGGCTGCTCTTCACCTATTGCCGCGAAAGGCGTCAAAGCACCCGCAAGTGACAGAAACAGACCGATTTTCGACCAAAAAGCCGCCATTCCCACTTCCCCTGAATATTGATGGATTCGACAATACGAGAAATAGGGGCGAAAAACAGGAAAGAGTTTGGTTTTTGCCGGGCTCGCGAATTTTTGAACCGGCCCGTACCTGACAAAGGGCAGCTTCGGCGGCGCTGCGGCGATCCGCCACCGGCTCCTCCTGCGCCCGTCCGTCAAATCATCGATTCACCAAAATCGCTTTTCACGATAGATTCGAACGCAAATCACTTCGGCATCGACTTAAGGGAACAGCATGGCTCTCGGCTTCGCCCAGGCTTTCAGAACATTCGGCAGACTAACGCTTGCCGGCGCGATCGGCGCAGGCCTCGCCGCCGGCGACGTCGGCGCACAGCAGAAGACGCCAAGCCCAGGCAGCGCCAAGGCTCTATTTGCAGGCGCCAGCCTGCCGACGCAGGGGCCGGCGCAGCCGATCGGCTTCTATGCAAAGGGCTGCATGACCGGCGCGGTGGCGCTGCCGACCGACGGGCCGACCTGGCAGGCGATGCGGCTTTCACGCAACCGCCGCTGGGGCAACCCGGCGATGATCGCGCTCTTGGAACGGTTTTCGCAGGACGCGGTCAAATATGCCGGCTGGCCTGGCATTCTCGTCGGCGATATCGCGCAGCCGCGCGGCGGACCGATGCTCAATGGCCATTCCTCGCACCAGATCGGCCTAGACGCGGATATCTGGTTCACCCCGATGCCGGCGCGCCGCATGACGCCCCAGGAGCGCGAGGACCTGCCATTCACCAGCATGCTGCAGAAGGACAAGTTCCTCACGGTCAACCCGAGGGTATGGACGGAATCGCGCGCGCGGCTCTTGATGCTGGCGGCGAGCTATCCCGAAGTGGAGCGCATCTTCGTCAATCCGGCGATCAAGAAGAAAATGTGCGATACCTGGGCCGGCGACCGAACCAACCTTGGCAAGCTCCGGCCGATATACGGGCATGACTCGCATTTCCACATTCGCATCAAATGCCCGCCCGGTGCTGCCGGATGCACGCCGCAGGCTCCCGTCGCCGCAGGGGACGGCTGCGACAAGTCGCTCGCCTATTGGTTCACGCCGGCGCCCTGGGCGCCACCGAAACCACCCAAGCCCGGCGCCAAGCCGCCGAAGCCGCCGCGTGAGATGATGGTCTCCGATCTGCCGAAGGCCTGCGCCGCGGTTCTCGATGCCGCTTCCGTCGCTTCGATGCAAGCCGCCACCTATGGCGGGCCCTCCGCCGCAAGCGCGTTCGCCGCCGCTCCGGCGGCCGCGTCGGCTGACGATAGCGATGACGCATTGCCGGATGTCGGCCCGGTCCCGAACGACAAGCCGGCGCTCCAATGAAGTGGCGGACGCTCTGTCTTTCAAATCGCAAATTCTTGGTATAAAGCGATCAAATCGATTGAATTGTTGGGGCGGAGATTCACTTCATGGCCGGCAGCAAATGCCTTGCGCTGATCGCGCATGACCAGAAGAAGGACGACATGGCGGCATTCGCCCGCGCCAATCAGGACCTTCTCTCGCGCTGGAAGATCGTCGCGACGGGCACGACCGGCGGCCGGGTGCTTGACGCCGCTCCCGATCTCGACGTCACCAGGCTCAAAAGCGGTCCGCTCGGTGGCGATCAGCAGATCGGCGCGCTGATTTCGACCGGTGAGGTCGACGCCCTGATCTTCTTCGTCGACCCGCTGACCCCGATGCCGCATGATGTCGACGTGAAGGCACTGATGCGGTTGGCGATCGTCTACGACATTCCGATGGCGCTCAACCACGCGACCGCTATAAAGCTCCTTCCCACACTCGAAGCCTGATCAGCACGGAACCGGCCATGCCAAAACCGAACCACAGCACCGCTCCGCTGCCTTTCCCGATCCTGATCGGCGATATCGGCGGCACTAATGCCCGCTTCTCCATCCTGACCGACGCCTATGCCGAGCCGAAGCAGTTTCCAAATGTGCGCACTGCGGATTTTTCCACGATCGACGAAGCGATCCAGAGGGGCGTGCTCGACAAGACGGCGGTGCAGCCGCGTTCGGCCATCCTCGCCGTCGCCGGTCCGATCAACGACGACGAGATTCCTCTGACAAATTGCGATTGGGTAATCCGGCCTAAGACGATGATCGGCGGCCTCGGCATAGAGGATGTGCTCGTCGTCAACGATTTCGAGGCGCAGGCGCTGGCAATCGCCGCCCTATCCGATGAGAACCGTGAGCGCATCGGCAATGCCACGGGCGACATGATCGCCTCGCGCGTCGTTCTCGGACCCGGCACCGGCCTCGGCGTCGGCGGGCTCGTACATGCCCAGCAGAGCTGGATCCCGGTTCCCGGCGAAGGCGGTCATGTCGATCTCGGGCCGCGCAGCAAGCGCGATTATGAAATCTTTCCGCATATCGAGACGATCGAAGGCCGCGTTTCGGCCGAACAGATCCTCTGCGGGCGCGGCCTCGTCAATCTCTATAACGCCATCTGCGTCGTCGACGGCATCCAGCCGACGATGAAGGATCCCGCCGACATCACCTCGCATGCGCTTGCCGGCAGCGACAAGGCGGCCGTTGAGACCGTCTCGCTGTTTGCCACCTATCTCGGCCGCGTGGCGGGCGACATGGCGATGGTGTTCATGGCGCGCGGCGGCGTCTATCTCTCCGGCGGCATCTCACAAAAGATCCTCCCGGCGCTGAAGAAGCCGGAATTCCGCATCGCCTTCGAAGACAAGGCGCCGCATACAGCGCTGCTTCGCACCATTCCCACCTATGTGGTGACGCATCCGTTGGCAGCCCTTGCCGGGCTTTCCGCCTATGCCCGAATGCCGGCGAATTTCGGCGTATCGACGGAAGGCCGCCGCTGGCGGCGTTGACCCCGCGCTCAAGGCAGGCAGAGCGTGCTGGCCCGCCCAGTCGGACGCGCGGCGCTCTAGCCAAACCAATCCTAACTCTTTATAGAGCCGCCAAAAGCGCGTGCCGCCTCCATGGCGCGCCGGCACAGGACAGGAAAGCTCATTTTTGGAAGCCGCAGAAAGCAGAAAGCAGAGCGTCAACAGCGATACCGTGACCGGCATCCTGAAGCGCATCATCGCTGAAAACGGCCGCGACCATCTCTGGGGTTATGTCTTTGCGATCGCCTGCCTCGTGGTTGTGGCGCTTTCGACGGCGTTCACCGCATGGATCATGCGGGCGATCATCGACGAGGCCTTCGCCAACCGCCGCGCCGACGTCGTCTGGATCATCTGTCTTTCGATCTTCGTGGCCTTCGTGTTGCGCGGTTTTGCCAGCTACGGCCAGGCCGTGGCGCTTTCCAAGGTCGGCAACAATATCGTCGCCCGATATCAGCGCCGCCTCTATGCGCATCTGATGACGCTTTCTGTCGGCTTTTTCAGTGAGGCACGGTCGGCCCATATCGCCGCGCAGGTGAGCCAGAACGTCAGCGGCATTCGTGACGTGCTCAACCTGACGATCACCTCGACGGTGCGCGACCTCCTGACCTTCGTTTCGCTGATCGGCGTGATGGTCCTTCAGGACCCGCTGCTCAGCCTCGCCGTGTTCATCATGGCCCCGCCGCTGCTCTATGCGCTGCGTTATGTTTCCAAACGTCTTCGCTCGGCAACCCGCGAGGCCGTGCATCTGAACAGCCACGTGCTGGGGGCCATGCAGGAGACGATCCAGGGTATTGCCATCGTCAAAGCCTTCACGATGGAAGAGGAGCTGGAGAACAAGGTCAACAAGCTCATCACGGCCGCAGAAAACCGGGCGAATCGGATAGCCCGGCTGTCCGAGCGCACCTCACCGCTGACAGAAAGCTTCGCGGGCTTTGCCGTCGCCAGCGTGCTCGCCTATGCCGCCTATCGCTCGATCTATTACAATGTGGCACCGGGCGCCTTCTTCTCCTTCGTAACGGCGCTGCTGCTTGCCTATGACCCGGCCCGGCGCCTCGCCCGCCTGCAGGTGCAGATGGAGCGCGCCGTCGTCAATGCGCGGATGATCTACGAATTGCTCGACATGGAGCCGCGCCAGCGCGACCTGCCGGATGCGCGACCGCTGACAGTGACGCAGGCCAGGATCGAATTCCGCAACGTTTCCTTCGCCTATGGCAATGAGAGCGTGCTGAACGGCGTCAGCTTCGTCGCCGAGGGCGGCGCCACAACGGCGCTCGTCGGCCCCTCGGGTGCGGGCAAATCCACTGTCATCAGCCTCATACCGCGTTTCTACGATCCGCGCGAAGGCGAAATCCTGATCGATGGACAGGATATCGCCCATATCACCAAAAAGTCGCTGCGCCAGCAGCTCGCCTATGTCTCACAGCAGCCCTACCTGTTCGAGGGCACGATCCGCGACAATATCCGCTACGGCCGGCCGGATGCGACCGATGCCGAGGTGGAGGATGCCGCCCGGCTCGCCTACGCGCATGATTTCATCTCAGCTCAGCCGCTGGGCTACGATACGCCTGTCGGTGAAAACGGCGTGACGCTTTCAGGCGGCCAGCGCCAGCGTCTGTCAATCGCGCGCGCTTTGGTGCGCAATGCTCCGATCCTGCTCCTCGACGAAGCGACGTCGGCCCTCGACACCGAATCCGAGGCCGCGGTGCAGAAGGCGCTCGACGAGGCGATGACGGGGCGCACCGTCGTCGTCATTGCCCACCGGCTGTCGACCGTGGTGCGCGCCGACAAGATCGTCGTCATGCAGCAGGGCCGGGTCGTCGAGGAAGGCAATCACGAGGCGCTTGCGAAGGTCAGCGACGGTCTTTACGCTCGCCTCAACAACCTGCAGAGGCCTTCGGCCTCCGATTCAAACTAACTTGGTGAGACGGACATGAGCGATGCTGCGATGAAACTAGTGGTGGTTGGCGCGGCGGGACGCATGGGACAGACGCTGATCCGGCTCGTCCATTCGATCGACGGCGTGACATTGCACGCTGCCGTCGAGCGTGTCGGCTCGCCCTTCGTCGGCAAGGATGCTGGCGAGATGGCGGGCCTCGGCCCGACCGGAGTCATGATCGGCGACGACCCGCTCCAGGCATTCCTCCATGCCGAAGGCGTGCTCGACTTCACCTCGCCTGCCGCAAGCGTGGAATTCGCCGGCCTCGCCGCGCAGGCCCGTATCGTTCATGTCGTCGGCACGACGGGCTGCTCGACCGAGGACAACGCGAAGATCGCCGCCGCGGCACGCCATGCCCGCATAGTCAAGTCGGGCAATATGAGCCTTGGCGTCAATCTGCTCAGCGTCCTGGTCGAACAGGCGGCGCGGGCGCTCGATCCTATTGATTGGGACATCGAGATCCTGGAAATGCATCACAAGCACAAAGTCGACGCCCCTTCCGGCACTGCACTTCTTTTCGGCGAAGCGGCGGCCAGGGGCCGCAATGTCGATCTCGCCTCGAAATCGGTCAGGGTGCGCGATGGACATACCGGCGCCCGGGAGGCGGGTACGATCGGTTTTGCGACGCTGCGCGGCGGCTCCGTCATCGGCGAGCATTCCGTGCTTTTCGCCGGCGAAGGCGAAATCGTCAGCCTGTCGCACAGTGCGGCCGACCGTTCGATCTTCGCACGCGGTGCCATCAAGGCGGCGCTCTGGGCGCGCGACAAGAAGCCGGGGCTCTATTCCATGCTCGACGTGCTCGGGCTTTCTTCCCAATAAAGATATTACGGAGGCATATTCATGAGCGGTACCCTCGTCCTCGTTCGCCACGGCCAGAGCGACTGGAACTTGAAGAATCTCTTCACCGGCTGGAAGGATCCCGATCTGACCGAGCTCGGCATCCAGGAAGCCAATGCGGGCGGCGCCGCACTTGCCGAATACGGGATCAAATTCGACATCGCCTATACCTCGGCTCTAGTGCGCGCGCAGCACACGCTGAAGCTCATTCTCGACAAGGTCGGTCAACCTGACCTCGAGACGATCCGCGACCAGGCGCTGAACGAGCGTGACTACGGCGACCTCTCGGGCCTCAACAAGGATGATGCGCGCGCCAAATGGGGCGAGGAACAGGTGCATATCTGGCGCCGTTCCTATGACGTGCCGCCGCCCGGTGGCGAGAGCCTGCGCGACACCGGCGCGCGCGTCTGGCCTTACTACCTCACGGATATCCTGCCGCGCGTGCTGCGCGGCGAGAAGGTGCTGGTTGCCGCGCATGGCAATTCGCTGCGTTCGCTCGTCATGGTGCTCGACAAGCTCAGCAAAGAAGGCGTGCTTGCCCTCAACCTCGCGACCGGCGTTCCCATGGTCTACAAGCTGAATGCGGATTCCACCGTCGCTTCCAAGGAAGTGCTGGGCGATATGTCCGGCGCGCATTGAATTCAAGTAGGCGTGCCACCGGAGCCGGTCGGCACGCCAAGCCTCAATTCTCGATGGTGAACTGCACCCGATCAGCCGCAAACCGGCTAATGGAATATTGCACCGGCACGCCATCAAGATCGGTGTTCATCGCCTTGGCGATCAGAAGGATCGCGCCAGGGGTGAGCTCCAGGTCAGCCAGATCGGCAGTAGCAGCATGCGCCGCCGTTACCTCGGTTGTCGCCCGGACGTAGTCCACCAGCCCGAGTTCGGCGAAAGCCTTGGTGATCGATTCGTGCTTTCGGTAGGCCTCGCCGATCCCGGCGAAACGTTCGGCGTGAAACCAGCTCGTCGCCCTTGAAACCGGCCGCTTGTCGGCCTCGCGCAGCGTTTCAAGCCGGATCACCTCTGCTCCCGGCTTCAGGCCAAGCCAGCGAGCGACCTCGGCGCTCGCCTCCTCCTTTGCCTCCTCGAGCAGAAGTCCTCGCATCTCGCGCGCCTGATCGCCGATACCGGCGGTAAAGCGGGTGCGCCGCGTGATCGGGAAGTTGAAGCGCTCCTTGCGCTCGATCAGCGTGCCGCGACCTTGCACCGCACGCACGATGCCTTCCTGCGCCAGCGCCGCCAGAGCGCTGCGCACCGTATGCCGGTTGACGCCGAACTGCAGCGCCAGCCCGGTTTCTGGCGGCACCATTCCAGTTTCGTCATAGGCGCCGGCGCTGATCGCCTCGCGTATCCGGTCGGCAATCTGACGCCAAAGCGCCACACCCGTTTGCCTTTGCACCTGCTTCAATCCCGCCATTCCACCCTGCCACTTCATTCCCACTGCTTGGATCAAAGCGTTACAGAGTCGCCTGCGCAGCGAAAAGATGCGTTACGCCTGAGATGTCACACCCTTGTCACGACTTCGATCTAAGCCTAGAAATATCTTGTATAGTTGTCTATATCAATAGACATTTCCGGGAAGATGGCGATGATATCAGCGGAGAATAGGGACGCTGCGTCACAGAGGGTGTCGGCGCGCAAACGCGCCGCCGATCTGCTGGCGCGCGCAAAACGGAGCGAACTCTCGGCGGTCTGGGATGCGTTGCCGGAAAAGCCTCAGGTGCAGCCGGTGCGCGGACCCGAAACCGGCCTGGTGATGGTGCGCGGGCGCATCGGTGGCGGCGGAGCCGCCTTCAATCTTGGGGAAGTGACGGTGACGCGTGCTTCGGTCCGGCTCGACTCCGGATCGGTCGGGCATGCGCAGGCGCTCGGCACCGACCGGGAAAAGGCCCGTCTTGCGGCGATGTTCGACGCGCTCTGGCAGCAGGAGGCGACCAGGGATTTTGTGGAACAGGCCCTGCTTCTGCCGATCGAGGAACGGATAGCCGCTGCCGAACGCCGTAGGGCGGATGAGACGGCGGCAACCCGCGTCGACTTTTTCACTATGGTGCGGGGTGACGACTGATGGGTCTGAAGATAGAAGCCCTGACCGGCGGCTTTGCCGCCCCGGTGTTCCACTCCCAGAGCGTTTTCAAGATGCTGATGGACGGCATGGCCCGTCCCGGCACGATCCAGACCGTTGAGCCCGATATCGCTCCGCCCGGGCCGTTCGGCATCGCCGCCGGCGCGATCGCGCTGACACTTTGCGACCATGACACGCCGGTCTGGCTTTCGCAGGGATTGGCCAAATCGGCTGTGCCGGAATGGCTCGGCTTCCACACTGGCGCTCCGCTGACGAGCGAAAAGGCCGAGGCGCGCTTCGCTTTCACGGAAGCCGGTACCGCGCTTTCCTCCTTCGGCGTCTTTGCATCGGGCACGCAGGAATATCCCGACCGTTCGACGACCATTATCATCGAACTCGCCGAGCTGGAGGGCGGGCGCAGATTGGCACTGATCGGCCCCGGCATCCAGAGCGAGACTGAGATCGCGCCCAGGGGGCTGCCCGAGACCTTTCTGCCGCTTTGGACGGACAATCGTGCGCTCTTTCCGCGCGGCATCGACATCGTGCTGACATCGGGCAAACGCTTCCTCTGTCTGCCGCGCACCACCAAGATCACAGCAACGGAGATCTGAGCTCATGTATGTTGCCGTCAAGGGTGGCGAGGCCGCCATTGCCAATGCCCACCGCCTGCTTGCCGACCGCCGCCGCGGCGACCGTTCTCTGCCGGCGATCGGCATCGACCAGATCGTGGCGCAGTTGGGCCTCGCCGTTGACCGCGTGATGGCGGAGGCCTCGCTTTTCGACCGCACGCTTGCAGCGCTCGCCATCCGCCAATCGCGCGGCGATATGATCGAGGCGATCTTCCTGCTGCGCGCCTACCGCACGACTCTGCCGCGCTTCGGCTATTCAAGGCCGCTCGACACGGCTGATATGACGATCGAACGGCGCATCTCGGCGACCTACAAGGATCTGCCGGGCGGCCAGCTTCTTGGGCCTACCTTCGATTATACCCATCGGCTGCTCGATCCCTCGCTGCTTCAGGACGAAGCGGTCGAGGCGCCTGCCCAGCGTACGGCGGAGACCGGCCGCGTCATGCGCGTGTCCGAAATTCTCGGCGAGGAAGGCCTGATCGAGGCAGACGGCGACATGCCGCAAGATCACGAGATCGGCGACCTGACCCGCGAGCCGATGGAATTCCCGATGACCCGCGACCTGCGCCTGCAGGCGCTTGCCCGGGGCGATGAGGGCTTCCTGCTGGCGCTCGGCTACTCCACCCAGCGCGGCTATGGCCGCAATCACCCCTTCACCGGCGAGATCCGCATCGGCGAAGTCGAGGTGGAATTCGACGTGGCGGAGCTCGGCTTCGCCGTCTCGCTCGGCGTAATCCAAATCACTGAATGCCAGATGGTCAACCAGTTCAAGGGATCGGCCAAGGCGCCGCCGCAATTCACCCGCGGCTACGGCCTCGTCTTCGGCCAGAGCGAGCGCAAGGCTATGGCGATGTCTCTGGTCGATAGGGCGTTGCGCGCCGAAGAGCTCGGCGAGGACATCACCGCGCCTGCGCAGGATGAGGAATTCGTCATTTCCCATTCCGACAACGTCCAGGCGACCGGTTTCGTCGAGCACCTGAAGCTTCCGCATTATGTGGACTTCCAGGCCGAACTCGATCTCGTCCGCCGCATGCGCCGCGAATTCGAAGCCGCCCGCAGTGCTGGCGAAGACATGAAGGAAGCCGCCGAATGAGCGATCTCGCCAGCTACAACTTCGCCTATCTCGACGAGCAGACCAAGCGGATGATCCGCCGCGCCATCCTGAAGGCAATCGCCATTCCAGGCTACCAGGTGCCTTTCGCTTCCCGCGAAATGCCGATGCCCTACGGCTGGGGCACCGGCGGCGTGCAGGTGACGGCCTCGATCATCGGGCCTGACGACGTGCTGAAGGTCATCGATCAGGGCGCCGACGATACGACCAACGCCGTTTCCATCCGCGCCTTCTTCCAAAAGGTCGCCAATGTCGCGGTGACGACGCATACCAGGGATGCGACGATCATCCAGACGCGCCACCGCATCCCGGAGGAAAAGCTCGGAGCCGGCCAGGTGCTGGTCTATCAGGTGCCGATCCCAGAGCCGCTGCGCTTCCTCGAGCCCCGCGAGACCGAGACCCGCAAGATGCATGCGCTCGAAGAATACGGCCTCATGCATGTGAAGCTCTACGAAGACATCGCCCGAAACGGCCGCATCGCCACCACCTATGCCTATCCGGTCAAGGTGCATGGACGTTACGTCATGGATCCTTCGCCGACACCGAAGTTCGATAACCCGAAGATGCACAAGTCGGAAGCGCTGCAGCTTTTCGGCGCCGGTCGCGAAAAGCGCATCTATGCCGTGCCGCCCTATACCGACGTCGTCAGCCTGGACTTCGAAGACCATCCCTTCGAGATTCAGCGCTTCGGCAAACCCTGCGCGCTCTGTGGCGCAGAGGATGTCTACCTCGACGAGGTCATCCTCGACGACAAGGGCGGCCGCATGTTCGTCTGCTCCGATACCGACCATTGCGAAGATCGCCGGGCGCAGGGGCATGCCGGCGAAATGCTGGCCCGGGAGGCTGCGGAATGACCGACACGGCGCTTCTCAAAGTCAACGACCTCTCAAAATTCTACGGCAATCGCATCGGCTGCCGGAACGTCTCCTTCGAGCTCTGGCCCGGCGAGGTGCTCGCCATCGTCGGCGAATCCGGTTCGGGCAAGACAACGCTGCTCAACTGCATCTCCACCAGGCTGATGCCGACCACCGGCAGCGTCGAGTACCACATGCGCGACGGCAGCTACCGCGACCTCTACCATATGAATGAGGCCGAGCGCCGCTTCCTGATGCGCACCGACTGGGGGTTCGTACACCAGAACCCCGCCGACGGGCTGCGCATGACCGTCTCGGCCGGCGCCAATGTCGGTGAACGGCTGATGGCGATCGGCGACCGGCACTACGGCAAGATCCGCTCGGCCGCCATCGACTGGCTTGAACGTGTCGAGATCGACGCAGAGCGCATCGACGACCAGCCGCGCGCCTTTTCCGGCGGCATGCGCCAGCGCCTGCAAATTGCCCGCAATCTCGTCACCGGGCCGCGCCTCGTCTTCATGGACGAGCCCACAGGCGGTCTCGACGTTTCGGTGCAGGCGCGCCTGCTCGATCTGGTGCGCGGCCTCGTCAACGATCTTGGCCTCTCGGCCATCATCGTCACCCACGATCTCGCCGTCGCCCGGCTTCTCTCGCACCGGATGATGGTGATGAAGGATGGCTGCGTCATCGAACACGGTCTGACAGATCGTGTTCTCGACGATCCGCGGGAGCCTTACACCCAGCTGCTCGTCTCCTCGATCCTGCAGGTCTGAGCCATCGTTAGAAACCAGGAAAGAACAATCATGGCCACGCCCCTCGTCGTTTCCGAAGTCTCGAAAAGCTTCACCATGCACCTGCGCGACGGCATCAGGCTGCCCGTCGTCTCCGACGTCGCCTTCTCTGTGTCGTCAGGCGAATGCGTCGTGCTCGGCGGCCCCTCTGGCATCGGCAAGAGCTCGCTGCTCAAGATGATCTACGGCAATTATGCCGTCGATACCGGGCAGATCCTCGTCCACCACGACGGGCGCATCGTCGATCTTGCCTCGGCCGACCCGCGCACCGTGCTCAACGTGCGGCGCCATACGCTCGGCTATGTCAGCCAGTTCCTGCGCACCGTCCCGCGTGTCGCGGCCATAGACGTAGTGGCCGAGCCGCTTGTCGCACGCGGCGAACAGGCCATGGCGGCGCGGGAAAAGGCCGGTGCCCTGCTCGCCAAACTCAACCTGCCCGAAGCGCTCTGGCAGCTTCCGCCCGCTACCTTTTCGGGCGGAGAACAACAGCGGGTCAACATCGCGCGCGGCTTCATCACCGACCATACGATCCTGCTTCTCGACGAACCCACAGCGTCGCTCGATGCACGAAATCGGGCCGTCGTCGTCAGCATGATTGCCGAAAAGAAGCGGGCGGGCGTTGCTCTCCTCGGCATCTTCCACGACGAGGAAGTGCGCGAAGCCGTCGCCGACCGCATCCTCGATGTCCAGCAGTTCTCTCCACGAAAGATCGCTGCATGAACCGGAAGCTGGGCCTTGAGCCCTATATCGACGAGACTGCATCCGTCAGCGATTCCACCCTCGGGCGCTATACCGAAATCTCGGAACGCTGCCGCATCAGCGAGGTAACCTTCGGCGACTATTCCTACATCATGCAGGACGGCTCCATCTGGTGCGCGACGATCGGCAAATTCGTCAATATTGCCGCCGCCGTTCGCATCAACGCCACCAACCATCCGACCTGGCGCGCGACGCTGCACCATTTCACCTATCGCGCCGCAGATTACTGGCCGGACGGCGACATGGAGGAGGATTTCTTCGCCTGGCGGCGCTTGAATCGCGTGACGATCGGCAATGACGTCTGGATCGGCCATGGGGCGACGATCCTGCCGGGCGTCAGCGTCGGCAACGGCGCGGTGATAGGCGCCGGTGCCGTCGTATCGAAAGACGTCGCGTCCTACACGATCGTCGGCGGCGTCCCGGCCCGGCTGATCCGCGATCGGTTTTCTAAGGCGCTAGGAGAACGCATGGACGAACTCGCCTGGTGGGATTGGGAACATGACCGGCTGCGCCTGGCACTCCAGGATTTTCGCAACCTGAGCGCGGAAGATTTCCTCTCCCGCTACGGCGGCTAAACCTCCGATACGAGCGCCAGGAAATGTGACAAGACTTACACAAATATGACATCTGAGGGTCATCAAGCGGGACTAATGCGATCCTGATAAAGGCCCGGAATGCAGGGGAAGAGCATGATGTTCGCGCTGAAGGATGTCACACGTCGTTTCGGAAACAAACTCGCAGTCGACGCCGTCACACTCGAGATTTCTCAGGGTCAGATGGTTGGCATCATCGGCCGCTCCGGCGCCGGCAAGTCGACGCTCCTGCGCATGATCAACCGGCTCCAGGAGCCGAGCTCCGGCTCGATTCACTTTGCCGGCGTCGAAGTCTCCGGACTTCGTGGCCGAGCGCTGCGCAACTGGCAGCGCGACTGTGCGATGATCTTCCAGCAGTTCAACCTGGTGCCGCGCCTTGATGTTCTCACAAATGTCATGCTCGGCCGGCTCAATCACCGCTCGACGCTTCTGAGCCTGCTCAGCGTCTTCACACGCGAGGAGCGTATTCACGCCATCGCCGCGCTCGAACGCCTCGGCATTGAGCAGACGGCGCTGCAGCCGGCCGGCACGCTTTCCGGCGGACAACAGCAGCGCGTGGCGATTGCCCGCGCGCTCATGCAGAACCCGAAGATGGTTCTCGCCGACGAGCCGATCGCCTCGCTCGACCCGCTGAACGCCAAGATCGTCATGGATGCGCTGCGCGATATCAACGAGCGCGAGGGCATCACCGTCATCACCAATCTGCACACGCTCGACACCGCCCGCAACTACTGTGAGCGCATCATCGGCATGGCCGGTGGCCGCGTCGTCTTCGACGGAAAGCCCTCGGAGCTGACCGCGGAGGCTGTCAAGGAAATCTACGGGACGGATAAGGACGGCGCCGGCATCGACGAAACGGTGACCTCGACCAGCCTTGAATCCACTCGTCGCCCCGAAATCGCATCATCCGGCATGACGGCCAAAGCCGCCGCCATGCATTGAACCGTTTCCGGCCGACGGGACAACGGCCGGAGAACCAACTGACAAGCCACGTCACAAAAGGAGACTTCCATGTCTGCATTCCGCAATATCCTGATGGCAACCATCGCCGTAGCCGCCCTCGCCGGCAATGCCGCCGCACAGGACGTCAAGGTACTCCGCATCGGACTCGATGGCGGTGAAAACGAGGCCGACCAGGTTCGCCGCACCGAGTGCGTCAAGCCGGGCCTGACCGCTGCCACCGGTGTTTCCGAAGTCCAGCTCTTCCCATCGCCGAACTACAACGGCGTCATCCAGGGCCTGCTCGGTGGCACGATTGACCTCGCCGTCATGGGCGCTGCCTCTTACGCCGCGGTTTATATCAAAGATCCGAACGCCGTTACCCCGGTTCTGACCACGAAGCAGGCCGACGGTTCGACAGGCTACTATTCGATCATGGTTGCCCGCAAGGATTCCGGCATCAAGACGCTCGCCGACGCCAAGGGCAAGAAGCTCGGCTTCGCCGATCCCGACTCCACCTCCGGTTACCTCGTTCCTAACGTTGCCCTTCCGAAAGACACCGGCGCTCCCGTCAAGCAGTATTTCTCTGAAACCGGCTTCGGCGGCGGCCATGAGAACCTCGTTCTCGGCGTTCTCGACAAGAAGTTCGACGTCGGCACCACCTTCGGTTCCGGTCAGGGCGAGTGGGCGCAGGGCTACACCTCCGGCAACCTACACCAGATGGTCGCCAAGGGCCTGCTCGACATGGACGATATCGTCGAGGTCTGGAAGTCGCCGCTCATCCCGAACGGTCCGCTGATGGTTTCTCAGAAGCTGCCGGCCGATCTCCAGAAGAAGGTTACCGCCTACTTCGCCGAGCTGCCGAAGACCGACAAGAGCTGCTTCGAATCGTTCACCGGCGGCGGCTACGTTGACTGGGCACCGGTGGACCAGAGCTTCTACCAGACAATCATCGACGCCCGTAAGGCCGTGATCGGCGGCTGATCCTCAGTCTGAACAGTCTTGCGGCGGCATTATGATGGTGCCGCCGTTTTCCAAAAAGGAAGCCAGATATGGCGCACTCGGCCGGCGCGAACTCTCTGAACGGATTGCAGGAGAGCTCCCGCACCATCCTCGATCATTATCAGAGCCAAGTTCGAACGCGGCGGATCTACACCATCGTTTCAATCGTGGTCTTCCTCATCATCCTCGGCGCCTCGCTCGACTTCGCCAACAGCGCGAATTCGGGCAAGTTTTTCGAACGCCTTCCCTATTTCTTCGATTTCATGAAGAGTTTTGTGCCGGACAGCCCGCTGGAGATCTTCCGCGCCATGTTCGACCTGCCGT
This sequence comes from Rhizobium sp. MHM7A, assembly GCF_005862215.1. Classification (NCBI taxonomy): domain Bacteria; kingdom Pseudomonadati; phylum Pseudomonadota; class Alphaproteobacteria; order Hyphomicrobiales; family Rhizobiaceae; genus Rhizobium; species Rhizobium sp. MHM7A. Next base: position 273,344 of record NZ_VCHT01000005.1, read on the forward strand.
CGCCCTTTTCCGACGGTTCGATAAAATACGACTATACAAGCGACCGCGTCTGGATCACCGACAGTTTCTACATTCCGAATTTCTTCTACCAGCTCGCGATCACGCTCAACATCGCCATCGTCTCCACCATTCTTGGCGCAAGCGGCGCGTTCATGCTCTGCTTTTTCGCTTCCACCAACCTCGTCGGTGCAGGCGTAACCCGATGGATCGTGCGGCGCATCATGGAAATCATGCGCGCTTTTCCGGAAATCGTCATCGCCGGCCTGCTCGCGGCGATCCTGTCGATCGGGCCTATCTCGGCGATCATCGCGGTCTGGGTCCACACCGTCGGCGCGCTTGGAAAGCTGTTCTTCGAAGTCGTCGAGAACGCCGACATGAAGCCGGATGAGGGCCTGCGCGCAGTCGGCGCAGGATGGATCGAGCGTGTGCGTTTCGCCATCCTGCCGCAGGTGCTGCCGAACTTCGTCTCCTATACGCTGCTGCGCACCGAGATCAACGTGCGTGCCTCAACCATTATCGGCGCTGTCGGCGGCGGCGGCATAGGCGAGGTCTTCAGCCTGTCGATTGGTCGCGACCATGCCGCCAAGACTTACGCGATCATCATCCTGCTGCTGATCACCGTCATCTGCGTCGACCAGTTCTCCGCCTGGCTGCGCCGCCGGCTGATCGGCAAGCAGTCCTTCGAATTCGGCAGGGGAGCAGCGTGATGTCCTCTGTCTTGACCCTCGACACCGCCGAGCGCAACCGCCTGCTGACCGCCTATCCGGATGTCTTCCATCGCAGCTTCATGCAGCGCTGGGGTCTCCTCCTCATTTCGGCGGCAGTCCTCATCTATCTTGGCTTCTGCTTCGCCTTCTTCAACGTCATTCCGACTTTCGTGAACGGCAACTGGGACCGTGCGGCGATCTATGTCCAGGACTGGTATTCCTGGCGTGCCCAGCCACGCTTGCGTTTCCAGAACGATCAGGTCGTTCCCCAATGGACAAGTCGCCGGCAGTATCCCGAAGGCGCCGATATCGACTGGCTGAAGCCTAGTGCCGACGGGAGCAGATACATTGTCACATTCGGCAGCGACGCCGACCGGCTGGAAGTAAGCCCGAGCCGCGTCGATGTCTATATCGACGGCAAGCTCTATCCCGTGACCATCACCCGCGACCGCGCCTCCATGCCCGCAAATGCGCCAGCCCAGATGCACCAGGACGACAACAAGGTGAATGTCTATTACGGCTTTGCCGGACAGGCAGAAATTCGAACTAGCCAGGTCTATGTGCAGCGCCGTTTTCTCGGCTGGGCGAACTTCTTCTTCGATACGCAATCGCCCTTCTGGGGCCGCAGCCTGCCCGAGGTCATCGGCCTGATCTTCTCCGGCGAACGGCTCGATGCCAATCAGTCCAATGCATCGCTGGCGTTCGACAACTTCCTCAACAATGCGAGTTGGCAGCACGGCGACATCCTGTCGAAACTGATGCAGACGCTGGTCATGGCCTTTGTCGGCACGCTGTTCGGCACCCTGGTCGCTTTCCCGCTCGCCTTCATCGGCGCGCGCAACATCATGCGCAGCCGCGCCGTGAACTGGGGCACGAAACGGCTCTTCGATTTCCTGCGCTCGATCGACATGCTGATCTGGGCACTGTTCTTCACCCGTGCCTTCGGCCCCGGGCCGCTTCCAGGGATCGCGGCAATCTTCTTCACCGATACGGGCGCACTCGGAAAAGTCTACGCCGAAGCGCTCGAGAACATCGACGACAAGCAACGCGAGGGCGTCAAGTCGGTGGGTGCGGCGCCGGTCGCCGTCCAACGTTTCGGCGTCATCCCACAGGTTCTGCCAGTCTTCATCTCGCAATCGCTCTACTTCTGGGAATCGAATACCCGCTCGGCGACCGTGATCGGTGCGGTCGGTGCGGGCGGCATTGGCCTCAAGCTGCTGGAATCCATGAAGACCAATTCGGACTGGGACAAGGTCGCCTATATGGTGCTTCTGATCCTCCTGGTGGTCTTTGCCTTCGACAATCTCTCGAATGCGCTGCGCTCGCGCGTGATGGGCAAAAAGAACCACTGAAGAGCTGCCGCATCATCATTCTGTCACGGAAATCTTTTAGCCGGGGAGCCTGCTTGCGGTTCGCCGCCAAATCACTGCACATTGCGCTCCCCATCTCGACGATCCCCAGGATAACAGCCTTGCGCTACGCTCTCTATTTCTCGCCGCCGAAGGATGATCCCCTGACCGGCGCGGCCTCGCTCTGGCTCGGTCGTGACGCCTTTACGGGCGAGACTTATCCTGCACCGAAACATGAGATGCTCGGTGCCGCGGAACAGTTCGAGCTGACCGCCGAGCCGCGCCGCTACGGCTTTCACGCCACGATCAAGGCGCCGTTTTCGCTCGCCGCCTCCGTCACCGAGAAGGATCTGATGGCGGTTGCCGAAGAGTTTGCTGCGCGCACGCCGGCCTTCGAGATTCCCGAACTCGTGCTCGGCCAGCTCGGCCGATTTTTTGCCCTTGTTCCCGGCTCTCTTCATCAACCACTTCAGGATTTCGCCGCGAAGGTGGTAAAATCCTTCGAGCCCTTTCGCGCAGCGCTCTCCGATGCCGACATCGCGCGGCGCAACCCGGAGAAGCTCAGCGAAAGCCAGCGCGCAAATCTGCATCGCTGGGGTTATCCTTACGTCATGGAGGATTTCGGTTTTCACATGACCCTGAGCGGCCAGGTACCCGCCGAGCGCGCCGATGTCATGAAGGCGATCCTGACTGAGCGTTTTGCCGGTTTCATCGGCCGGCCGCTTTCGATTTCCGGCCTTGCCGTCTTTACCGAGGAGACGCGCGGCGCCCCATTCAAAGTTCATTCCTGGCTGCCGCTCAGCGGCGCCAAAAGCTGAAAGACCTGACGATATGAGTAAAGAGACCGTCTTTTCCAACGCCCGCATCGTTCTCGAGGACGACATCCTCTCAGGATCGATCCTCATACGCGACGGCAAGATCGCTGACATCTCCGAGGGCAGTTCGGTAGCCGGCGAAGATTTTGAAGGCGACTACATTATTCCCGGCCTCGTCGAACTGCATACCGACCATCTCGAAGGCCATTATCAGCCGCGTCCGGGCATCCGCTGGCACAAGACGGCTGCCGTCCAGGCGCATGACGCGCAGATCGTCACATCGGGCATCACGACGGTCTTCGACTGCCTGCGCATGGGCGCGGACGAGGACGGCGGTTTCGAACATGGCGAGATGCGCGAGATGGCTGACGCCATCCAGTCGGCCGAAAAGGAAGGCAGGCTACGCGCCGAGCACCTCATCCACCTGCGCTGCGAAGTGTCGGCCGACAACGTGCTCGAACATTTTGCCGATTTCGAAAACGACCCGCATGTGCGGCTGGTCTCGCTGATGGATCACGCGCCGGGGCAGCGCCAGTTCCAGACGATGGATCAGTACATCTTCTACTATCAGAAGAAGCGGGGCCTGAGCAATGAAGCCTTCGCCCGGTTCGTCGCCAAACGACAGGCGGAATCGGCGCGCAACTCGACGCCGCATCGCGCCGCCATCGCCAAGGTCTGTGCCGAGCGCGGCATCACGGTCGCAAGCCATGACGATGCCACGCTTTCCCACGTCGACGAGGCGATCGATAATGGCGTCCGCCTTGCCGAGTTCCCGACAAGCTTCGATGCCGCCCGGGCATCGCACGAGCACGGCATGAGCGTGCTGATGGGCGCGCCCAACATCGTTCGCGGCAAATCCCATTCCGGCAACATCGCCGCCCGCGACCTCGCCGAAATGGGCGTGCTCGACGTCCTGTCGTCCGACTACGTGCCGCTCAGCCTGCTGCATGCACCCTTCATCCTCGCAGACGAGGTGGAGAGCATCACTCTTCCGAAAGCGATCGCAATGGTGACTTCGACTCCTGCTCGCACCGTCAGCCTCGACGATCGGGGCCGGATCGCGACCGGACTTCGTGCCGACCTCGTCCGCGTCCACCGCTCGCATGGCGTGCCGGTGACACGCTCCGTCTGGCGCCAGGGACGCCGTGTCGCATGACCCCGCACGAACCCCATGCGGCAGCCGGAGCCGAACGCGGCATCATGGTCGTCGTCGTCGGGCCGAGCGGCGCCGGCAAGGACACGCTGATGAACCTCGCTGCGCGGCGTTTTTCCGGCCGCGACAATGTGCATTTCGCCCGCCGCGTCATCACACGCCATCGCGATGCCGGCGGCGAGGATCATCTTTCCGTCTCGCTCGAAGGCTTTGCAGCCATGGAGCAGTCAGGATCCTTCGCCGTCTGGTGGGAAGCGCACGGCCTGAAATACGGAATCCCCGCCGAGGTCTCGGTGGCGCTATCAAGGGGCCATCTCGTCGTGGCCAACGGCTCACGCTCGGCGCTTCACCGCTTCCAGGCCGCTTTCCCGCGACTGAAGGTCATCAATGTCACGGCCCGCCCCGAAGTGCTCGCCAGCCGGCTGGAAGCGCGCGGGCGCGAGACACATGAGGACATCATGGCCAGGCTTGCCCGCGGCCCGCTCACCGTGCGTGGCGACTACGACGTGACGGAACTCGACAATAGCGGCTCGCTCGAAGAAGCCGAGCAGAAGATGATCGCAATCCTGGACGGGTTACTGGCCGAAGTGCACTCGACACAGTAGAGCAGCAGGATGCGCGCCATCAAAGTCGTCGATTACGACCCTTGCTGGCCGCGGCTCTTTGCTGAAGTCAGCATCGAGATATCTGCGTTGCTCGGCGAGGTCGTGCTTACCATCGATCACATCGGCAGCACGTCGGTGCCCGGCTTGGCGGCCAAGCCGAAGATCGACCTCGATGTCGTCATGATCTCAGACGAGGTTCTGCCGATGGCAATCAAGATCATGCGCGCGACCGATTTCGTCTTCCACGGTGATAGAGGCGAGAAACGATGGGGCTTCACCCGCGATTATGATGATGATGGGTTCAAGCTCTATCTCTGCGGCCCGGATAATCGCGCCCACCGGGAGCGCATCCGGTTTCGCGACTATCTCCGAGATCACCCGGAAAGAGCCCGGGCCTATGCCGAGCTGAAACGCCGCTTGGCTGTGGAGGCCGGCGGCGATCGGGATTTCTATACCGGCGGCAAGACCGAATTCGTCAGCGAGACGGTGCGGCTGGCAGCCTTACGGACATGAATCGGAGTGCGTAGGGCACCCCGTGCCCTATCAATCCCCGTCGCCCCGTCCGGAGACGATCTCGCGCTTACCGACATGGTTGGCCGGCCCGACGAGGCCTTCCTTCTCCATGCGCTCGACGAGTGAAGCGGCTCTGTTGTAACCGATGCCGAGGCGGCGCTGGATGTAGGAGGTCGAGCACTTCTTGTCGCGCATGACCACCTTGACCGCCTGCTCGTAAAGCTCGTTGCCATCCTCGGAAGCCATGGCGCTCTTGTCGAAAACGGCGCCGGCCTCTTCCTCTTCCGGTTCTTCCTCCTCGTCGGCGGTCACGGTGTCGAGATATTCGGGGCGGCCCTGCGTCTTCAGATGCGCAACGACCTTCTCCACTTCAGCATCGGAGACGAAGGGACCATGGACGCGGGCGATGCGTCCGCCCCCCTGCATATGCAGCATGTCGCCCTGGCCGAGCAGTTGTTCGGCGCCCTGCTCGCCGAGGATGGTGCGGCTGTCAATCTTCGAGGTGACCTGGAATGAAATGCGAGTCGGGAAATTCGCCTTGATCGTGCCGGTGATGACGTCGACCGAAGGGCGCTGAGTCGCCATGATCAGGTGAATACCCGCGGCACGCGCCATCTGCGCCAGACGCTGGATCGCACCCTCGATCTCTTTGCCGGCGACCATCATCAGGTCGGCCATTTCGTCGACGATGACGACGATATAGGGCATCGGCGCAAGATCCAGTTCCTGGCTTTCCTCGATCGGCGCACCTGTTCCCTTATCGAAGCCGGTCTGGACCATGATATGGATGGTCTCGCCCTTTTCGCGCGCCTGTGAGACGCGGCCGTTATAGCCGTCGATGTTGCGCACGCCGAGGCGCGACATCTTGCGATAACGCTCCTCCATCTCGCGCACCGCCCATTTCAGCGCCATGACCGCCTTCTTCGGATCGGTGACGACGGGCGTCAGGAGATGCGGAATCCCGTCATAGACGGAGAGTTCCAGCATTTTCGGGTCGACCATGATCAGCCGGCACTGCTCCGGCGTCATGCGATAAAGCAGCGACAGGATCATCGTGTTGATGGCGACCGATTTGCCCGAGCCGGTGGTGCCGGCAACAAGCAGGTGCGGCATCTTCGCGAGCTCTGCGATCACAGGCTCACCGCCGATGGTCTTTCCGAGGCCGAGCGCCAGCTTGTAGCCGCTCTTGTCGAAATCCTGGCTCTCGATCATCTCGCGGAAGTAGACTGTTTCGCGGGTGACATTCGGCAACTCGATGCCGATGACGTTGCGGCCGGGGACCACGGCGACGCGGGCCGAAAGCGCCGACATCGAGCGGGCGATATCGTCGGCCAGGCCGATGACGCGCGATGACTTCACACCGGGCGCCGGCTCGAATTCATAGAGGGTGACGACGGGGCCCGGACGGACATGGATGATCTCGCCCTTGATGCCGAAATCCTCAAGCACGCTCTCCAGAAGACCGGCATTCTGCTCCAGCGTCTCCTGCGACATGATCTCACCGAGACGTTCGGGCGGCTCCTGCAGGAGAGCACGCGGCGGGAATTCATAGCCTGATGCATCGACCTTTTCCGGCCTCGTCGCTAGGCGCGGCGACGGCAGGACCGCAGCGACCGGGGGCGTCGGCCGAGGCGCGGGGGCGGCTTGTAGCATCGGGGCGGCCTGAAGCACCGGCGTGACCTGAGGCATTGGAGTGGCCTGGCGTGCGGCCTGGGGCGCCAACGCGATCGTCGCCTCGCGAGCCCGCGGCGGCTTTTCCAGGGAAATCGCCGCCGGCGGGCGCGGAGCCACCGGCGCGGTCGTGGCAGCCGGCGGCTGGGTCGGGCGGGATGCCGACGGGGCGGGCTTCAGCGCGCCCGGACGCCATTCCATGACGCGGAACAGGGAGGTGATCGATTCGGGCGCGGTCTCGATCTTCGGAAGAACGATCGCGGGCGCCCGCACGGGTTCGCCTTCTTCGAAGGCCATGACTTCCCAGAAGGCGAAATCGGAAATCGACGACAGTTCGGAAGCGGCGCGCAGGGGGGAAGCCTCCACCGCGGCGGCCGGCGGTTGCGGCGTCTCGATCGTCTGAGCCGGCGCTGCGGCAAGTTCGCCGGGCTCCGGCAGATAGATGTCGAAGGGGACGTCGACCGCGACCGGCTCGATCCGTATTGCCTGCTGTTCAGATTGCGGTTCGCCGCGAACAGGCTCGTTCGATGGGCGGCGGCGGCTGATCAGCGTTTCGGGCGTGCGGGTGAAGCGAACGTTCGGCGCGAGCGAGAAGTTGCTCTGCCAGATCGGCGCGGCGGGCTTTTCGCCTGCAATTTCCTCCTGAAGTTCCGTTTCAAGCCCGCTGGAAAATTCCGCGGCATCGGTCAAATTGGTTCTGGGAAAACGCATGCGTCCGCTACTCACTCATGCCTAACGAATTACGACCGTACCGGGATAGAAAAGGAAGGTTAATAAGTTCCTTCCGGCCGTACCATTCCGAGACGGCCTTCCGAGACAATTTGCTGCCATTTCAACGATTTGTGTAAAGTGGAAAAATCTTCGCTTTTTTTGTCGAGGCGATTAGTGCGCCTCGTCCCAATTGCTGGCGGCGCGGGCATCGACCTTTAGCGGCACGCGCATTTCGAGCGCTGGCATAGTGGCGTTTTCCATGACCGAGACGATGATCGGCATCGCCTTTTCGACATCCTCGTCTTCGACTTCGAAGATGAGTTCGTCGTGCACCTGCAGCAGCATGCGAACGCGCTCGGCAAGGCCGGCTTCGGCCAATGCCGGCTCCATCTTGATCATCGCCCGGCGGATGACGTCGGCCGCCGAGCCCTGGATCGGCGCGTTGATCGCCGCACGCTCGTTGAAGGCGCGCACGGAGGGATTGGACGAGCGGATTTCGGGATAGTTGATTCGCCGGCCGAAGATCGTTTCGACATAACCCTTGTCGCGCGCCATCGCCTTGCGGCTTTCCATATAGTCGCGGATGCCGGGGAAACGTTCGAAATATTTCTTGATGTAGTCACCGGCTTCCGACCGCTCGATCGAGAGCTGGTTGGCGAGACCGAAGGCCGAGATGCCGTAGATGATGCCGAAGTTGATCGCCTTTGCGCGGCGGCGCACCTCGCCCGGCATGCCTTCAACCGGCACGCCGAACATTTCCGAGGCCGTCATGGCATGGATGTCGACACCATCCGCGAAGGCCTTGGTCAGCTGCGGGATCTCGGCCACATGGGCAAGCACGCGCAGTTCGATCTGGCTGTAGTCCGCGGAGATCAGTTTGCGACCCGGCGTCGAGATGAAGGCGGTGCGGATCTTGCGGCCTTCAGCGGTGCGCACCGGAATGTTCTGCAGGTTCGGTTCGGACGAGGACAGGCGCCCCGTGGTCGTCGAAGCCAGCGAATAGGAAGTATGGACCCGCCTGGTTTCCGGATGGACATAGCCGGGAAGCGCGTCTGTATAGGTGGATTTCAGCTTGGTCAGCTGGCGCCAGTCGACGATCTTGCGCGGCAGCTCGAAACCGGCAGCGGCAAGGTCCTCGAGCACCGAGGCGGAGGTCGACCATTGTCCCGTCTTCGTCTTGCTGCCGCCGGCAAGGCCCATCTTGCCGAACAGGATGTCGCCGAGCTGCTTCGGCGAACCGATATTGAAACGCTCGCCGGCGAGCTGGTAGATCTCGTCTTCCAAGCGCGCCGCACCCTGGGCCAGTTCGCCAGACAGGCGCGACAGGATCTGCCGGTCGACGGTGATCCCACGCGCTTCCATACGCGCCAGCACCGGCAACAGCGGCCGCTCCAGCCGCTCGTAAACGCTGGTCAGCCCCGCCGCCGCCAGCCGCGGCTTCAGGACCAGCCAGAGGCGCAGCGTCACGTCAGCGTCTTCGGCAGCATAATGGGTGGCGCGGTCGATATCGACGAGGTCGAAGGTGACGTTCGCCTTGCCGCTGCCCGCCACGTCCTTGTAGGGGATGGGCGTATGGCCGAGGAACTTTTCCGAGAGCGGGTCCATGCCGTGGGCGCCGGTGCCGGCGTCGAGCACATAGGAGATCAGCATCGTGTCGTCGAAACTCTTCGTCTCGATGCCGTAGCGCTTCATCAGGAGGTAGTCGTATTTCAGGTTCTGGGCGACCTTGAGTACCGATTCGTCCTCCAGCAATGCCTTCAGCCGCGGCAAGGCATCATCCATGGGGATCTGGTTTTCGGCCAGGCCACCGCCGAGCAGATCGCCGACGCCGTTCTTGTGGGCGAGCGGCAAATAGGCGGCGCGAATCTTCGTGCCTGTGGGGTCGGTGACATTGTCGGCGATCGCCATTGCAAAACCGACAAGTTCGGCCTGCATCGCATCCAGCGACGTGGTTTCGGTATCGAAGGCCATCAGGCCGGTGTCGCGCGCATCGGCGATCCATCGGTCCAGCGTCGCCAGATCGCGGATCGTCTCATAGTTCGCATGATCGAACGGCAGCGTCGCAAAGGCCTCGGCACGCGCCTTGGCAAGATCGGCGGGCGAAAAAGCACCTTCGACGCCGGCCTTCGCCTTTGCGCGCGGCGGCACGGGCACCGATTCGCCCGAAACCTCTGGGATGCCGCCGGCAACGGGTTCCGGCTCGACCGCGTCGAGATCGGGACCACGGGCTGCGTCGCCCCATTCGATAGGGACGACAGCCGGTTCGATGGCGCTCGCATCGCAGTCGCAGACTTCGGCGACGCGTCGCGTCAGCGTCGTGAATTCCATCGTCTTGAGGAAGCCGATCAGCTTCGGGCCGTTCTGCGGTTCCAGCACCAGCGCGTCGAGATCGAGATCGAGCGGCACGTCGGTGCGCAGCCGCACGAGTTCGCGCGAAAGCCGCGCCATTTCGATATTGGCAAGGATCGTCTCACGGCGCTTGACCTGCTTGATCTCGGTGGCGCGGTCGAGCAGCGTGTCGAGATCGCCATATTCCTCGAGGAGCTGGGCAGCCGTTTTCGGGCCGATGCCGGGAATGCCGGGGACATTGTCGACGGAATCGCCGGTCATCGCCTGCAGGTCGATCATCTTTTCCGGCGGCACGCCCCATTTCTCGATGACGTCGGGGATACCGATCTGCTTGTCCTTCATGCTGTCATACATGTGGACATTCGGTGTGACGAGCTGCATCAGATCCTTGTCGGAGGAGACGATGGTGACATCGGCGCCCGCGGCCTCGGCCTGACGGGCGTAGGTGGCGATGATGTCATCGGCCTCGAACCCCTCGGTCTCGATGCAGGGCAGGTTGAAGGCACGCGTCGCCTCTCTTATGAGGCCGAATTGCGGGATGAGCTCTTCTGGTGGCGCCGAGCGGTTCGCCTTGTAGGCGTCGTAGAGATCCTTGCGAAAGGTCTTGGCGGAATAATCGAAGATGACTGCAAGATGGGTCGGCGTCACCCCGACATCGGTATTGCGCGCATCCCTCAAAAGTTTCCACAGCATGTTGCAGAAACCGGAAACGGCGCCCACGGGCAGGCCGTCGGACTTGCGCGTCAGCGGCGGCAATGCGTGAAACGCCCGAAAGATGAAGCCGGAACCATCGACTAGGAAGAGGTGATCGCCTTTTTTCATGCGTGCATGGATAGCGCGGGCACTGAACGAGGTCCATATAAAGTTCGATGCGCCAGGAGCGGAAAGGATTTCTGCTCACCGAACTGTTACCGATTTGTAACGTACCGTGACCCTTGAAAAACCACATTCGTAGCTACAAATCTATGTTACCGACGCTATTGATCGCGTCGCGGGTCTGATAACCGGCTTGTCCCCCGCCGCATCAGGCTTGGACAAAGGCCTTATCCCCCTCTCCGGGCCTTTGTCCCCATTTTAAAGTCGCCATGGCCAACCTCCAGGTCATGGCGACTTTTGTTTTCCGGGCCTGCGAAGCACTGATCGCGGCTAACATTTTTGGAGCGTCCTATGCGATTTGCTGCATTGTCTCCGGCACAGTTTTGAGCCTAACTTGCAATCATGGGATTTAACCGCATGGATTCGGGAGCTTACCTTGCCAGCCAGCTGGCGAAGGGTTTTGCCCGCTCGCTTCAGCAGCGGGCAGTCGGGCTTGGTTTCTCTCCCGGTCAGTTTCCCATCCTGCTGGAGCTCTGGGCCGAGGACGGGCTGACCCAGAAACAGCTTCTCGATCGAGTCGATATCGAGCAGGCGACCATGGCCAATACGCTTTCGCGCATGGTTCGCGACGGGCTGATTGAACGCCGGCCGCATCCCTCCGACAAGCGGGCGCAGCTGATCTTCCTCACGCCGATGGCCCGTGCCATGGAGGCACAGGCGATCGAGACGGCGCGTGAGGCGGACTTGGCGCTGTTCAAAGGCTTTCGCGGCTTCGAGCGCGAGCTGACGCTGGAATATATCCGCCGGCTGCTGGAAAACGCCAAGGCGCTCTGACCGAGATTACTCACAGGCAAGGCGCGTCGGTCGCCTCCACGGTATCGGCAGCGCGCCAGCATCGGCCGTCGAGGATAGGAGGCTTTTGCGGGCAGCGAGCTTGATGCTCGGCTCGATATCCGGCTTGCCGAGTAAAAAACCCTGCACCTGGGCGCAGCCTTCTTCCAGGACGATCTGGCGCTGCGTCTCGGTTTCGACACCCTCCGTCACGACAGGCATGCCGAGACTGTGACCGAGGCCGATGATTGCGCGCACGATTGAACGCGCCGCCGCGTCGTGTTCCAGCATGCCGGTGAAGCTGCGATCGACCTTGATCTTGTCGAAAGGGAAGGTCCGCAGGTTGGAAAGCGAAGAAAATCCGGTGCCGAAGTCGTCCATGACTATGTGAACACCTAGACTGCGCAGGCGCTGCAGCGTCGCCATCACCCGATCGCGGTCGCGGATGAGAGCGGCCTCCGTGATTTCGATTTCCAGCCGCTCGGGCTCGAGCCCCGTTTCATTGAGGATTGCCTCGATCCGCTCGCAAAGGTTTGGCAGCATGAACTGCACCGGCGAGACATTGACGGCGATTTTCAACGGATGCGGCCACCGTGCGGCCTCTGTACAGGCCTCACGCAATACCCATTCGCCGAGCTGGACGATCGATCCGCTTTCCTCGGCGATCGGAATGAAGACATCCGGCTCGCTGATGCCGTGCCCCGGCCGGTTCCAGCGCATCAAGGCTTCGTAGCCGCTGACCTCGCCGCTCTGCGCATCGTAAATCGGCTGATAGCTGACATGGATCTGGTTGCGGGTAACGGCGTGGCGCAGTTCGCTTTCGATCTGGCGGCGGGCTCGCGTGGCTTCGTCCATTTCCGCATCGAAGAAACAGGCCTTGCCGCGGCCGCCGTGCTTGACCCGATAGAGCGCGATATCGGCGTTGTTGCAGATCTCGTCTGCCTCACGTCCGTCGGCCGGATAAAGGGCGATGCCGAGGCTGACGCCCACGGCGGTCGGGTCGCGTGCCATATCCATTTCGGCGGCGAATTCGTCCAGGATCGCGGCGGCGAGCTTCTGCGCGGCGGCCGGTTGCTGGCCGGCGGGCTGGATGATGGCAAACTCATCGCCGCCGAGACGGGCGATCGTATCGCTTTCATCGGCCACGCGACGGAGGATCGAGGCTACCTTGCAGAGAATCCGGTCGCCCTCGGCGTGGCCGAAAATATCGTTGACGGTCTTGAACCGATCGAGATCGATATAGAAGAGCGCCACCTTGCTGTTCTTTCGTTCGGCCATCTGCAGCGCCTGGCGGATGCGCGTGTCGAACAACGACCGGTTCGGAAGATCGGTGAGAACATCGTGGTGGGCGAGATGTTCTATCATCTCCTCGGCCTGCCTGCGCTCCGTCAGATCGCGCACTGCCAGTACGTCGCAATTGTGCCCGCGATAGACGATCCGGCTCGTATTCACCTCGACGGCAATCTGCTTGCCGCTGCTGGTGATGAGCAACCTCTCGCCCGGCCCGTTCTGTCCCTGTATGACGGTCAAAGCAGCGGACGGCGCCTTGCCGACAAGATCGGCAAGCTTCCAGCCGGATAAAGCCTGGAATCGTTCATTGGCATCGACGATCCTGCCTTCGCGCAGGATCAGCAATCCTTCCTGCGAGGCATTGGCGAGCCCTCTCAGATCCGTCAGGTGGCTTTCGATAAAGACCACCGCGATAGCGGTCAGAATGAGAGCCGTTGCCGCGATGACGACGATCGCCGCCAGCAGGCTGGTATCGAGCACCGTTGCCGGAACTTCTTTGCCGGGATCGGGCACGAGCGTGATGCTTGCCATCGAAATGAAGTGGAGAGCGCAGATTGCCAAGACGAAGCTGACCGACGAGGTGAGCAGCCGCCTCGGGCCCTTTAACCGAAAGAAGGCGTGAAAGGCCGCGCTCGACAGCAGCGCTCCCGCGAGAACCGCAGTCAGCGTCATGTAGGGATCGTAAAGGATTATCGCCTGTGTCTCGATCGCCTGCATGCCGGTCAGGTGCATCGAGGCGATGACGACCGCCATCAGGACGCCGCCGCGGATGCGCGAAAACCTGCCGCGCCCCTCCGAAGCGACGACGATCGCGGCCCACGAACCAGCAACCGACAGGAGGAAGGAAAGCGCCGTCAGCCCCAGTTGGTAGCTGATCGGCATGCCGCCGTCATAGGCCAGCATCGCGATGAAGTGCGTTGCCCATACGCCGGTGCCGAAGGCGAAAGCCGAGGCGGCTATCCAGAGCTTGCGCCGCCCGGCATCGCATTCTTGAGCGCGCGAAAGCGGCAGCATCGCTGCCATCGCGCCGATCAGGCAAACCGCGGCGGAGGCAAGCACCAGCCGCCAATCGTGATCATCCCGAATACATGTAATGACCGAAAACATCCGCTCCCCCGAACAGCTGAATTCAGTCAGACTACTTTGGTTGTACTAAATAACTGTAAATTGAATTAGCATGTTCTTCTATATTATCCGGTAATCTTCTTGCACGCCGATCTGGACATGACCGCTTTCGCGTCACCCATTTGCTTTTCCGCCTCGCCTGCCTTCCTCGTTTGGTCTATCGTCCGGCCAAATTTCAAAAAGGAGTCGAAAATGACGGATCTACAACAGGTGCTTGCGCGCGCGGATCAGAACCTCTCCTCGAGCCTCGAAAAGTTGTTCGAGCTTTTGCGCATTCAGTCGATTTCAACCGATCCCGTCTACAAGGCCGAATGCCGGAAGGCCGCCGAATGGCTTGTCGCCTATCTCATGGGGCTCGGCTTCGAAGCGTCGGTGCGTGACACGCCCGGCCATCCCATGGTCGTCGCGCACCATGAAGGGTCTTCCGCCGACGCGCCGCATGTTCTTTTCTACGGCCATTACGACGTGCAGCCGGTCGACCCGATCGAACTCTGGGAAAACGACCCCTTCGAGCCATCGATCAAGGATATTGGCGATGGCCGCAAGATCCTGACCGGTCGCGGCACCTCCGACGACAAGGGCCAGCTGATGACCTTCGTCGAAGCCTGCCGCGCCTATAAGGAGATCAATGGTGGGCTTCCCTGCCGCATCACCATTCTCTTCGAGGGTGAGGAAGAATCGGGCTCACCGTCCCTGAAGCCCTTTCTCGAAGCCAACGCCGCCGAGCTGAAGGCCGATTATGCGCTTGTCTGCGATACCGGTATGTGGGACCGCGATACGCCGGCGATTGCCGCCGCGCTCCGCGGCCTCGTCGGCGAGGAGGTTGTCGTGACGGCCGCCGACCGAGACCTGCATTCCGGTCTCTTCGGCGGTGCTGCCGCAAATCCGATCCATATTCTCGTCGAGGCGCTTGCCGGCCTGCGTGACGAGACAGGCCGTATCACGCTCGACGGTTTTTATGACGGCGTCGAGGAAACGCCCGACAACATCAAGGCGTCATGGGAGACGCTCGGCAAGACCGCCGAGAGCTTCCTCGGCGAAGTCGGCCTTTCCATTCCTTCCGGCGAAAAGGGCCGGTCAGTGCTGGAACTTACCTGGGCGCGGCCGACGGCTGAAATCAACGGCATCTGGGGCGGATATACCGGCGAAGGCTTCAAGACCGTCATCGCCGCCAAGGCCTCGGCAAAGGTTTCCTTCCGGCTCGTCGGCACCCAGGATCCGACTGCTATCCGCGAGACGTTCCGCAGTTATATCAGGTCAAAAATTCCGGCGGACTGCTCGGTCGAATTCCATCCGCATGGCGGCTCGCCGGCGATTCACCTCTCCTATGACTCGCCACTTCTGACAAGGGCGAAGACCGCACTTTCCGATGAATGGCCGAAGCCTGCCATCGTTATCGGCATGGGCGGATCCATCCCGATCGTTGGCGATTTCCAGAAGATGCTCGGCATGGAATCGCTGCTCGTCGGCTTTGGTCTCAGCGACGACCGCATCCATTCGCCAAATGAGAAATACGAGCTCGTTTCCTACCATAAGGGCATCCGCTCCTGGGTACGAATCCTTCAGGGCCTCGCCGGCTGAGGGGCGATGCGACCTTGCCGCGCGCCCGTCGAAATCCAAACAAAAAGGCCGGTCGCCCGGCCTTTCGTCATCCGCTCGGCTCGGTGCCAGTTCATCCGTGGTCAAGGAGCAAGCAGGTATTGCCGTCAGATTGCCGCCCAAAGGTTAATGGACGTTTAACGGTCCTCTGATGTGGCCCTTTCAATGTGCCATGAGAGCGTACCCGAATGTGGCGCACAAATCTCCCCCCGTTCAAGCTGCGTTCATCACGTTCGGCCTATAAGATGTTGAAAGACAAGCGAATGGTGACGCCCTAACAAATGCCGGCGATCGCTCTATCTTTTGTTCCAGATGGCATATGCCAAGGAAACGCAGCCGAGCGCTGCGTGAAAACACGCCAACCAGGAGTGAGAAGCGTGAAAAACCTCATCGTCAAAATAGCCGCAGCCGCGCTGCTTGTGCTGGCTCCGGCAATAGCGCAAGCCGCCGAGGGTTACTCGACGGCAAACGTCAACATGCGTGCGGGTCCGAGCACACGGTATCCCGCCGTCGCCGTCATACCCGCCGGTTCGCCCGTCGAAATCCGTGGATGCCTTTCCAACGTCAACTGGTGCGACGTCGAATTCTACGGCGGCCGCGGCTGGGTCTCGGGCCAGTACGTGCAGGCAGTCTATCAGCAACGCCGCGTCTATGTTGGTCCGCGATATTACCGTCCGCTGGGCATTCCGATGGTCACCTTCAGTGTCGGCAATTACTGGGACCGTTACTATCGCAACCGCGATTTCTACCGCGAGCGTGACCGCTGGAGCCGAGGCCCTGACTATTATTACCGGGACCGCTACTATCGCGATCGGGACTATCTCGATCGGGATTACCGCGATCGGGATTACCGTGATCGGGATTACGGACGTCGCGAGTACCGGGAACGCGATCGGGATCGGCGCGACGACGTTCGAAGAGAGGAAGTACGGCGGCCGGAGCGTCGGGCTACCGACACGAATTTCCGTGACCTGCCGCAGTTCAGAGGCGGAAAGGCTGACACCTACAATCGTCCCGACCCCAGGGCCTCGCCTTTCGTCTGCCGCCCAGGCGACCCTGCCTGCGACTGAAAATATCGAGGGCGGCAGTGATGCCGCCCTCTTTGCACACGGTGGCCGCAATGCCAAAGCCGAGCGAAGAAAAAAGCCCGGCGCTCCTTGAGGGATGCACCGGGCCTGATGTCGATCGGCTCGCGTTGAGGGGAGACGGCCGATCAAGCGCGGGACGTGAGGGGGGTGTCCCGCTTCCCGATAAACACTCCTCGCGCCTATTGGTTCCGCTCGCCGCATAAATCGTTGAATCGGAAACGCCCTTTGACTGCGCAAAGCGTCCCGGCTCTCTGATCACGATCCTGTGCCTCGATAGCGTGTCCCCGTCGCCGTCGCCTTTAACATCCCGTTAAATCGCCGCAATTACAGTTCAGCCGGATGATCGCGTCGCCCACTGCATAGTTCCTTAAACCGAAATCAATTTAAGGACAAAATTATGCAGCACTTCAAAGTGCTACAGCGTCCTTTGCGCGTCTACAAAGACACGCGGCGCTGTAAATGGGCGCCGTTATGCGAAGTGGGCTTCGCGATCGAACAGAGGATGCGACCGGTCCGCGATGGCAGGCAGAGGCAGATCAGGCGACAGAATCGAACCGTCCTTCAGCGGCCGTCCGGCACGCGACGATGATGAATTTTCTCTCGACGCGGATGACCGCGTCATCACAAGCAGATCCGGGCGGCGCGGCGGCTCAAAGTCCCCGCCGCGACGCGTCGCCCGCCAGCGGCGGCGCGAGCCGCGGGAGCGTGATGGCGGCGGTTTTTTCGGCTTCCTCCGCGGCGTGGTCTACTGGTGCGTCGTACTTTTCATCTGGGCCGGCATCGGCGTTGCCGGGCTTGTCGTCTATTACGGCTCGCGCATGCCGAGCGCCAGCACGTGGGCGATCCCCGAGCGGCCGCCGAACGTCAAGATCACTGCCGTCGATGGCAGCGTCATCGCCAATCGTGGCGCCACGGGCGGCGAGGCGCTGTCGCTCGAAAACATGTCGCCCTATATTCCCGAAGCCGTCATCGCTATCGAAGATCGGCGTTTTTATTCCCATTTCGGCGTCGATCCGCTTGGCCTCGGGCGGGCGATCGTCACCAATTTCGCGGCCGGCCATATGGTGCAGGGCGGCTCGACGCTGACGCAGCAGCTTGCCAAGAATCTCTTCCTCTCTCCCGAGAGAACGCTGGAACGCAAGGTGCAGGAAGTGCTGCTCGCGCTTTGGCTGGAGCAGAATTATACCAAGGACCAGATCCTTGCGATGTATCTCAATCGGGTGTTCTTCGGATCGAACGCCTATGGTGTCGAGGCGGCGTCGAGACGCTACTTCAACAAATCGGCGCGCGATGTGAACCTCGGCGAGGCAGCGGTATTGGCAGGCCTGCTCAAGGCGCCGTCGCGGCTTTCGCCGGCCCGTGATGCGGAAGCGGCGAATGCGCGCGCTCAGCTCGTGCTCGCGGCCATGCGCGAGCAGGGTTTCATCACCGATTCCGAGGTCAAAACAGCGATGTCGCAGACCCCGGCTTCGGCCAAAAGCTACTGGTCGGGCGCCGGGCACTATGTCGCCGACATGGTGATGGATCAATTGCCCGGACTGATCGGCGACATCAAGGAAGACGTCGTTGTCGATACGACTATCGACAAATCCCTGGAGAAGAAGGCAGAACAATCGCTGGTCGACGTGCTCGACAAGGAAGGCGGCAAGCTCGATGCCTCGCAGGCGGCCCTCGTCTCGATCGACGGCACCGGAGCAATCCGAGCACTCGTCGGCGGCAGAGACTATGCGACGAGCCAGTTCAACCGTGCCGTCAAGGCCAAGCGCCAGCCGGGATCTTCGTTCAAGCCCTTCGTCTATGCCGCGGCGCTGGAAAAAGGGCTGACGCCTTTTTCGGTGTTGAACGACGCGCCGATCCGCATCGGCGACTGGACGCCGGAGAACTACGAGAAGAAATACAATGGCGAAGTGACGCTTGCGACCGCGCTCGCCAAATCGCTGAACACGGTAGCCGCGCAGCTGGTGATGTATGACGGGCCGGATCAGGTGATCAAGCTCGCCCACCGGCTCGGCATCGAAAGCGAACTGCAGCCGAACGCCTCGATTGCGCTCGGCACATCCGAAGTGTCGCTGATGGAACTCACCGCCTCCTATGCCGCCTTCATGAACGGCGGCTACAAGGCCACGCCGCACGTCATCCGCCGGGTAACCACCGCCGAGGGCAAGGTCCTCTACGAAAATACCTATGACAGTCCGCCGCGTGTGCTCTCCGAAGAGATCGCCGCCCAGATGGACACGATGATGATGGGCGTCATCGAAAACGGCACCGGCAAGAGCGCCAAGATTCCTGGCTGGCAGGCGGCGGGAAAGACCGGCACGACGCAGAATTCACGCGACGCGCTCTTCGTCGGCTTCACCAGCAACCTTACAACAGGCGTCTGGTTCGGCAATGACGACGGCAAGCCGATGAAGAAGGTGACCGGCGGCGGTCTTCCGGCCAAGGCCTGGAAGGAATTCATGATCGCCGCCCACAAGGGTCTTTCGCCGGCGCCGCTGTTCGGCAACGGCCAGCTGATTGACAATCCTACCAATGGGCAGCCGATGGCTGAGGCAGCGCCCGACGGCGGGCAGCCGGTCACGGCCGAAGTGCCGCCACCGACAACGATCGGCGGCATCATTTCCGGCGTCTTCGGCGGCGGCGAGAATACCGAACGTTATCCGCAGGCGCCTGTCCGGCAACAGCGGACAAGCCAAGGAACCGCTCCAGTTCCTCCTGCAGACGTTGCCGAAGGCGGCGGTCCAGGCTACGAAGGCATGGTGCCGCCCGGTGATATCGGCGGGCCGCAGACGACCTCTTCGGTGCAGCCGCGGCGCACGACCCTGCTCGATCTGATCATGGGTCAGTGAAATTCCTTGCTGCATGCCCGGCGCAAGCCATATATCCTAGAAATCTCACGCTTTCCGGAGATGGAGCGACCTCTTTCCCGGCCCCTGCGAAAATTGAGGGCAACACATTCGTTTTGCTGGATTCCGGGCTATTTCCCGCCTTGCAGTCCAGAAAACCGCTCCTTATATACGCCGCATCACCGCAATCACGATTGCGTAATCTTAAGTAGGCCCATCCCGTAAGGGGCTGTCAGGGAAATGCCTTCTGGGGGTTCCGACAGCTTGCTTCAAGGAGAGAATGACATGGCAAAAGTAATTGGTATCGACCTTGGAACGACGAATTCCTGCGTCGCGGTCATGGACGGCAAGGACGCGAAGGTCATCGAGAATGCGGAAGGTGCGCGCACGACCCCTTCCATGGTGGCCTTTTCCGATGACGGCGAACGCCTCGTCGGTCAGCCGGCCAAGCGCCAGGCGGTCACCAACCCGACGAACACCCTCTTTGCAGTGAAGCGCCTGATCGGCCGCCGCTACGAAGACCCGACCGTCGAGAAAGACAAGCATCTCGTTCCCTTCAGCATCGTCAAGGGCGACAATGGCGACGCCTGGGTCGAAGCCAATGGCAAGGGCTACTCGCCCGCACAGATTTCCGCGATGATCCTCCAGAAGATGAAGGAAACCGCTGAATCCTATCTCGGCGAAAAGGTCGAGAAGGCCGTCATCACCGTTCCCGCATACTTCAACGACGCGCAGCGCCAGGCAACCAAGGATGCCGGCAAGATCGCCGGCCTCGAAGTCCTGCGTATCATCAACGAGCCGACCGCTGCCGCTCTCGCCTACGGCCTCGACAAGAAGGAAGGCAAGACGATCGCCGTCTACGACCTTGGCGGTGGCACCTTCGATATTTCGATCCTCGAAATCGGCGACGGCGTCTTCGAAGTGAAGTCCACCAACGGCGATACCTTCCTCGGCGGTGAAGACTTCGACATGCGTCTGGTCGAATATCTCGTTGCCGAATTCAAGAAGGACAACGGCATCGACCTGAAGAATGACAAGCTTGCCCTGCAGCGCCTCAAGGAGGCTGCGGAAAAGGCCAAGATCGAACTGTCGTCCTCGCAGCAGACCGAAATCAACCTGCCGTTCATCACGGCTGACGCGTCCGGTCCGAAGCATCTGACGCTGAAGCTGACCCGCGCAAAGCTCGAAAGCCTGGTCGACGACCTCGTCCAGCGCACGATCGCACCCTGCAAGGCAGCCCTCAAGGACGCCGGCGTCACCGCTGCCGAAATCGACGAAGTCGTTCTGGTCGGCGGCATGAGCCGCATGCCGAAGGTGCAGGAAGTCGTCAAGCAGCTGTTCGGCAAGGAGCCGCACAAGGGCGTCAACCCGGATGAAGTGGTTGCGCTCGGCGCTGCAATCCAGGCCGGCGTTCTGCAGGGCGACGTCAAGGACGTCCTGCTGCTCGACGTGACTCCATTGTCGCTCGGCATCGAAACCCTCGGCGGTGTCTTCACCCGCCTGATCGAACGCAACACGACGATCCCGACGAAGAAGAGCCAGGTCTTCTCGACCGCAGAAGACAACCAGCAGGCCGTCACCATTCGCGTTTCTCAGGGCGAGCGCGAAATGGCTGCCGACAACAAGCTGCTCGGTCAGTTCGACCTCGTCGGCCTGCCGCCATCGCCGCGCGGCGTGCCGCAGATCGAAGTGACCTTCGACATCGACGCCAACGGCATTGTGCAGGTTTCGGCCAAAGACAAGGGCACCGGCAAGGAACAGCAGATCCGCATCCAGGCTTCCGGCGGCCTCTCCGACGCCGACATCGAAAAGATGGTGAAGGATGCCGAATCCCATGCTGCCGAAGACAAGAAGCGCCGCGAGACCGTGGAAGCCAAGAACCAGGCCGAAAGCCTGATCCACTCCACGGAAAAGTCGCTGAAGGATTACGGCGACAAGGTCTCCGAAGCCGACCGTACCGCGATCTCGGATGCGATCGCCGCGCTGAAGTCCTCGACCGAGGCAACCGAAGCCGATGCGGAAGACATCAAGGCCAAGACCCAGACGCTCATGGAAGTTTCCATGAAGCTCGGCCAGGCAATTTATGAAGCACAGCAGGCCGAAGGCGGCGCTGCTGCCGATACCTCCGCAGAAGGCGGCGACAATGTCGTTGACGCCGACTACGAGGAAATCAAGGACGACGACCGCAAGAAGTCCGCGTAATCCGCGGCGGCGTGGTAATGCTTCAACACCTGATCCGGCTGCTCACCATGGCAGCCGGAAATCCATTTCCGGGGTTTAATCCTTAATGGCAAAAGCGGACTTTTACGAAACTCTGGGTGTAGCCAAATCGGCGGACGAGAAAGAGCTGAAGAGCGCCTTCCGCAAGCTGGCGATGAAATATCATCCGGACAAGAACCCGGATGACAAGGAAGCCGAACGGAAGTTCAAGGAAATCAACGAAGCCTACGAAATGCTCAAGGACCCGCAGAAGCGGGCGGCCTATGATCGTTATGGCCATGCAGCCTTTGAGCATGGCGGCATGGGTGGCGGTGGCGGCGGCTTTGCCGGCGGCGGCTTCTCCGACATTTTCGAGGATATTTTCGGCGAGATGATGGGCGGCGGGCGGGCGCGCCAGCGCTCTGCTGGAGGCCGCGAGCGCGGTGCCGATCTTCGCTACAACATGGAAATAACGCTGGAAGAGGCCTTCTCGGGCAAGACGGCGCAGATCCGCGTTCCAACTTCCATCACCTGCGACGTCTGTTCCGGTTCAGGCGCCAAGCCCGGTACGCAGCCGAAGAACTGCGGCACCTGTCAGGGCACGGGCCGCGTGCGCGCCGCGCAGGGCTTCTTCTCGATCGAGCGGACCTGCCCGACCTGCCACGGGCGCGGCCAGATCATTCCCGATCCATGTCAAAAGTGCCATGGCCAGGGCCGGGTGACGGAAGAGCGTTCGCTCTCGGTCAATATCCCTGCCGGCATCGAGGACGGCACGCGCATCCGCCTGCAGGGCGAAGGCGAAGCCGGTGCTCGCGGCGGACCGGCCGGCGATCTTTATATCTTCCTGTCGGTGAAGCCGCATGAGTTCTACCAGCGCGACGGAGCCGATCTCTATTGCGCCGTGCCGATCTCGATGACGACGGCGGCTCTCGGCGGGACCTTCGACGTGGCGACGCTCGACGGCACCAAATCGCGGGTGACCGTGCCGGAGGGCACGCAGGCGGGCAAACAGTTCCGCCTGAAGGGCAAGGGCATGCCGGTGCTGCGTTCGGCACAGACGGGCGACCTCTATATCCAGATCCAGATCGAGACACCGCAGAAGCTCACCAAGCGCCAGCGCGAGCTGCTGCAGGAATTCGAGCAGATTTCCTCGAAGGAGAACAATCCTGAGTCGACGGGCTTCTTTGCCCGGATGAAGGAATTCTTCGAAGGCTGAGCTGCCAGTTGTTACGCGATCGCGAAAGCCGGGGCGGAAACGTCTCCGGCTTTTTTTGCCCCGCATATCCTGATTTGAGACATCGGCCGTTCATGCCGAGAGATCTGTTCCAGACCGGCACGATGCTCGATCGGCAGGGGGACTTCCGTTAACGCAGCCCGATAATGCCGCTTGCAAGTTTTTAAAATAATTCCAATCTCTGCCGTCAGTGCATAACCCCGAAGATCGAAACCGGTATCAGAAAGGTGATGCGCAGTTTTAGAGCGATAGAGTGTTCCAGCGCATACCAATGGACGCAGGCGCTCTAACGGGGATCACCGAAGCAAGAGTATTCATCATGGCGCCAGCCTTTTCCTCTCAGTCCGAAGATGTCGACGTTCTCGCCGGCGCCATCTATACATGGTGTGCCGAACGCAATATCAAGCTTCGCAGCCAACAGGGCCTTTCCATCGCCAGCATGGCGATCGACCTCTACCATGCCGGCCACCAGACGCAGGACGATCTGCTGACGGCGTTGCATGGATGCGAGATCCACTAAAGCGAGTCGCGATCTTTGAGATTCGCTTGCAGCGCCAACTCTTTGCTTTCGGCCTGCAGGTATCGCAAATCGCTGCGCACCTTTGCGCGACATGCTCTGCCGCATCACCCGGAACCGGAAGCTTTTTTCGAAAAGCATGGAGTTAGGACGTGCCGTGAATGCTGATTTCACCCTTGTGGATAGGCAGCCCGGTAAGGTTTGGACGTCCTCATAGCTGAACACGTTTTGCCTTCGCAGAGGCAAGCTAACGCACCGGCGGAGTCAGGCAGCGCTTTCGACCGCTTCGCCACTCATGAGAGTCAGGATGGTCTTGACCGCTGCCTTGCCTGCGGCCGAGTTCAGCTTGTCGTAGCTCAGCGCAAGGGCATAGGCATCAGGGCTGAGTTCGATACGGCCGCCGAATTCCGATATGCCGGTCCCCTCGAAGAGGGCGGAGATCTCGACACCGAGAAATACCGCGATCTGATGCAGCTTGCTGGCGGAAACGCGGTTCGTTCCCTTTTCATATTTCTGGATCTGCTGGAAAGTCAGTCCGAGTGCTTCACCGAGTTCGAGCTGGGAAACACGGCGAATGGCGCGAAGCTGTCTGATGTTGCGACCAACAATGATATCGACCGGATCTGGCACTTCACCACTCTCTTATACATGAACCTTTTGTTCACCATATCGTTTTCGCGAGATAACGCAACCGTCGAGTTGCAAAATTCAACCGGCTTTTTCTGGACTTTACGTTACGTCAGCAGCCGCGGGAGAATGTCGCAGAAACCCTGTTTTTCAGGCGATCCGGGAGTCGTAACGATGGTTGTCGCCGGGAAGGGCGCGCAAATCGGGCGCCTATGGTGCGGTTGTATTTTTTAGGTTCTTGAAAAGGCTGTACCGAAAAGTACCGGAATCGGCCGCGTTTCGGTGCTTCCTGTCAAGCGCACAAGCTTGCCATCTGCGACGCTTCGGCTTAGCTGTCACGCTTCACGAACCCGGATACGCAATGCCGCATAAGGTTTCTCTTTCGCGTCTGAAGCTGACAGACTTCCGCAACTATGCGGCCGCGAGCCTTAGCCTCGACGGTCGGCATGCCGTGCTGACGGGAGACAATGGCGCCGGCAAGACCAATCTCATGGAAGCGGTCTCGCTGCTTTCGCCCGGCCGCGGCCTGCGCCGAGCGGCCTATGGCGACATCACCCGCGTCGGCGCCGCCGGCGGCTTTTCGATCTTCGCGACGCTTGACGGCATGGAGGGCGAAGTCGAGATCGGAACCGGCGTCGAAACAGGCGAGGAGACCACAGCCCGCCGGCTGCGCATCAACGGCACCCCGGCAAAAACCGCCGACGAATTGACGGATCACCTGCGCCTTCTCTGGCTGACACCGGCGATGGACGGGCTCTTCACCGGCGCCTCCTCCGACCGCCGGCGCTTCCTCGACCGGCTGGTGCTGTCGCTCGATCCCGCTCATGGCCGCCGCGCCAGCGATTTCGAACGCGCCATGCGCAGTCGCAACAAATTGCTGGATGAAGGCCGCTTCGACCCTTCCTGGCTCACAGGTATCGAAGAACAGATGGCCAGCCTCGGCATCGCCATGGCGCTTGCTCGCCAGGAGATGCTTGGCCTGCTGACCCGGCTGATCGAGGAAACACTGGAGAGCTCGCCTTTCCCTTCGGCCGCGCTGCAGCTCTCAGGCTTCATGGATGGCCAGTTCTCGCGCCCATCGGTCGACCTTGAGGACGACTACGCGGCGATGCTCGCCGAGAGCCGTTACCGCGATGCCGGTGCGGGGCGTACGCTGGATGGGCCGCACCGGGCCGATCTCATCGTTCACCACCGCGAGAAGGCGATGGAAGCGGAGCGCTGCTCTACCGGCGAGCAGAAAGCGCTGCTTGTCGGCCTGGTGCTTGCCCATGCGCGGCTGGTCGGCAATCTCACCGGTCATGCCCCCATCCTGCTGCTCGACGAGATCGCCGCTCATCTCGACGAGAACAGGCGCGCCGCGCTGTTCGACCTCATCGACGGTCTGGGCGGTCAGGCCTTCATGACCGGAACAGATCGGGTAATGTTCTCGGCCCTCGGCGACAGGGCGCAGTTCTTTACGGTTGCGGACGGAAGGGTGGTCGGATGAGGGAGGCCGCTTTTCCCGATGTCGGCAGCCATGCTACCATCGCCGTCATGGAACCTCTCAGCCCTGATGAAATCGCCCGATACCACCGTCACATCCTACTCCCCGAAATCGGCGGCGCAGGTCAGCAGAAGCTCAAAGCCGCCCGCGTGCTGGTAATCGGCGCCGGTGGGCTCGGAGCGCCGATCCTGCACTACCTCGCCGCAGCCGGTGTCGGCACGCTTGGCATCGTCGACGACGACCGGGTGTCTCTCTCCAATCTGCAGCGGCAGGTGATCCATGATTCCGGCACCATCGGCGAATTGAAGACCGAAAGCGCCGCCTTGGCCATTGCCAGGCTTAACCCGCATGTGCGGCTCATCCGCTTCGAGGAACGCTTTTCTCCGGAGACCGCGCGCCGTCACTTGTCCGGCTTCGATCTCCTGATCGACGGCTCCGATAATTTCGATACGCGTTACGCCGCCGCCGATGCGGCGGAGGAAGCACGCATCCCGCTCGTCACCGGCGCCGTCGGTCGTTTCGACGGTTCGCTGACGGTCCTAAAGCCTTATGAGACGGCCGAGGACGGAGCGCCCAACCCCGGCTATCGCGACTTGTTTCCCGAGGCGCCTCCGGCAGGTCTGATACCTACTTGCGCCGAGGCCGGCATCATCGGCGCGCTCACAGGCGTCATCGGCACGATGATGGCTATGGAGGCGATCAAGCTGGTCACCGGCGCCGGCGAGCCGCTGATCGGGCGGCTGCTGCTTTACGACGCGCTCTCGGCCCGGTTCGAAACCGTACGCTATAAGCGCCGCCGCGCCAGGCAGGCTGGATGACGATTACCCGCCTTGATAGGAGCTTCACGCGCTGGGACGAGCTGCTCGCCCTCATCCTCACGGCCTTCGCCCCGATGAACGGCAGGATCGATCCGCCATCTTCGGCGCTCAGGCTGACGGCGGCGGCGCTGGCAGCAAAGGCCGAGGCGGAGATCGGCCATGTCGCCATCGACAATGGCAAATTGACCGGCTGCCTGTTCCTGCGGCCGGAGGCCGATTGTCTCTATGTCGGCAAACTCGCCGTTCTCCCGCAAGCGCAAGGCAAGGGCCTTGGGCGGCGTTTGCTTGAGATCGCCGAGGAGACGGCTGCAGAGCTCGGCCTTGCCGCCTTGCGGCTGGAGACGCGCATCGAACTTGTCGACAATCACGCCGTCTTTGCAGCCTGGGGATTTTCGAGAACCGCGGAGAAGGCGCATCCTGGCTTTACCAGAACGACCTTCATCGAGATGCGGAAGAGCCTTGCTCGCTGACGCTGATCGGCGATTCGCTGACAGACATCTCAACGGCCGGGCAGCACCCGGTTCGGCGGCCTGTGGCCGTCGATGAATGTGCGGATATTGATGATGACCTTGTCCCCCATGTCGATGCGGCCTTCGATCGTCGCCGAGCTCATATGCGGCAGCAGCACGACCTTGCCCTCATTGGCGAGCTTGATGAGCTTCGGGTTGACGGCTGGTTCGTTTTCGAAGACGTCGAGGCCTGCGCCGGCGATCTTGCCCTCCCTCAGGCATTTGATCAGCGCGGTTTCATCGACCACGTCACCGCGCGCCGTGTTGACGAGATAGGCCGTCGGCTGCAGCAGCGCCAAGCGGCGGGCCGAGATCAGATGAAAGGTTGCCGGCGTCGACGGGCAGTTGATGGAAACGATGTCAACGCGGGCCAGCATCTGGTCGAGGCTTTCCCAATAGGTCGCCTCCAGTTCGTCCTCGACCGCCGGATTGACGCGCTTGCGATTATGGTAGTGGATCGAAAGACCGAAAGCCTTGGCGCGGCGCGCCACCGCCGTGCCGATACGCCCCATACCGACGATGCCGACACGCTTGCCGTGAATGCGCCGCCCGAGCATCCAGGTGGGAGACCAGCCAGCCCATTCGCCCGGCTTGTCGGTCAGTACGCGCGCCCCTTCGCCGAGCCGTCTCGGAACCGCAAGAATCAGCGCCATTGTCATGTCGGCGGTGTCCTCGGTCAGGACGTTCGGCGTGTTGGTGACCGTAATACCCTTACGCGCCGCCGCCTCGACGTCGATATGGTCGGTGCCGTTGGAGAAGCTGGCAATCAGCTTCATCTGTGGTCCCGCCTCTTCGATCAGCGCCGCGTCGATGCGATCGGTGACCGTCGGCACCAGCACGTCGGCGGTCCGGACAGCGGCGATAAGCTCGGGAACGGAGCGCGGCGCGTCGTCGATGTTCAGCTCGGCATCGAAGAGCTCCCGCATTCGGGTTTCGACGGCATCCGGCAGCTTGCGGGTGATATAGACCTTCGGTTTTTTCTTCGCTGTCATGGCTGCCTGTGGTGCCTTGTTCAGAGGTCTTTAACCAAGAGGGGTGATAATTTTCCCGTTCCGGGCAATTTCTACCAGACCCGCACGCGAAGACAAACAAAACTCGTGGTGCAGCCGGGGAATGTCAAAGCCCGGACCGCGCGCAGGCCGAGCTTGGCGCGAATTCGAGCAAACGGAAGCCTCCATGCGCAGCAAAGTCCTGAAGTCCTGCCTCGCCCTCGCGATCGCTCTGGCCGCATCCATGGGAACCATAGAATTTGCTCATGCGCAGGCGGCCAAGGGGCCGAGCGGCCTGCCATTGCCACGTTTCGTCACATTGAAATCCAAGCGCGTCAACCTGCGCATTGGCCCGGGAACGGATTTCGCCGTGTCGTGGATGTATCTGAAATCGGGCCTTCCGGTGGAAATCATCCAGGAATACGACAACTGGCGCCGCATCCGCGATGCCGACGGCACTGAGGGCTGGGTCAATCAGTCGCTCCTGTCCGGCCAGCGTGCGGCGATCGCCGCGCCCTGGATGAAAACGAAGGGCAAGGGCGTCTATGTCAATCTGCGCCGAGAGGCGCTACCCTCCGCCTCGATAGTCGCCAAGCTGGAACCCGGCGTGATGCTGACGATCGGAGAGTGCAACGGCAATTGGTGCCACGCTGAAACCGACGGCGCCGCAGGCTGGGTGGCGCAGTCGGAAATCTGGGGCGCCTATCCCGGCGAAGCCTTCAAATAAGCCCTGCCTGTTTGGCGGCCTCGGAAAGCGAGGTCATCGGGCGCGGGCCGATCTGCTGGATGACGATGCCGGCGGCCAGGCAGCCGAGCTTGCCGCAATCCTCCAGGGATCGTCCCTGCGTGTAGCCATAGAGGAAGCCGGAGGCAAAGAGGTCGCCGGCGCCCGTCGTATCCACAACTTCCCTGATCCGGATCGCATCGACGTAATAGCGCTCGCGGCCCTTCAGGATGACGGCGCCGTTCTCGCTCATCGTCACGGCGGCGATCTTGCAGTCTGCGGCAATCCTGTTCAGCGCGTCTTCGAAATCATCGGTCTCATAAAGCGACAGCGCTTCCTGGCGATTGGCAAAGACGATATCGACCTTGCCGGAGCGCATCAGATCGAGGAATTCGCCGCGATAACGGTCGACGCAGAAACTGTCGGACAGCGTCATCGACATTTCCCGGCCGTGTTGATGGGCAATGCGGGCGCAATCAAGAATCGCCTCTTTGGCGCGCGGCGGATCCCAGAGGTAACCTTCGAAATAGGTGACCTTGGCATCGGCAACGACGTCGGCCTCGACATCTTCAGGGCCAAGTTCGACGCATGCGCCGAGATAGGTATTCATCGAACGCTCGCCATCCTCGGTAACGAAGATCATCGAACGCGCCGTCGGCGGGAAGGTGCCCTTGGGACGGGTCTGGTAATGGACGCCCTGGGCGCGGATGTCATGGGTGAAGATGTCGCCGAGCTGATCTGCGGCGACATTGCCGAAATAGGCGGCCTTGCCGCCGAGGCTCGCAACACCCGCAGCCGTGTTGCCGGCACTGCCGCCGGAGGCTTCAAGGGCCGGGCCCATGCGCGAATAAAGGAGTTCTGCGCGTTCGGCATCGATAAGGTTCATCGCTGCCTTGGTGATCTGGTTGTCAATGAGGAACTGGTCGTCGCAACGGGCAATGATATCCACGATCGCGTTGCCGACTGTCAGAACATCGAATCTTGTCATGAAATGGGGGGTCCCGGATTTGTGATAGCCGGGGTTCGGTCATAGCGGAATTTCCGCGGTTTGGAAGGATAAATGGTGAATGGCTCGGTTAATCTTCGCAAAAGTGCCGCCTATTTGTCATGTCCGTGTCATTTCTGAAATCTACAGATGCTCGCAAGAACACCGGCATGTGCATCTTTCGGTTGCAACCGGGCGACGAGGGATGATCCCTCCGGTCTTGCCGGTGCGATGCTGACCACGGATGAACTGGCAGCTTCGTAACCGGATATCCGGCACGGCCGGAGCGGAAAAGCGGGCACTGCCCGCTTTTTTTGCATTGCGGAGAACCTCGGCTGCCATATCGGCGGCGCTTGCCTTTTCAACTCAAGCCTTTTGCTGCTAGACGTCGGATACTCCCCTCCCCGCAGAGCATCCTGCCCCATGTCAGCCATCGTTCTCGACGTCCTTCCCATCTTCATCCTGATCCTCATCGGCTGGGTGATCGTTCGCAGCGGCCTGATGGCCTCGAATGTCGGGGACGCGCTCAGCGAATTCGTCTTCAAGATCGCCGTGCCGCTTCTGCTCTTCCGCACCATAGCCGAGGCGGATTTCCACGGCGCCTCGCCTTTCCGGCTCTGGATCGTCTATTTCTCCGGTGTCGCCATTACCTGGGCCGCTGGCCATGTCGCCGCCACCCGCCTGTTCGGCCGCGACGAACGGATTGGAGTGCTGGCCGGCGTTTCCTCTGCCTTCGCCAACAATGTTTTCATCGGACTGCCGCTCGTCGAGCGCACGGTCGGCGACGAAGGGCTGGTCGCCTTGTCAATCCTGCTCGCCGTGCACCTGCCCGTGATGATGGTAGCCGGTACGGTGCTGATGGAGCACGCAGAGCGCAAGATCGCCGGCAAAAGCGACCGGAGCATCATGTTCGTGCTTCGCCAGATCGTCGTCAATCTCATACGCAATCCGCTGGTGATAGGGCTTGCGGCCGGCATGACCATGCACCTTTCCGGCCTTACCATGACGGCGACGCTGGCGACGGTGGTCAATCAGGTCGCCGGCATTGCCGGCCCGGCAGCGCTGATCTCGCTCGGCATGGCACTCGAAAAATACGGCGTCTCCGGCAATCTCGGCATCGCCAGCGTCACCTCGGCATGCAAGCTGCTGCTGTTGCCGGGCTGCGTCTGGGCGGCAAGCCGTCTCCTCGGCCTCAGCCCCGAATGGACGGCGGCGATCGTGCTGACCTCCTCCGTGCCGACAGGCGTCAACGCGTGGCTGATCGCCAATCGCTTCGGCGTCGGCCACAGCCTCGCCGCCTCGACGATCTCAGTAACGACGGCGCTCGGCGCAATCACCGTCTCGCTCTGGGCCTATTTCCTCGGCGCCTGAGCAGCTCTGACGACAACAAAAAGCCCGGCTGGCGGCCGGGCTTCCATGTCATGCGCGTATGCTGCCGCCTTACTGCGTCGCGGCATTCGGATCCGGCAACGGAACCGGCGAATCGGCAAGCGTATGCAGGTAGAGGATGACGTTGGCGCGATCCTGATCCTTCGCCAGCCCGGCAAAGCCCATCGCGGTGCCGGGAATGTCCTTCTTCGGCGCCAGAAGGAACTTGTTCAAGAATTCGAAGGTCCACTTCTCGCTGCCGCCCTTGGAGTAATCCTTCATGGCGGAGGAATAGGCGAAGCCTTCATGCGAGGCGATCGGGCGATCTACGACACCAAAGAGGTTCGGACCGACCTTGTTCGGTCCCCCTTTGGTGGAGTCATGACAGGCCTGACACTTCTTGAAGACCACTTCACCGGCCTTGGCATCTGCAGAAGCGAGCAATTGCGCGATCGGAACCGCAGCGGCCGGCGCAGCTTCGCCGCCGGCGGCAGGCGCCTCTTCGGCGACGATCGCGAAACCTTCCTTCTCCGGCGCTTCGGAATGGAAGATCCCCTCGGACGCGATGGAGACCGACATCAGAACGAAAATCGTTCCGAGCAGCGCCCCCACGGCCGTATTGACGTATGAATTCATCTGCAATGCTCCCCTTGCAGCCGGCAGACCAGAACCGGACCATCTTGAAATCGCGCGGAACCTATGTCTTTTGACTGATCGTTGCAACTGTCTAAATGGTCTTATGCGTGAGACTTTTTGACACTTTTCAGCCCGGAATAGAAGGCCCGAGGAATGAGTGATTTAAATTTCGACGACGTGCTCGTACTGATCCCGGCACGGATGGCCTCCACCCGGCTTCCGGGCAAGCCGCTCTCCGATATTTGCGGACTGCCGATGATCGTGCAGGTGGCGATGCGCGCCCGGGAGGCTGCCATCGGCCGCGTGGTCGTCGCCGTCGATGACCAACAGGTATTCGACACCGTGGCCGCCGCCGGCTTCGAAGTCGTCATGACGCGCATCGATCACCAATCGGGTTCCGACCGTATCTTCGAGGCGTTGACCAAGGTCGATCCTGATGGAAAGGCGAAAATCATTGTCAACGTCCAGGGCGATTTGCCGACGATTGATCCGCAAACCGTACGGGCGGCTTTGCGCCCTCTCAGGAACGAGGCAGTCGATATTGGCACGCTAACGACCGAAATCGACAATGAGGAAGACAAGACCGCGCCGCAGATCGTCAAGGTCGTCGGTTCGCCCGTCTCCGACACGCGTCTGCACGCGCTTTATTTTACCCGCACCACCGCACCCTACGGAAGCGGACCACTCTACCATCATATTGGGCTTTACGCCTATCGGCGCTCGGCGCTTGAACGGTTCGTCTCGCTCGGTCCCTCGACGCTCGAAAAGCGCGAATCACTGGAACAGCTCAGGGCGCTGGAGGCCGGCATGCGCATCGACGCCGAGATCGTTGACACGGTTCCGCTCGGTGTCGATACTCCCGCCGACCTCGAAAAGGCGCGGCGCATTCTCTCCGCAAAGGCCAACTGACGGAATCACCCCATGAACATCAAGACCAACAGGATCGCCTTCCAGGGTGAATTCGGCGCCAATTCCGACATGGCCTGCCGTGACATGTTTCCGACCATGGAGCCGCTGCCCTGCCAGACTTTCGAGGATGCGTTCACCGCGGTCGACAATGGTGATGCCGATATCGCGATGATCCCGATCGAAAACACGATTGCCGGGCGCGTCGCCGATATCCACCATCTGCTGCCGGAATCGCGGCTGCACATCATCGGCGAATATTTCATGCCGATCCGCTTTCAGCTGATGGTGCTTCCGGGAGTAACCAAGGACGAGATCCGCACGGTACACAGCCACATCCATGCGCTCGGCCAGTGCCGCAAGATCGTGCGTGCCCACGGCTGGAAGCCCGTGATCGCCGGCGATACGGCGGGGGCGGCAAAGCTCGTCAAGGAAACCGGCGATCGCTCGATGGCGGCGCTTGCGCCGCGGCTTGCCGCCGATCTCTACGGACTGGAGATCGTCGCCGAAAATGTCGAGGATACGGAAAACAACGTCACCCGTTTCGTCATCCTGTCCCGCGACGAGGAATGGGCGCAGCGGAGCTCGGCGGAGGAAAAGGTCGTCACCACCTTCGTCTTCAACGTCCGCAACATTCCGGCCGCGCTCTACAAGGCGCTCGGCGGTTTTGCCACCAACAATATCAACATGACGAAGCTCGAAAGCTATCAGCTCGGCGGAAAATTCGTCGCGACGCAATTCTACGCCGATATCGAAGGCCATCCGAACGACCCGAATGTTCGCCGGGCATTGGAGGAACTGCGCTTCTTCTCCGAAAAGGTGCGAATCCTCGGCGTCTACAAGGGGCATGCGATGCGAGGCCTGCTTTAACAGACCTCGCGCTCTGGCATTACTTGTCCGGCTCGCAGACACGCAGCCGATGCCCGTCCGGATCGAGCACGACGAAGGTCGGGCCGAAATCAAGCTCGGTTAATTCCTGGGCGATCGGCAAGCCGCGCTGACGCCAGTCCTCATATTGCTTGGCGACGGCATTTTCCCCGTTCACCATGAAGGCTACCTCGCCTCGGTTGCCGATGGCCGACGGCTGCGGCTCGACCTTGCTGCGCCGCCAAAGGCCAAGGGTGAAGCCGCCATCGAGCGGAAAGGCGACGAAATTCGGCGCCTCGACGGCCGGTTCGCGGTTCAATAGATTGCGGTAGAAGCTCGCACTCTCCGCCGGGTCCTTGACGTAGAGAATGATGAGGTTCGGGCTGGTCATATCGGTTCTCCCCTTGCTGATAAGAACATGCGTAGGACGATCTTCTGCTGACAATTCGTGGCAGCAGGATAGGGAGGCGCAGCAATAACTGCGCCCATTCTCGTCGGGCGGATTGTTGAGGCGGATTAGAGCGGGAAACGGTCCCCGCGGCGCGGGTCGCGTCCATCGATGAAACCGAGGTCGCGCTTGCGGTAATCCGGTGCCGCCTCGATATCGAGGCTGCTGTGGTCTGCACTGCGAATCCGAAAGACGTTCATGACCCGGCGCAGAAGCCCGGAGTGCCCGGACTGCCCGACATCGGCGAAAGTTTCAGCCGAGATGACATCGGCAAAGGTGTCAACTGCAAAACGGTCGCCGGCTTGCTGGAACACTGGAGACGTTGCCATGATCAGTACTCCTTCCCTGGCGCATCGGCACGATGCGCTGAACCTGGATGCTACAGCGTCCTGCGTCTAAAGAGGCGCGACGCTGTAGTGGATTAAGGCTAATCATAGCTCCAACTACTGACAGTTTATGGCAGCAGCATTCACCTCTCGATCGGCACGTCCTGCGTCTCGCGCCATTCCTTGAGGAGCACCGTGCGGCGGCGCGGATAGCGAACGTCGTGCAACGCCATGTCGATGATGCGGTCGGTGCGGAAATGGCGAAAATCCTGGCGCAGCTCGCACCAGGCCATCAGCACGCGCACATGCTCAAAATAGCCGAGTGCGAAAGGCCAGACGCGGCGCCGCGAGATGCGGCCCTGCTCGTCACCATAATGCAGTTCGAGGATACGCTCCAGGCGGATGGCCTTGCGGATGGCCGAGACATCGGCACTGTCTTCGTCCCGACGTTTGGGACCGACGAAGAGGGCTGCCGAATCGATCATCTCGCGCATATCGGCCGGCAGCACGGCGGCGATCTTGGCCAGCGCGTCGGCGCCGGCGCCGGCAAGGCGCGGCTCGGCGGCGCGAGCGACCCAGCGCGAGCCAAGCACCAGTGCTTCCAGCTCTTCTTCGGAAAACATCATCGGCGGCAGCATGAAGCCTGGCTTCAGCACGTAGCCGATGCCGGCTTCGCCTTCGATCATCGCACCTTGAGCCTGCAGGCTGGCAATATCGCGATAGAGCGTGCGCAGGCTGACGCCGGTTTCCTGGGCAAGAACAGTTCCAGTCACCGGCCTGCGATAACGCCGAAGCGTCTGGAGCAGCGTCAGCAGCCGTTCCGAACGGGCGACAGGCATGGCACTAGCGCTTCCACTCCACCCAGTCGCGCATCAGGCGGTGGGCGATCGCACCTTTCGGCGGCGAGGCCTTGCCGTTGGCGCCTGGGCGCTCGAGCATCTCAAGCGTCTCCTCGCGAGTGAACCAGCGGCAATCCTCCAATTCGGCCTCATCGCGCTTGATCTCGGTGGACTTCGCCTCGGCGTAACAGCCGATCATCAGCGAATGCGGCATCGGCCAGGGCTGCGACGCATGATAGCGGACACGGCCGGTGCGGATGCCGGATTCCTCAAGCGTCTCGCGGCGCACGGCGCTCTCGATGGTCTCGCCGGGCTCGACGAAGCCGGCAAGACAGGAATACATGCCGGGGGTGAAATGCGGGCTGCGTCCGAGCAGGCAGAGATCGCGCGTCTCATCGATCGTCAGCATGATGACAACAGGATCGGTGCGGGGGAAGATCATGTGCTCACAGGCGGTGCAGACGCGCTTGTAGCCGCCGATATGGATCTCCATCGCCGCGCCGCAGCGGCCGCAGAAGCGGTTGTCGCCGTTCCAGCGGATGAGGCTTGCCGCCTGCGCGAATTCGCCGAGCAGCACCTCGTCGATCAGCATCTCGCGAAAAAGCGTGCGGCCATCCGCCGGCTTATATTGGCTGGCAAGATCGTCGACACCGACGCCGACGGGAACGGCAAGGCGCGGCTCGCCCGTTTTGCGGTAGCCTAAGAGCACCGTCTCGTCCCAATTCGGCCGAAGCTCCTGCAGTTCGTAGCGGGCAAAGAGCGGGTCGAGCACCTGGCCGTCATGCTTCAGCACCAGCCTGTCGTTCGCGAAGGCGAAGATATGCGTGCCTTCCCTCGCCAGCGCCCTCTCGACGGAGTGTTCGTCGCGATGTTCGGAATCGCGATTGAGGTCATTGGCTGCAAAAGCCGTGAGATTGCTGGGTTCCGGATGCGGCACATCCGAATCGAAAAGCGAATGACTCATGATGAAAGGGCTTCCCGCAGCTTTGCTGTCAATTCGTCTCTCTTTGCGTCCTCGTAGGGCTCTGCCCGCCCGAAGCCCCAGACGGGACCCGGCCAATTGGCGTCGCCTTCGAAGCGGGCAATGACATGAACATGAAGCTGACGGACGACATTGCCAAGAGCCCCGACATTGATTTTTGTCGCCCCGGTAATCTTCTTGAGCGCATTGGCGACCAGTTCCGTCTCGAAGGCGAGCAGCACCTGGTCGAGCGGCGTCAGTTCGAAGATTTCCGTGATGTCAGCCCGGCGCGGCACAAGAATGAGCCAGGGCCAGCGGGCGTCCTTGGACAATCTGAGATCACAGAGACCGGTGATCATGATGCTGACGCTGTCGTTTTCCAGCCGGGGGTCGAGCTCGAAGGCGTTCAACGGACAATCTCCTCGTGTTTTCCAAGGACTAGCAGTTTTTTATCATGTTGGCTTGCTTTTGATGACGATATTGCCGATATGTGCATCCGGGAGGTTGGTGGTGGACGAGCCACTCGCCAACCGGGTCAGGTCCGGAAGGAAGCAGCCCTAACGAGCCCGGCACGGGTCATCGTGCCAGCCTCCCACCTTCTCTCCACGAAATGCCTGACAATTCCGGGCGACAAGCAGGGCGATGAGCGATACCGAGCGACAATCAAAAGATGCCGCCTCGACGGGCACCGGATACCGGGTGCTGGCTCGCAAATACCGCCCCAAGGATTTTACGGACCTGATGGTCGGCCAGGAGCCGATGGTCCGCACACTCACCAACGCCTTCGAGACCGGCCGCATCGCGCAAGCCTATATGCTGACCGGGGTGCGCGGCGTCGGCAAGACGACGACGGCGCGCATCCTGGCGCGGGCGCTGAACTACAAGACAGCAGATGTCGATAAGCCGACGATCGACCTGCGTGTGCCGGGCGAGCACTGCCAGGCGATCATGGAAGGCCGGCATGTCGACGTGATCGAAATGGATGCCGCTTCGCACACCGGCATCGACGATATAAGAGAGATCATCGAGCAAGTTCGCTATCGGCCGGTTTCGGCGCGCTACAAGGTCTACATCATCGACGAAGTGCATATGCTGTCGACCCAGGCCTTCAACGGTCTCTTGAAGACCCTGGAAGAGCCGCCGGAGCATGTGAAGTTCATCTTCGCCACCACCGAAATCCGCAAGGTGCCGATCACCGTGCTGTCGCGCTGCCAGCGCTTCGACCTGCGCCGCATCAGCGCGTCGGATCTCGTCGGGCTGTTTACGACGATCGCGGCCAAGGAAGGCATCGAGGCGGAACCGGATGCGCTGGCGATGATCGCACGCGCCGCCGAAGGCTCTGCCCGCGACGGCCTGTCGCTGCTCGATCAGGCGATCGCGCATGGCGCGGGCGCCGTGCAGGCGGAAGCCGTGCGCGGCATGCTCGGCCTTGCCGACCGCGCCCGGATCGTCGATCTCTTCCAGCATATCGTCAAAGGCGACGTCGCCGCCGCGCTCGGTGAATTCCAGAACCAGTACGAGGCCGGCGCCAATCCGGTGGTCGTGCTCACCGATCTCGCCGATTTCACGCATCTGGTGACGCGCCTCAAATATGTGCCGGATGCGGCAAACGACCCATCGCTGAGCGAAATCGAGCGTACCAAGGCGGCGGAATTCGCCAGGGGTGTTGCGGTGACTACGCTGTCGCGCATCTGGCAGATGCTGCTGAAGGGCATCCCTGAAACGGAAAGCTCGTCGCGCACCGCCGGTGCTGCCGAAATGGTGCTGATCCGGCTTGCTCATGCAGCCCATTTGCCGGCGCCCGAGGATGCGGCACGGCGGCTTGCCGAATTTTCTGGCGACAATGCCGGCCAGCGGCCCTCCTCGCCCTCCGGCAGTGGCGGCGGCAATGGCACGCGGGTTCCCTATCAGAGCAGTGTCGCGGCACGCGCGCCGGAGCCGACACCACGACCGCAGCCCTCGGGACCGACCGCGATGCTGCGCGCCGTGCCCAATCCGGAGCCGCAGACGATCGGCCGCACCGAGGCCAAGGCCGCAGAGGCTGCGAAGCCGCTCGTCTCTATCAATTCCATCGGCGATATCGTCGACCTCGCCAGCGAAAAGCGCGATGTCAAGCTGAAGGCGCTGGTACGCAACTTCGTGCGGCCGGTGCGCCTTGAGACCGGGCGGCTTGATGTCAACCTTACCGAAGGCGCCCCGAACACGCTGCTCAACGAGCTCGCCGTCAAACTCAAGGAATGGACTGGGATCCACTGGATCGTCAGCACCAGCCGCGAGGAAGGCGGGCCGACGATGGTGGAAGCAGAGGCGAGGACCCGTGAACAGCAGGTCATCGACGCCCGCCAGGATCCCGACGTGGCGGCGATCCTGGCGCATTTTCCGGGTGCGAAAATCATCGACGTGCGCGTGCGGGCGCCCGAGCCGGAAGAGGAAGGCGAGGCGAAGCCGCCGGCCGCCGCCGAATCAGAGGAAGGTGACATCCTGCCTGGCGACGACATAGAATTCTGACGTTTCAAGAAGGAGCGAGAAGATGCGCGACATCATGGGCATGATGGGCAAAGTCAAGGAAATGCAAGCCAAGATGGAGCAGATGCAGGCGGAGATCGCCGAGCTCACGGCTGAAGGCAAGGCCGGCGGCGGCCTCGTCACCGTCGTCATTTCTGGCAAGGGCGAACTCAAGAGCCTGAAGATCGACCCGTCGCTCTTCAAGGAAGACGATGTCGAGATCCTCGAGGATCTCATCGTCGCCGCCCACAAGGACGCCAAGGACAAGGCCGAGGCGCTCGCCGCCGAAAAGACCAAGGCGCTCACTGCCGGTCTGCCGATCCCGCCCGGCTTCAAGCTGCCGTTTTAATAGCAGGCAGGCGATCTGGTATTCTCAGCCAGCCTTAGCGCGGAGCTTCCAGGATTGCCCGCAGCTTATAGTGAATAGGAGCAGCGAGATATCGCGTCCGGTCTGGCTCCGAAAGCCGTCGGCCGAAAGTTTCCATCAGTTCCGGCATCGTCACCTTGCCTCCAGGAAAAGCCTGGTATTCGATCGGCGTTCCGACCTCGGCCACTCCGCCGCGGATGACGCGGCAATAGATGCCGGGACGGGCGGCCACGGTGTATCGTTTGACGAATTTCGGATCGGACATCCTGGCGGCGAAGGTCGCGCAGGGGATGCGGCACGCTGTGGCTTCGAGGATGAGATCGCCTGATATGAACCGGTCGCCGACGCAGACATCGCGATTGTCAAGGCCTGAGATCACCATGTTTTCGCCGAAAGTGCCGGGCTCGTACGGCCGGCCGAGTTCGCTGGCCCACCAGTCGAGCGTCAGCGATCCCTCGACATAAACCGCCTGATCAACGCCGCCATGATGCTTGCGATTGCAGATCGCATCGCCGACCAGCCCCTGGGCATCTATCACCACCGCACCATTGACGGCCCGCTTGAAGATGCCGGTTTTGTAGCTCTTGCCAGGCAGCCTTTCCGGATTGCCGATACACAGTGCCAGGATTTTCATAGGGCAGCCGATCCTTCCGCGATTCCGTTTTCGTTCCATATCAGTTAAGAACGGCGCATGGCAAAACGAGTCACCGGCCCCGAAATCGAAAAACTCATCCAGCTTCTGGCGAAGGTGCCGGGCCTCGGGCCGCGCTCGGCCCGCCGGGCGGCTTTGCATCTGATCAAGAAGAAGGACCAGCTGCTCGGCCCGCTGTCGAATGCGATGGGCGAAGCCTATGACAAGGTGAAGATCTGCTCGCGCTGCGGCAATGTCGACACCGTCGATCCCTGCACCGTCTGCACCGACACGCAGCGCGATCAATCCGTCATCATCGTCGTCGAGGACGTTTCGGATCTCTGGGCGCTGGAGCGGGCAGCCGCGATGAACGCCGCCTATCACGTGCTCGGCGGCACGCTGTCGCCGCTCGACGGGGTCGGGCCCGACGATCTCAATATCCGTGGGCTGATCGACCGGATCGGCGAAGGCGGCATCCGCGAACTGATCATCGCCGTCAATGCCACCGTCGAGGGACAGACGACGGCGCATTACATCACCGATCAGCTGCAGGGGCTCGATGTGAAGATCACACGGCTGGCGCACGGCGTGCCGGTTGGCGGTGAACTCGATTATCTCGATGAGGGCACGCTTGCGGCGGCGCTGCGGGCGCGGACAGTGATATGAGGGGATTGCATATGCTGCGAATAGTCGCGCTCGCCGTAACTGCCGCTTTCCTCCCCCTCCCCTCCCACGCAGCCCCTTCGAAAGCCGATGTCGAGGCGCAATTCGAACAATGGGTGCAGAGCGACCTCTGGCCCGAGGCGAAGGCGGGCGGTGTCTCCGAGAAGACCTTCAGGGCGGCCTTCTCCGACATCACGCTGAACTGGAATCTGCCCGATCTCGCCCCGCCCGGCTTTCCACCGCCGAAGGAGCAGAAGCAGACGCAGGCGGAATTTTCCTCGCCCGGTCCCTATTTCAACGAGGACCAGCTGAAGAAGCTCGCCTTAACGGGGCGCGGCTTTGCCGCACAATATAGCTCGACGCTGAAGCGGATCGAGAAGACCTATGGCGTGCCGGGGCCGATCGTGCTTGCCATATGGGGCCGCGAGACGGGCTTCGGAGCCGCGAAAATCCCGAATTCAGCGATCGAAGTGCTGGCGACCAAGGCCTTCATGTCGACGCGCAAGGAGATGTTCCGGACGGAGCTGGTGGCAGCACTCCATATTCTCGACGGAGGCGACGTGACGCCGGCCGAGTTCAAGAGCTCTTGGGCGGGCGCGCTCGGCCAGCCGCAATTCATGCCGACAAGCTATCTGAAATATGCGGTGGATTTCGACGGCGACGGCCACCGCAACATCTGGACCTCGGTGCCGGATACGCTCGCTTCGATTGCGAATTATCTGGTCAAGAAGGGCTGGGAGCGCGATCGTGACTGGGGCTTCGAAGTGTCGATACCCCATGCGGTCTCCTGCGCGCAGGAGGGACCTGATCTCGCAAAGCCGCTTTCTCACTGGGCCT
Source organism: Rhizobium sp. MHM7A (assembly GCF_005862215.1). Taxonomy (NCBI): domain Bacteria; kingdom Pseudomonadati; phylum Pseudomonadota; class Alphaproteobacteria; order Hyphomicrobiales; family Rhizobiaceae; genus Rhizobium; species Rhizobium sp. MHM7A. The sequence continues at coordinate 314,248 of NZ_VCHT01000005.1, forward strand.
CGCTCGGGATCGAGCGCGTCTCCGGCAAGGCCTTTCCCGCAGGTGAGATGAAGGCTCAAGGCATGATGCTGGTTCCGGCCGGCCGCGACGGGCCGGAATTCATCGTCACGCCGAATTTCTACATCATCAAGGAGTACAACAACTCAGATCTCTATGCGCTTTATATCGGCAATCTCGCGGACCGGATCGGCTCTGACGGCGGCGCCTTCGAAGGCAGGTGGGGCGATGTCGGCAAGATGCTGCGTTCGGACGTCGCCGCCATGCAGAAGGCGCTGGAGCGGCAGGGCTATGACGTCGGCGGTTCCGACGGATTGCCCGGCTACAAGACGCGGCGCTCGATCGGCCAATGGCAGGCGAAGAACGGCATGAAGCCGACCTGCTTTCCCGAAGCCGCAATGAAGGGCAAGCTGAAATAGCCGGCCTCAGAGGTTGCGCTTCAGCCCTTCGTGGCTGGCGACGAAACCGAGCTTCTCGTAGAAGCGGATCGAGTCTTTCCGCGTCTTGTCGGATGTCAGCTGCACGAGGCCGCAGCCGCGCTCGATACTTTGGGCAAGCGCCCACTCGATGAACTGTGCGCCGAGGCCCGATCCGCGACACTCTCTTGCGATGCGCACGCTTTCGATCTGACCGCGCCACATGCCGGTCCGGGAGAGGCCGGGAAGAAAGCTCAGATGCAGGCAGCCGACGACCTGGTCGGCCGCATCGGTCGCGACAGCCAGCAGCTGGTTGGCATCCGCCTCGATCGCGGCGAAGGCCGAGAGATAACGTGCATCGACGGGATCGGAGACGATTTCCCTGGCGCCGCCGAGATCATCGTCGGCCAGAAGCCGTACGATGGCAGCAAGATCGGATAAGCGGGCAAGCCTGAAACTGTGCATGACTCTCTCAATGATGCAGATCGATCGGCGCCTTATGGAAGACATCGTCGCCTGGCGGGATCGCCTGGCGCTCGATCATTCGGTGAACATGGGGCGGACCTTCGCCGCGGTGGAGCGCGCGCAGCCTGTCGATGTTTTCGGCATCGGCCTGCGTGCGCCGTTGGTTGTGTCTTATGTATTCGACCCAGGTCGGCGTATGGTAGGTCTCCGTCCATAGCCCGGGATTTTCGAGATCGCGCATCAGCGCCCAGTTGCGGGCGCCGTCGCGGATTCGGATGCGGCGGCGCTCACCCATCAGCACCATGAATTCCGCAAGATCGTCGTCGGCAATCTCGTAATCGACCTGGATGACGATCGGGCCGCTACGCGGCGTGATGTCGAGGCTGAGCGCCGGCGCGGTGAAGCGGTTCAAGGGATCGAGATTGAGCGAAGCGAAGGCTGGCATTGAAAAACGCAGGCCGATCGCAACGCCGAGCAGCATGACCACTGATGACATCAGCAGCGCATCGGCGACGCCATAGCGATCAGCGGCGACACCCCAAAGCCAGCTGCCGCCGGCAATGCCGCCGAAGGTGACGGTCTGGTAGAGCGACAGCGCCCGGCCCACCACCCAGCGCGGCGTCGACAGCTGGACGATGGTGTTGAAAAGCGACAGCGCCGAGACCCAGCAGGCGCCCGAGACGAGCAGCCCGGCGGAGGTCAGGACGGCGCTCGGACTGACGGCGGCGATGACGGCGCTCAGCGCAAAGCCGGCGAAGGCCAGCCGGATGATCGTCTCGCTGGACAGCATCTGGCGAAGCCTCGCATTCAGAACAGCGCCGCCGATCGCGCCGACGCCGAAGGCGCCAAGCATGAAGCCATAGGTCAGCGGGCCGCCGGCAACGAGATCGAGCGCCACGACCGGCAGCAGCGCCAGGATGGAACTGGCGCCGATGCCGAAGATCAGGCCCCTGGCGAGAACCTTTTCGAGATTGGGCGACATGGAGACATAACGCAGGCCCGCGAAGACAGCGCTGCCCAGCGCTTCGCGCGGCAGGGTCGAGACTGGCATATTCGGCCGCCAGCGCAGCAGGGCATAGATCAAAGGAAAATAACTCACGGTGTTCACCGCGAAGGCCGCGGCCGCGCCGGCTGCCGCCACGATGACGCCGCCGATCGCCGGGCCGACGCTGCGGGTGATGTTGAAGCCCATACTGTTCAGCGTGACCGCGCCCGGCAGATCGGTCCGCGGCACCATATCGCCGACTGAGGCCTGCCATGAGGGATTGTTGAGCGCAGTGCCGCAGCCGATCAGAAAGGTGAAGAACAGCAGCAGCCAGGGGGTGACCCAGCCGAGAAGGGCGGTGGCCGTCAGCGAGGCCGAAACCGTCAGCATCATGCACTGGGCCGTCAGCATGACCCGGCGGCGATCAAAATTATCGGCCAACGCCCCCGATATCAGCGAAAACAGCATGATCGGCAGCGCCGTCGAGGTCTGCACCAGCGCGACCATATCCTCAGAGGTGGTGATCGTCGTCATCATCCATGCAGCACCCACCGCCTGGATCAGGCCGCCGAAATTCGAGGAAAGGCTGGCGAACCAGATGGTGCGGTAGGTATCGTGCCGCAAGGGCGCCAGTGTCGACGAGGTATAGCCCACGATGTCTCCCGCTTTTGTTATTGTGCGCCAACGGCAATATATGCGGAAGATGATCGCTGGCCATAGGCCTTCCCCTCGCCCGGCATGAATCGGCGGAATTGGTCGCAGACCTTGCAATTTCGGAAAAACCCGACTATATGGCTCTCAAATTCTTGATCGCTTGATGAAGAGTGGGCCGCAAGGACCCGCTCTTTTTTATTAGCGCGATCGCCTGGACAGCAGGAAATTGCGAGGAGCGCACCGCTTGTCGGACATGACAAACGCAGACAACGAACTTGAGCCGCGACTGATTACCGAAACCGGGCTCGACCAGCGTCTTGCCGATATCATCGAACCCGTGCTTGTCGGCATGGGATTCCGGCTCATCCGTGTGCGCATGCTGAACCAGAACGGCATGACGATGCAGGTCATGGCCGAGCGCAATGACGGCACGATGACGGTTCAGGACTGCGAAGAGGTCTCGATGGCGATTTCTCCGGTCCTCGATGTGGAAGATCCAATCGATAAAGAGTATCATCTTGAGGTGTCCTCGCCCGGCATCGACCGTCCGATGGTGCGGAAATCCGATTTTGTCCGCTGGCAAGGTCACCTAGTGAAATGCGAGACGTCGATCATGATCGGCAACCGCAAGCGCTTCCGCGGCAAGATCGTCGAAGCCGACGCTGATGGATTCACGCTGGAGCGTGACCAGGTTGCCTATGGAGAAGAGCTGAACGTCACCATCCCCTTCACGGCGCTTAGCGATGCGAAGCTCATTCTCACCGACGATCTGATCCGCGATGCATTGCGCGCCGACAAGCTGGCGAAAGCGCAGGCCGCGAACCAGAACGAAGCAGACGACCAGGAATAACCGATCAATAGACCGCTGCAGGGACGGGAACCCTGGAGTAAAGACGGAGAAACAAAACAATGGCAGTCAGTGCGAACCGGCTCGAACTTCTGCAGATCGCAGATGCAGTGGCGCGCGAAAAAGTCATCGACCGGGAGATCGTGCTTGCCGCAATGGCCGATGCCATCCAGAAGGCGGCGCGCTCCCGTTACGGCACCGAGTCCAACATCCGGGCCGACATCAATCCGAAGACCGGTGAAATCCGTCTGCAGCGTCTGCTCGAAGTCGTCGACAAGGCCGAGGATTATTCGACGCAGATCCCGCTGGAGCTTGCCCGCGACCGCAATCCGGACGCAGCCCTCGGCGATTTCATCGCCGACCCGCTGCCGCCAATGGATTTCGGCCGCATCGCCGCACAGTCCGCCAAGCAGGTGATCGTGCAGAAGGTGCGTGAGGCCGAGCGCGACCGTCAGTTCGACGAATTCAAGGATCGCGTCGGCGAAATCGTCAACGGCACCGTCAAGCGCGTCGAATACGGCAATGTCATCGTCGATCTCGGCCGCGGTGAAGGCATCATCCGCCGCGATGAAATGATCCCGCGCGAGAACGTGCGCTATGGCGATCGCGTCCGTGCATACGTATATGATGTGCGTCGCGAGCAACGCGGCCCGCAGATTTTCCTGTCGCGCACGCACCCGCAGTTCATGGTGAAGCTCTTCACCATGGAAGTGCCTGAGATTTACGACGGCATCATCCAGGTGAAGTCGGTCGCCCGCGATCCGGGTTCGCGCGCCAAGATCGCGGTGATCTCGAACGACAGTTCGATCGATCCGGTCGGCGCCTGCGTCGGTATGCGCGGCTCGCGCGTTCAGGCCGTCGTCGGCGAACTGCAGGGCGAGAAGATCGACATCATCCCGTGGAGCCAGGACCCGGCGACCTTCGTGGTCAACGCCCTGCAGCCGGCGGAAGTCGCCAAGGTCGTTCTCGACGAGGACGCTGAGCGCATCGAAGTCGTTGTTCCCGACGAGCAGCTGTCGCTTGCAATCGGCCGCCGCGGCCAGAACGTCCGCCTCGCCTCGCAGCTGACCGGCTGGGATATCGACATCATGACGGAGGCCGAGGAATCGGAACGCCGTCAGAAGGAATTCAACGAGCGCACCAACCTGTTCATGGATTCGCTCGATGTCGACGAAATGGTCGGCCAGGTTCTGGCATCTGAAGGCTTTGCCGCCGTCGAGGAACTTGCCTATGTCGATCTCGACGAAATCTCCTCGATTGACGGTTTCGACGAAGAGACGGCGCAGGAAATCCAGCAGCGCGCCCGCGAATTCCTCGAGCGTCTCGAAGCCGAGATGGACGAGAAGCGCAAGGCGCTCGGCGTTCAGGACGAGTTGCGCCAGATCGACGGCATGACTGCCCAGATGATGGTGGCGCTCGGCGAGGACGGCATCAAGACGATCGAGGACTTCGCCGGCTGCGCTGCCGATGACCTCGTCGGCTGGACGGAACGCAAGAACGGCGAAACGAAGAAGTTCGAAGGCCTGTTCTCGAAGTTCGACGTCTCGCGTGTCGAAGCCGAGCAGATGATCGTGCAAGCGCGTCTAGCGGCCGGCTGGATTACCGAAGAGGACCTGGCGAACGCGACCGAAGAAGAGGTCACCGAAGCCGAACAGGAAGCATGATGACCGCGCATGAGCCGAACGCTCTTCCTGAGGACGACGATCTTGCAGGGTATGACGTGAACGGACGCATGTGCATCGTGACGCGCGAAAGCGGATCGCCGGAAGATCTGATCCGCTTCGTAGCGGCTCCCGATGGAACCGTTGTCGCCGACCTGAAGCGCGAGCTTCCGGGACGCGGCTGCTGGGTGAAAGCCGACCGGTCGCTGGTCGACAAGGCGGTGGCGAAAAAACTATTCGCCCGCGCATTGAAGAGCGATGCGAAGGCCGCGGACGATCTCGGCGCGAGCGTCGACCGGCTGCTGGCGGCGCAATTAATGCAGATGATGAACATGGCGCGCAAAGCCGGCCAGTTCGTCAGCGGCGCCTCGAAAGTGGATGCCGCGGTCAGAAGTGGAGCGGCCCTTGCGGTGTTCCACGCGACTGACGCAGCGGATGACGGAGTGCGAAAAATCGACCAGGCCCGCAAGGCCTGGCACCTCGGAATGGAGACCGAGGAGGAGATACCTTCCTACCGTTTCTTCTCGGAGAGCGAAATGGAGGGCCTGATGGGCCAGAATGCTTTTATCCATGCCGCAGTGCTTGCAGGGCAGGCGGGTGAGGGTGTAGTGAAGCGCGCAAAGATGCTCGAACAGTACCGTATTGGCGGTCAGTCCCGGGCAGCGGGCGGCGCTGGCCGGCAAAAACAATGAGGCGGTCACCGGCATCGGCCGGTCTCATTCTCATTGATCGACAGTATTTGAACGACAGGGTCTGATCTAGTCATCGCTCCCTGTCCGAAGGAACGGGAACGAATGACCGATAGTAACGACGACAAGACAATCAGCGTAACGGGCAAGAAGACGCTTACCCTGAAACCATCGGGGATGAGCCAGGGCACCGTTCGCCAGGATATGGGTCGGGGTCGCAGCAAAGCGGTCGTGGTCGAGACCCGCAAGCGGCGCCCGATGCGCCCGGAAGACGAAAAGCCGATCACGCCCGCTGCCCCCGCAGCCCCGGTTCGCGCAGCCGAACCAGCGCCGGCACCTGCTCAGGCGCGTCCGCAGCAGTCGACGCCGGCGCCGAGGATTCATCAGCCGGGCAGTAACCAGACCAACCAGCGTCCGCAGCAGTCCTATCAGCCGTCGCGTCCGAACGATCGTCCGCGCCCGGTGGTTCTGAACCATCTGTCGCCGGAAGAGATGGATGCGCGCCGCCGTGCGCTGGCCGAATCCCAGGCGCGTGACGCCCAGGATGCGATCCGCCGTGCCGAGGAAGAAAAGCGCCGTGCCGCCGAAGAGGTGATCCGCAAGGCAGCCGAAGCCGAAGAGGCCGCCCGCAGGGCAGCCGAAGAGGCTGTCCGCCAGGCAGAGGCGTCCGCTGCCGCCGAACCGGCAGCCGCTGCACAGGCTCCTGCCGTCGCCGAATCCCGTCCGAACGCTCCCAGGCCGGCATCGCCGGCGCCGGCTGCGCGCCGGCCCGATGGCGCCGGAGCACCGGCTGCCGCCCGCCCGGCGCCCGGCGCTACGGCACCGGCTGGTGTCCGCGGCCGTCGCGACGACGGCGACGACGATGATCGCGGTGCTGCACGCGGCGGTCCGGCCCGTGGCCGCGTCATTCGCCCGGAACCCGCAAAGCCCGTCACCACCCGTCCGAAGACGGATGAGGAGCGCCGCCGCGGCAAGCTGACGATCACCACGGCCGACGTTGACGGAGACGACAATGCCCGGGGCCGCTCGCTCTCGGCGATGCGCCGCCGGCAGGAAAAGTTCCGCCGCAGTCAGATGCAGGAAACTCGCGAGAAGATCTCCCGCGAAGTGGTCCTGCCTGAGACCATCACCATTCAGGAGCTGTCGCAGCGCATGTCCGAACGCGCCGTCGACGTCATCAAGTTCCTGATGAAGGAAGGCCAGATGATGAAGCCGGGCGATGTCATCGATGCCGACCTCGCCGAACTCATCGCCGGCGAATTCGGCCATACCGTCAAGCGTGTCTCTGAATCCGACGTCGAACTCGGCATCTTTGACATCGCCGACGTCGAAGGCGATCGCGTTTCGCGTCCGCCCGTGGTCACCATCATGGGCCACGTCGACCACGGCAAGACCTCGCTGCTCGACGCCATCCGCCATGCCAACGTGGTTGCCGGCGAAGCCGGCGGTATCACGCAGCATATCGGCGCCTATCAGGTGGAGCAGAACGGCCAGAAGATCACCTTCATCGACACCCCCGGCCACGCCGCCTTCACGGCGATGCGCGCCCGCGGCGCGCAGGCGACCGACATCGCGATTCTGGTCGTGGCAGCTGACGACAGCGTCATGCCGCAGACAATCGAATCGATCAATCACGCCAAGGCGGCCGGTGTTCCGATCATCGTGGCGATCAACAAGATCGACAAGCACGAAGCCGATCCGCAGAAGGTGCGCAACCAGCTTCTGCAACACGAAGTCTTCGTGGAATCGATGGGCGGTGAAACGCTTGACGTCGAAGTCTCGGCCAAAACAGGCAAGAACCTTGACAAGCTGCTCGAAGCAGTTCTGCTGCAGGCGGAAATCCTCGACCTCAAGGCCAATCCGAACCGCACTGCCGAAGGTACCGTCATCGAAGCCCAGCTCGATCGCGGCCGCGGCTCGGTTGCCACGGTTCTCGTTCAGAACGGTACGCTGAAGCCGGGCCAGATCATCGTCGCAGGCGACGTCTGGGGCCGCGTGCGCGCCCTCGTCAACGACAAGGGCGACCATATGAAGGAAGCGCCGCCGGCGATGCCCGTGGAAGTGCTCGGCCTTTCCGGCACGCCGCAGGCGGGTGACAAGTTCGCAGTGGTCGAGAGCGAGAGCCGCGCCCGCGAAATCTCGGAATACCGCCAGCGTCTTGCCCGCGACAAGGCGGCTGCCCGCCAGTCGGGACAGCGCGGTTCGCTGGAACAGATGATGACGCAGATGCAGAGCACCGGAATCAAGGAATTCCCGCTTGTCATCAAGGGCGACGTGCAGGGTTCGATCGAAGCGATCGCCGGCGCACTGGAAAAGCTCGGCACCGACGAGGTGCGTGCCCGCATCGTCCATTCGGGCGCAGGCGGCATCACCGAGTCGGATATTTCGCTCGCCGAAGCCTCGAACGCGGCCATTATCGGCTTCAACGTTCGCGCCAATGCGCAGGCGCGCCAGTTCGCCGAGCGTCAGGGCATCGAGATCCGCTACTACAACATCATCTACGACCTCGTGGATGACGTGAAGGCAGCGATGTCGGGCCTCCTGTCTCCGGAACGGCGCGAGACCTTCATCGGCAATGCCGAGATCCTGGAAGTGTTCAACATCACCAAGGTCGGCAAGGTCGCAGGCTGCCGTGTCGTCGAAGGCAAGGTCGAGCGCGGGGCCGGTGTACGCCTCATCCGCGACGACGTCGTCGTTCACGAAGGCAAGCTCAAGACCCTCAAGCGCTTCAAGGACGAAGTCTCCGAAGTGCCGATGGGCCAGGAGTGCGGCATGGCCTTTGAAAACTATGAAGACATGCGCGTCGGCGACGTCATCGAGTGCTTCCGCGTCGAACATATCACGCGGACGCTCTAATCCTCGGCGTCACAGCAGCTTTTCAAAGCCATCCGCTATCCGGCGGGTGGCTTTTCTATCTGCCGGCTTGACCTTTTCGGCCAAAAGAGTCATGGACGCTCTCCTTTGACGGGTTCGATTCCCAGCCGCATCGGCAAACAGAGATAACAATGACCAGACCAACATCTTCCGCGCCTTCGCAGCGCATGCTGCGCGTTGGCGAACAGGTCCGCGCCGCAATCACTCAGGTGCTGCAGCGCGGCGAAGTGCGCGACGACATCATCGAGGCGACGGTGATTTCGATCTCCGAAGTGCGCATGTCGCCTGATCTCAAGATCGCCACGGCTTACGTGACGCCGCTCGGCGTTTCCGACCACAGCATCGTCATCGAGGCTTTGAACCGCCATGCGAAATTCATCCGCGGCCGGCTCGGACCGCAGCTCCGGCAGATGAAATACATGCCGGAGGTACGCTTCCGGGACGATACCAGTTTCGACAATTACAAGAAGATCGACGAGCTGCTGCGTTCGCCAGAGGTGAGCCGAGACCTCGACGGCGACAACGACGAACAATAACAGAAGAGACTGATGTCCAAACCACGCAAACCCAAGGGCCGACCGATTTCCGGCTGGCTGATCCTAGACAAGCCGGTGGATTTCGGCTCGACGGAAGCCGTTTCCAAGATCAAGTGGCTCTACAAGGCGCAGAAGGCCGGCCATGCCGGCACGCTCGATCCGCTCGCCTCCGGCATGCTGCCGATCGCGCTCGGCGATGCGACCAAGACCGTTCCCTATGTGATGGACGGCCGCAAAATCTACGAATTCACCGTCAGCTGGGGCGAGGAGCGCTCCACGGACGATCTCGAAGGCGAGGTCACTCAGAGCTCGGACAAGCGGCCAAGCGAACAGCATATCCGCGATATCCTGCCGAAATATATCGGCACCATCAGCCAGGTGCCGCCGCAGTTTTCCGCGATCAAGATAGCGGGAGAACGCGCCTATGACCTGGCGCGCGACGGTGAAGCCGTCGAGATCCCGTCGCGGGAAGTGGAGATCTTTCGGCTGACCCTGCTTGCCTGCCCTGACGCCAATACCGCCCATTTCGAAGTGGAATGCGGCAAGGGCACGTATGTGCGGGCGCTCGCTCGCGATTTCGGCCGCGAGCTCGGCTGCTACGGTCACATATCCGGCCTGCGGCGCACCTTCGTCGCGCCCTTCGCGGAGGACGCCATGGTGCCGCTCGCCGACCTGGTGGCGCTGGAAGCGATCGAGGACATGGACGAGCGGCTCGCCGCCCTCGACGCGCTGCTGATCGACACCTGCGAGGCGCTTTCGGCGCTGCCCCATCTCGTCATCAACGACGACCAGGCGCACAGGCTGAAGATGGGTAATCCGATCCTGGTACGCGGCCGGGATGCGCCGATTGCCGAGAGCGAAGCCTATGCGACGGCGCGCGGCAAGCTGATCGCGATCGGCGAGATCGGCCAGGGCGAATTTCGTCCCAAGCGCGTTTTTGCCTGAGCCCGTCCGATTTGTGACTGCTCTGGCAATTGCCAGCCGTTGACGATGCAATATGTTTCCCCCGGGGCCATGGCGGCCCGAGGGGAAATCATGCGCAGAATTACCGGAATACTGACGTTCTTTTCGTTGTTCCTGATCCTTGCCGGCGCCCAAGCCGCCGAACGCTGGGCCGAGCTTCCGGCCTTTCCTTCGATGCCCGCGCCGAAGATCGGTGGCATGGCCGATGTCAACGACATCAAGATGTATTACGCCGAATATGGTGAGGGCGACCCGATCCTCTTCATCCATGGCGGCCTTGGAAATGCCGATGTCTGGGGTCGCCAGGTCGCCGAATTCGCGAGGGATCATCTGGTCATCGTTGCCGACAGCCGCGGTCACGGCCGCTCGACGCGCAGCCAGCAGCCCTTTGGCTATGATCTGATGACATCCGATTATGCAGCCCTTCTCGATTATCTGAAGATCGACAAGGTGACGCTGGTGGGATGGTCGGACGGCGGCATCATCGGCATCGACATGGCGATGAAACATCCGGAAAAGCTCACGCGGGTCATTGCCCAGGCAGCGAATGTCACGACAGATGGCGTCAAGGACGATGTCATGAACAACAAGACCTTCAACGAATACATCAATGTCGCCGGGGAGCAGTATAGGAAGCTGTCGCCGACGCCGAACGAATATGACGCCTTCGTCGCGCAGATCTCCCGGATGTGGGAGACGCAGCCGAACTGGACGGCGGCTGACCTTGGGAAGATCACCGTACCCGTCACGCTTGCCATCGGCGACCATGACGAGGCCGTCAAGCTCGACCATACGGAGATGATGGCAAAGGAGATCCCAGGCGCAAAACTTGTCATCCTCAAGGATGCCAGCCATTTCGCCATGCTGCAGGATCCCGGCGGTTATGATGCAATGATCCGGGACGCCATGGCCGGCCGTTGAAAGCCGCTGCGGGAGTCCCCTCTTTCCATCGCTGCATATTTGGTTTATAGGCAGCGCCAGCGTCAGGTCCGCCTGCTCGCATTCACGGCCAAAGCTGGACGGCATCCCGGCTTTTGGCGACTTCTTCTCCTCTCATAGAAAGGAACATCCGATGTCGATCACTGCTGAGCGCAAGGCTGCGCTGATCAAGGAATATGCGACTGCCGAAGGCGATACCGGTTCCCCGGAAGTCCAGGTCGCGATCCTGACCGAACGCATCAACAACCTGACCGAACACTTCAAGGACCACAAGAAGGATAACCATTCCCGCCGTGGTCTGCTGACGATGGTTTCGAGCCGCCGCTCGCTTCTTGACTATCTCAAGAAGAAGGATGAAGGCCGCTATTCCAAGCTGATCAACAGCCTGGGTATCCGCCGCTAAAACTGTCCGGCGGGCGCTTTTGAGCGTCCGCCGGATCCGTTTCGGGACAATGGTCCTGATGAAATGTTCCGCCCGCGCCCTATCTCAAGCGGTGGAACGACCGGCAGACCCGGATGGGCCGGTTCTGCCAAACCAACCGTTGACCTGTCATGGGGCAGGATTGCCGGATGCTTTCGGCCAAAGCTCTCCAAGGCTTTGGCCTAAGTTTCCCAGGAACTCTCCGTTCGGGAAACTGCTGGTGAAAAGCCTCCCGTTGTCTTGCCCGTGATACGTCACATTGATTGCGGTCGACTGTGCGCTGCGCCCGATATCGGCGATGGCGCGTGCTCCCGCATTGAAGGACAAGATATGTTTGATACACACAGCGTGGAAATCGAGTGGGCCGGCCGCCCGCTGAAGCTCGAAACCGGCAAGATCGCCCGTCAGGCGGACGGCGCAGTTCTCGCCACCTACGGTGAGACCGTCGTTCTCGCCACCGTCGTCTCGGCCAAGGCGCCGAAGCCCGGCCAGGACTTCTTTCCGCTAACCGTCAACTACCAGGAAAAGACCTACGCAGCCGGCAAGATTCCCGGCGGCTATTTCAAGCGCGAAGGACGTCCGAGCGAAAACGAAACGCTCGTTTCCCGCCTCATCGACCGCCCGATCCGCCCGCTCTTCCCGGAAGGCTACAAGAACGACACGCAGGTCGTCGTCACCGTCATCCAGCACGACCTTGAAAACGATCCGGACGTGCTGTCGATGGTCGCCACTTCGGCGGCGCTGACGCTCTCCGGCGTGCCCTTCATGGGTCCGGTCGGCGGCGCGCGTGTCGGCTACATCAATGGCGAATACGTTCTCAACCCCCATCTCGACGAGATGGACGAATCGAGCCTCGACCTGATCGTCGCCGGCACCTATGACGCCGTGCTGATGGTTGAATCCGAAGCCAAGGAACTGCCTGAAGACGTCATGCTCGGCGCCGTCATGTTCGGCCACAAGGGCTTCCAACCGGTTCTCGACGCGATTATCAAGCTCGCCGAAGTTGCCGCCAAGGAACCGCGCGACTTCCAGCCGGAAGATTATGCCGCGCTCGAAAGCGAAATGCTTGGGCTTGCCGAAACCGAACTGCGAGAAGCCTACAAGATCACCCAGAAGGCCGACCGCTACGCCGCCGTCGACGCCGTCAAGGCCAAGGTAAAGGCGCATTTCCTTCCCGAGGAAGGCGAAGCCCGGTACACCGCCGAGGAAATCGGCGCGATCTTCAAGCACCTGCAGGCCAAGATCGTGCGCTGGAACATCCTCGACACCAAGAGCCGCATCGACGGCCGCGACCTCGAGACCGTTCGTCCGATCGTTGCCGAAGTCGGTCTACTGCCGCGCACGCACGGCTCGGCCCTCTTCACCCGCGGTGAAACCCAGGCCATCGTCGTCGCCACGCTCGGCACCGGCGAAGACGAGCAGTATGTCGATTCCTTGACGGGCATGTACAAGGAAAACTTCATGCTGCACTACAACTTCCCGCCCTACTCGGTCGGCGAGACCGGCCGCATGGGTTCTCCGGGCCGCCGCGAAATCGGCCATGGCAAGCTCGCATGGCGCGCCATCCATCCCATGCTGCCGTCGGCGGAGCAGTTCCCCTACACGCTGCGCGTCGTTTCCGAAATCACCGAATCCAACGGCTCGTCGTCGATGGCAACCGTCTGCGGCACGTCGCTGGCGCTGATGGATGCCGGCGTTCCGCTGGCAAAGCCGGTTGCCGGCATCGCCATGGGCCTGATCCTGGAAGGCGACCGCTTCGCCGTCCTCTCGGACATCCTCGGTGACGAGGATCATCTCGGCGACATGGACTTTAAGGTCGCAGGCACGGCCGACGGCATTACCTCGCTGCAGATGGACATCAAGATCGCCGGTATCACCGAAGAGATCATGAAGGTCGCTCTCGCCCAGGCCAAGGGCGGTCGCGCCCACATTCTCGGCGAAATGTCCAAGGCCATCACCGAGAGCCGCGGCCAGCTCGGCGAATTCGCTCCGCGCATCGAAGTCATGAACATCCCGGTCGACAAGATCCGCGAAGTCATCGGCTCCGGTGGCAAGGTCATCCGCGAAATCGTCGAAAAGACCGGCGCGAAGATCAACATCGAGGACGACGGCACCGTCAAGATCGCCTCCTCTTCCGGCAAGGAAATCGAAGCGGCCCGCAAGTGGATCCACTCGATCGTCGCCGAGCCTGAAATCGGCCAGATCTATGAAGGCACTGTCGTCAAGACCGCCGACTTCGGCGCCTTCGTCAACTTCTTCGGCGCCCGCGATGGCCTCGTCCACATCTCGCAGCTGGCTTCCGAGCGCGTCGCCAAGACGCAGGACGTCGTCAAGGAAGGCGACAAGGTCTGGGTCAAGCTGCTCGGCTTCGATGAACGCGGCAAGGTTCGCCTGTCGATGAAGGTCGTCGATCAGGCCACCGGTCAGGAAATCCCGAACGAGAAGAAGAAGGAAGAAGCGGCCGAATAAGCCGCGTCTGCCAGCTTTAGAGCTTTTCCGGGCGCGGGATTCTTCCGCGCCCTTCTTCTATTCTAAATGAGACGAGATCCATGAGCCGCGATACGCTGAAGACCCTGTTCCATCCCTTTGCCAGCGGCACGATCCAGGCGCCTGGCGAAGGCGAGCGTGTGCTTTTTCTCGGCGCCGAGGCAGGCTTTGCGCTGCCGGAAGGTTTTGCCGCCTCGCTCAGCGCCGTCCAGGGCTTCCGGCCGCTCTATCGCCAGCTCCTCGCTCAGCGGATCGAAGCGACGCCTGAGATCGAGGGCGAGGATTATGACGCGGCGCTTGTGCTTTGCACCAAGCACAAGGGCGAGAACGAGACCAATCTCGCCGCCGCGATCGCCCGCACGCGGGCCGGTGGGCTCATCGTCGTCGCCGGCGCCAAGGAAGACGGCGTCCAGCCCTTGCGCAAGCGTATGGAAGCTTTCGGCCTCGCCATCGACCATATGCCGAAATATCACGGCGTCGCCTTCTGGTTCGGCCGCCCGGCCGAGGCCGGCGACGTCATTTCCAGACTGGCAAAGGCGCCGGTGCGCGTCGACGATCGCTTCCATGCGGCAGCCGGCATGTTCTCGCATGACCGGATCGACGCCGGATCGGAACTTCTCGCCTCGCGCCTGCCGCAGGATTTTACCGGCGACGTCGCCGATTTCGGCGCCGGATGGGGCTATCTCTCGGTCGAGATGGCGCAGAGATCGCGCGGAATGGCCCGCCTTGACCTCTATGAGGCCAATCACGCAGCTTTGGAAGCAGCGCGGGGTAACCTGGCGGAGAACTGTCCAGACGCGCCGGTGCGCTTCTTCTGGCACGATCTGGCGGGCGAGCCGGTCAAGGACAAATACGATCTCGTCATCATGAACCCGCCCTTCCATGAAGCACATGCCGCCGAGCCATCGCTCGGCCAGGCGATGATCAAGACTGCCGCCTCCGCCCTTCGCGGCGGCGGCCGGCTGATGCTCGTCGCCAATCGCGGCCTGCCTTACGAGCCGGTTTTGGCAGCGAACTTCAAGGAAAGCGGCGAAACCTGCCGCAATGCACGTTTTAAGGTGTTGTGGGCGAAGAAATAAGGCGGGACGGCCCGGCACCGGCGCATGTTGACGAAAACAAAAAGGCCGTGCGCATCACCTGCGCACGGCCTTTTTTGTTTCAAGCAGGATGAGTTTATTCCACGTCGGCCTTGCGCAACGTGTCCAGCGTCGGCATGGAGGTGATGTTGAAGCCGGCATCGACGAAGTGGATCTCGCCGGTGACGCCGGCGGAGAGGTCGGAGAGCAGGTAGAGCGCCGAGTTGCCGACCTGATCGATGGTCACGGTCTTGCGCAGCGGCGCGTTGCGCTGGTTCCACGAGAGGATCGCGCGTGCGTCAGAGATGCCGGCGCCGGCGAGCGTGCGGATCGGGCCGGCGGAAATCGCGTTGACGCGGATGCCGCGCGGGCCGTAATCGGCGGCGAGATAGCGCACCGAAGCCTCGAGCGCTGCCTTGGCGACGCCCATGACGTTGTAATTGGGAATGACGCGCGTCGAGCCGTTATAGGTCAAAGTCAGCATCGCGCCACTGCCCTCCATCAGCGGAGCGCAACGCCTGGCGATCTCGGTGAAGGAGAAGCAGGAAATGACCATGGTGCGGCTGAAATTCTCACGCGTGGTATCGGCGAAGAGGCCCTTCAGCTCGTTCTTATCGGAGAAACCGATGGCGTGGACGATAAAATCGAGCTTGCCCCAGCGCTCGCCGAGCGAGTCGACCACGGCGTCGACGGATTCAATATCCTCGACATCGCAAGGCAGCACGAAATCCGAGCCGACTTCGGCGGCAAGCGGCCTGACGCGCTTGCCGAGCGCATCGCCCTGATAGGTGAAGGCGAGGTCCGCACCTTGTGCGGCGAGAGCTTTTGAAATCCCCCAGGCAATCGAATGGTTGTTTGCGACGCCCATGATGAGGCCGCGCTTACCCTGCATGATTCCAGTCATGTTATTATCCGTTATAGCGCTGGAAGACGAGCGTGGCGTTCGTCCCGCCGAAGCCGAAGGAGTTGGAGAGAGCGGTGTCGATCTTCGCATTGTCGATACGCTTGCGCACGATCGGCACGCCTTCGAATTCGGGATCGAGTTCGATGATATGGGCACTTTCGCCGATGAAGCCTTGCTGCATCATCAGCAGGGAATAGATCGATTCCTGCACGCCGGCCGCACCCAGCGAATGGCCCGTCAGCGATTTGGTCGATTGGATGTGCGGGATCTTGGCGCCGAACACTTCGCGGATGGCGCCGATTTCCTTGCTGTCGCCGACCGGCGTCGACGTGCCATGGGTGTTGATATAGTCGACCTCACCTTTGACGGTGGAAAGCGCCTGGCGCATGCAGCGGGCAGCGCCCTCGCCCGAGGGAGCGACCATGTCGTAGCCATCGGAGGTGGCGCCGTAGCCGACGATTTCGGCATAGATTTTGGCGCCGCGCGCCTTGGCGCGCTCCAGCTCTTCCAACACCAGCACGCCGGCGCCGCCGGCAATGACGAAACCGTCGCGGTTGACGTCATAGGCGCGCGAGGCGGTATCCGGCGTATCGTTATATTTGGAAGACATGGCGCCCATTGCATCGAAGAGATTGGACATCGTCCAGTCGAGATCCTCGTGGCCGCCGGCAAACATCACGTCCTGCTTGCCCCACTGGATCATTTCGGCTGCGTTGCCGATGCAATGCGCAGAGGTCGAGCAGGCCGACGAGATAGAATAGTTAACGCCGTGAATCTTGAACCAGGTCGCAAGCGTGGCGGAGGCGGTCGAAGACATCGCCTTCGGCACGGCGAAGGGGCCAATGCGCTTCGGGCTCTTGTTCTTGACGGTAATATCGGCCGCCTCGATGAGGGTGCGGGTCGACGGGCCGCCGGATCCCATGATGATGCCGGCGCGCTCGTTCTGAGCGTATTCCTTCTCTTCCAGCCCGGAATCGGCGATCGCCTGCTTCATGGCGACATGGTTCCAGGCGCCGCCCTGCGACAGGAAGCGCATGGCGCGGCGATCGACCAGATCCGCAAGTTCCGCCGGGCCGAGCTTCGGACTGCCCCAGACCTGGCACTTGAAGCCGTGTTCGGCAAAATCGTTGGAAAAGGAAATACCCGACTTTGCCTCCCGCAAGGATTCGGTGACTTCGGCCGCGTCGCTCCCGATCGAGGAAACGATACCCAGACCCGTGACAACTACCCGTCTCATCTGATCAAACCTTTGTTGTTTTCGTCAGCCGCTCGAAATGCGGTTTCAGGCGGACTTGTCTTTCGATAGACCGACGCGAAGGTCGGCCGCCTGGTATATGGTCTCACCGTCCGCCTTCAGCCAGCCGTCAGCCGTGCCGAGCACGAGGCGACCGCGCATGACGCGCTTGAAGTCGATACCGTATTCAATCAGCTTCGTATGCGGCCGGACCATGCCCTTGAATTTCACTTCGCCTGTTGAAAGCGCCATGCCGCGACCTTCCTCGCCGAGCCAGCCCAGAAAGAAGCCGGTCAGCTGCCACATGCCATCGAGGCCAAGGCAGCCCGGCATGATCGGATTGCCTTCGAAATGGCAGGGGAAATACCAGTCGTCGGGGCGTACGTCGTATTCAGCCCTGAGATAGCCCTTGTCGAAGGCGCCGCCCGTTTCGGAAATTTCCGTGATGCGGTGAACCATCAGCATGGGTGGCAGCGGCAGCTGCGCATTGCCGGGTCCGAACAGCTCGCCATGGGCGCAAGCGATGAGTTCTTCATACGAGAAGCTGGACTGTCTGGTTGTCATAAAATTCTTTTTCCCCCCCGCGTGAAGCCGATGGATGTGAACGTGTAGTCCAAGTTCTTCAGAAAATGAAGCACAAGCAAGGCAGCTTCACTCATCGTACCGGACCAGGCCTACGCCATTATTTGGTGGTCGCATACAGGAAGGCCAGGGCCGCGACCAGACCTATTTGCGTCTAAAGTCCGTTTTTTGCGGCGTTTAGCAGGCTCTTGTCCCCATTGAACTATTGAAAGGCTCCGGCGCAAAAGTTATACCGCTTGGAGAAACATGATTGCTTTATGCAGGAATATCCGGAGTTGGTCTTGATGACGGGTGCATCCCCGATCGCAATAGAGGTAAGGCTGCGCGGCGCGGGCTTGCGCCCTACGCGCCAGCGCGTCGCGCTCGGCGATCTCCTGTTTGCCAAGGGCGATCGGCATTTGACCGTCGAGGAACTGCACGAGGAGGCGGTTGCCGCCGGCGTGCCGGTTTCGCTGGCGACCGTCTACAACACGCTGCACCAGTTCACCGAAGCCGGTCTCATCCGCGTTCTCGCCGTCGAGAGCGCCAAGACCTATTTCGACACCAATGTTTCCGACCACCATCATTTCTTCATCGAAGGCGAAAACGAGGTGCTCGACATTCCCGTCAGCAACCTGACGATCGGCAATCTGCCGGAGCCGCCTGAAGGCATGGAGATCGCTCATGTCGACGTGGTGATCCGCCTGCGGGCCAAACAAGGCTGATACACTGCCGCCTCACATGACATCGTCGGGATGCCGGCCGGGCTGGTGTTTGTAGATCGGAAAGGTCCAGCCGAACCACAGAGCACCACCGCGAACGGCAAAGGCCGCTACGACGCCGCAGCCCGAGGCCAGATAGAGCGGCATTCCCAGCGCATTGGCGAGCGTGAACACTCCGGCGCCGATAAGAGCCGCGGTCACGTAGATTTCCGGCCGCAACAGCACCGAAGGTTCGTTTGCCATCAAATCGCGCAGGATGCCGCCGAAGGTCGCCGTCAATGTGCCGGTGACGATAGCGATTGTCGGCGAGCCGGTGGCGGCAAGTCCCTTGGCGGCGCCGAGCACGCAATAGGCGGCAAGGCCGATCGCATCCAGCCAGATCAGCAGGCGGTAGCGCGATTCTAGCAGGTGGGCAGTGAAGAAGACGATGACGCCCATGATGCAGCAGACGAGGATATAGGCGGGGTTCAGCACCCAGAACACCGGCACGCGGCCGAGCACGATGTCGCGCACGGTGCCGCCGCCGGTTCCCGTCACAATGGCGAAAAACAGAAAGCCGATCAGATCGAGCTGCTTGCGCGAGGCGGCGAGCGCGCCGGTCGCGGCAAACAGCGCAATGCCGGCATAATCGAGATAGACGAGCAAGGACATGCGGACCCCGGAACCGGCAAACAGTTTCCGGAAAGAACCATGGCGGCAAGGGCGGCGCAAGGCGCAGCGGCCATAAAGCATCGGTCTTTATTCGATGCATGTTGTTATTCTAAAACCCTGCACAGTTTTGGGGCGACATACATTGGCTACGGGGCCTTTGTGCAAAAGAGGAAAGCTCGTGAAAACGCTGGTGCTCGCCGTTCTCAACATCGTCCTGCTGCTCGCCATGCCAGTTGCAGCGCTTGCCCAGCAATCGCTGATCTCCGACCCCGAGATCTACGAGAAGAAGCATTTCCAGGAACAGTGCAAGGCGGCCGAATTCGCCGACGGCTTCGTCACCCGGCAGGACATCAACAATGACGGGCTGGTCGACGCCGTTGTCAATGAGGGTCAACTGACCTGCGACGGGCAGAAGGGGCCGCAATGCAACGACGACGGCTGCACCTATAATTTCTATCTCCAGGTTGCCGAAGGCGGTTATTTCATGATCGCGACGGCGCAGATCTACGGCTACGATTTCGTCCAGCGCTTCGGCAATATGGTGCTGGCGATGAAGATGCATCCGCGTTTCTGCGACCGCACCCAAGGCGATCCCTGCATCGTGACGGCGCGCGTGCGCGGCACGAAATTCGTCACCATCTCCAAGAAGTAGCTCAGCCCGGATAGAGCTCCGACGTCCGGCCGGCGAGATAATAGCCGACCAGGCCGTACCATTCGCGGATCGCCGTCGAGATATTCTGGGCATTGAGGTTCGGCTGGGTAAAATCCAGGCCCGGCCTCACCTGCCCGTCGGTGCGGTAATCGGTCGGCCAGGGAACGATATCGATTCCGAGCTTGCGGAAAATGCCGACCGAGCGCGGCATGTGGAAGCCCGAGGTGATCAGCAGGCAATTGGAAAGCCCCTGGCTCGCCAGGAATTCCCTCGTATTGACGGCGTTTTCGAAGGTCGTGCGCGATTGCCGCTCCTCGATCAGGCGGTCCTTGCCGATACCGAAAAGCGGGAAAAAGCGCTCGGAGGCCGCCGCGTCGCCCTCGTAGACGCCTGAGAGTGAGCCGTCGCCGCCCGACACGAGAATGCGCGACTGCGGAAACTTCTGCGCGAGCCGCAGGGCTTCGACGAAGCGGTCGGCCCCGCCATTGAATTCGATCCCGTGGCGCGTCGTATTCACCTCGTTTTCAAACGCGCCGCCCAGCACGATCATGCATTGCAGGCTATCGGGATCGCCAGCGGGTTTCGCGAAACGCTGCTCAAGACCCTGCATCAGAAGGTTGCCGGTGGTGGTGTAGAGGGTGACGAAGAGAATGAAAGCGGCGCCGCTTGCGCCAAGGATAGTCAAGGCACGCCAGCGCAGAAGACCGGCAACGAGGGTGAAGAAGACGAGAAGGAATGCCAGCGACAGCGGCTGCGCAAAAATCCAGACAAGTTTCGAAATGACGAACAAGACCTACTCCTTGAGGATGGGCGGCGGCCCCTTCCTATCCGATTCGACGGTAACAGGAATGCGACGGTTCTAAAGCGCCTCGCGGTCTTTCAGATTCGCGCCTTGCGCCTTAGTCGTTCTTTTACGCAGATCGTTGCCGCACCGCTGGACATTCTTGCGCGACATGCCTTATTTGCCGCGGAGAGCGGCCGGGCGCTGCGGCGCGAGCTTCTGGTTGAAGCGCCGCTGAAGCGGCCGGGGAATGAACATGGCGGCAATCGCCAGCGCCATGGCAAAGATGGCGACCAGCCACAAGGCATGGGCGCCGGTCAGCCGCGTCAGGACAGCACCGGCGATCGCGCCGAGCACCATGCCGCCCCAGGGGACGATCTGGATCGTCCATTCGATACGGCGATCACCGATGATCCAGCGGCCGATGCCGCGCCCAAAACGCGACAGAGCGCCGGTGACATAAGTCAGGCCGATCGGCAGGCCTTCGATATGTTCGACGGCGGCATTCACCATGCCCATGGAGAAAACAATCATGGAGAACCGCGCCAGCATCAGACTCTCAGCCGTCATCACCGAAGCGAGCGCCAGAACGAGGCCGACGCAGCCGAGCACGACGAAGATGCGGCGCTCGGAGACATGGGCGATGACGATTCCGGCTGCATTGCCGAGCACGAAAACGAGAATGGCCGAGATCAGCACCGCCGCGTGATAAAGATTACCCTCGCTCAAGGCGAGTGCGGCCCGGGTCGTATTGCCGGTCATGAACGAGACGAAATCGCCGGTCAGCAGCAGCCCGGTCGCATCGGTCATGCCGGCCAGAAATGAAATTGAGCCGACGAGGGCGAGCCCGGTCATGGTTCGTCGTGTACGGATGATACGGCGGCGTCTTGCTCTGGTCATTGGCGGAGGGTCCTGAAACCGGATCGGTGAGTTTCCTGCAGGAAGGATAACTCCTCTTCCTTGAGGAATTGGCAAGGAGGGTTGGTGGGGGCGGGACTTGATTGGCAGGCTGTTTTCAATCATAAAACGGCGTCGCTTCAGACTGAAGCTCCGTAAGCGTTTACGTCAATCAACGCGCAATCCGCCGGTCGGGCGCTGCGCGATTATTCGATCGGCATCTTACGGAGCCAACTATGCCCAAAGCCAAACTTCCCAAACGTTACCACATGATCGTCATGCCGCTGATCCTCTCGCTGCTGATGACATCGGTCGTCTCGGCGATCAGCATCGTCCGAGCGCAAGGCCTGACCACGGCTGCACTTGCCATGTGGCCATCCGCCTGGGCGCTCTCCTGGGTCATCGCTTTCCCCGTACTGTTATTGGTGCTACCCCTGGTGAAGCGGGTGACGGCGGCGATCGTAGAGATGTGAGGCGGAAGGCGTCAGCGGGCCGTAGCGCGGCCTGCTGGAGTTGAGTTGGGTCGTTAAATCTTAACCAGAATCAGAACCGCTCCTCCGGTTGGCAAGGCTTGGATCCTGAGTCGGCTGGATCAATCTCTTGCTGGCAGAAGCTCTACCGGAATGCGATTTCAGATAGGCCTCGAATTCGAGGGCTTTGTGCTTATCGGGAAGGGCGCAATACCAGAGCAAATTCCACGGAGCGAATTTGGCGGTGTGGGTGGATTTTCCAGCATTGTGCGCGGCAAAGCGTTGCTTCAGGTCGGCGGTAGACCGGTGTATTCCTGATCGGGAAAATCGATGCTGCGGAGAATATAGACATACCACATCAGCGTTTCAGCCCGTCGTCGCCCTTCGGGCTATGCCGGGCACTGCTTCGTGCTAACGGTTTCTCGCGGCTGCGCCACGCGAAGCCCGTAAGGGCAAAGCGTGGTGGAGCTAAGCGGGAGACAACCTCACCCGACAAAATGGTGTTCCTGGTCAAATATTTATTGAAATTCAATCAGCTATTGGTCTACATATGGGTACTTTCTTGGGTACTCGGAGGCTGTTTTGTCCCTCTCATCCGACCGCAAATATTTGGAGCTTCACGGGAACCAGTGGCGCGTGGTCGTCAATGTCCCGAAGAAGCTTCACGCGAAACTAGGTACAAAGCTAAAGAAGCCACTCGGGACAGATAGTCTTAGAGAGGCGAATCGACTTAAGTGGGATGCATTAGCGGACCTCAAAGCGACCATCGCACACGCGGAAAATCCATCGCTCTCACTGAAGGCCGCGCGATCGGCCAGCCGTCAACAGGCCATACAGCAGGCTGTCCAATTCGCAGAGCAACGCAGAACCGCGTTCGATCCGGCGCAGCGAGACGAGATTGATGAGGAGATCGATTGGCAGGCAGAGTCGCTCGCAGGCCGGCCCATTGCCACCGACGAAGGCGGCTATGAAATTTTCGACCCCGAGCGCTTACGCCTCGCTAAGGATTTCTCCCAGTTAGCGCGTGGGGACAGAACACCGATCGACCTCTATCATGAGAAGTTCCTGGCGATGTCGCACGTCAAGGCTCGCACCCAGGCAGACGACAAGCGAGCTATAAAGCTCTTGAAGGATTGGTGCAGCAAAGCCGGTGTTCCGCCGTATCTCCAGGCAATGACCAAGAAGGAGGCCGTGCGATTCTGCGATGAGCTTCCCACACTCGCGGCCAACCTCTCTCCCGTCACCCTCAACAAATACGTCAGCCGACTTTCAGTCTATTGGACGTGGCTAGAAAACCGCCACGAAGTCGATTCCAACATCTGGCAAGGACGGCGCTTACGTGAGCCTCAGCAGACCACCGATCAAAAGGAACGCCCGTTTACCGACGACGAAGTGGAGATTTTGCTGAAAGGTCCCGCTGAGCAGAAAATGCACGACCTCATGAGGATAGCCGCCCTTTCCGGTGCCCGCTTGGACGCCATCGTGTGCCTCAAGGTGAAGGACTGCCGAGACGATGGGGTGTTCGTATTCAAGCCCCAAAAGAAAGAGCCGGGACCACGTCTCTGCCCCATTCACCCTGACCTAATCGAAATCGTTGAACGGAGGAAAAAGGGTAAGGCACCTGAGGACGACATTTTCCCCGAATGGCCCGGCGTGAAGAAATCGGATTCGCTGCGTGAGCGCTCCTTCAAGACGTCCAACGAGTTCACCGCATACCGCCGCATCGTTGGCGTTGAGGAAAGGCGCGAAGGCAAGCGCCGTGGTCTTGTAAACTTCCACAGCTTCCGTCGGTGGTTCATCACCAAAGCGGAGCAGGCGGGACAGCTAGAAAGCACCATCGCCGTTGTAGTCGGCCACAAGCGGCAAGGGATGACCTTTGGGGTTTATTCGGGAGGGCCGCTTCTTCAGCAGGCGCGCGAGTGCGTAGAGGCCGTCCGGCTGCCGCCGAATCTCTTAGCATGAGCAATTGAAGACTTACTCATCTACCACATCGCCCTGAGCGGATAGTTTCAGAACCACAGGAACTGGCAGATCCGTCACTTTCGCGCTTGTCAATCGGGGATCGCCAACCGAACTTCTGAAAAACTCTAGGAAAAATCTATAAGAAGTCCACCTGCAAGCATCATAAAGGTCCCTATTCGTGGAACCGGATATCTTGCTTGCGGAACCGCACCTCATGTCCGACGTCGTGTAGTCAAAAACAAATGATGCAGGTGTAACAGCCAGCATTTTCTGGCACTGGTCGCCAAGTTGCTCCTGCTCCTGTGGCGTCATAAGGGCTCCAGGCTGATGGCGTTTCGCCTGGATCAGTACGGCCTTCGAGTATTTCACTAACGGGGTCGTCAAAGCGACGTGAAGCACCATGTCAGCGCCAATGCGCTTCTCTTCGGCAGCCCTGCCTCTTCGGTGGCGCAAAATGGAGCTGGACCACTGAATGCCTGCGATGTTTTTATCGAATTCCGCATCCAGGCTTCCGATAAGAACTCCGGTTAAATCGTCCTCATCAACTGTAAGCCCGTCTCGGTATTTGCGCATTGCGCGTGCGACCGCAGCATCTGCCGCCTTCGCGGCCTCTCGCATTGCTTCGTCGAATCCCATTATCACCCAGACCCAGGCCGTAGCCTTCCGTTTAAATTGCTTCTCTCAACGATGATGAGGCTCTTAATGCCAATGTGGTCAAACAGGAATTGCGATCCCAAGAGCAAGCTTGCGGTGCAGCACACGGTGACAATTCGCGCACAAGCACTTCAAGTCTTCCATGCTGGTTTTGTGACCGGGTTCCATATTCGCTACGTGAGTTCGGTGGTGGTGAACCTCAATGCACGCGGCCGCTGCCTCTGGACCATACTTTTCCATCGGGTCAAACTTGCAGTCCTCGCAAAAAAGCCGCTTGTGCTCAGCCATAAAAGCAGCTCGCTTTTCTCTCGCTAGACCAGGGGCTCTTTCACGCTTCAGGTGAGAAACGATTTTCGGGTTGCCTTCAATCCAACTGCGTTCCTCTTCAGTAGGCACAAAGCCTGTCAGCCCTAATTCAATCTTCTTGGGGTCCGGCTTGGGCCGGGCAACGCCCTCCTTTTTCGGCGTGATCCAGAGGCCCGCTTCTTCGAGCAGATCGAAGGATATTTGACCCCATCCAGCGCTAAAGTGCCCAGGGTAAGCCTCTATTCCTAGCGCCTCTTCAAGGGCCAGGCCGAATACTTTTTTGGGTGCAAGGGGGAGGCCGGCATCAGTGAACGCATCATAGTCGCGGGATGGCGCAAAGTTAGGAGCGTCACCTCCTGAAAGAAGCTTCTGGACGGCATTGTGGATATGCGCAGTCGTAACCTTCCTCAGTTCGCTCGCGGGCAGACGAACTATGCCGCCTTTTCGTTCAATGATTTCGCGCACCCTGACAGCCGACGTACCCGGGGTCTCAATCAAAAGCCGCCTCCATGCACCATGGCTTGAACTGCCTTCATTCATCGCCCGAACAAGCTCGTCAAAATCGCGTTGCGACGGGGGATAGGCGATCAAAGGAAAGTTCCCGCTCAGCCAGATCGACCCCCTGCACTGGGCGGCTATCAAGATAGATTCGATAGGAAACTTGCCCATGATCTAGCCGGCTCATCAGCATTTCGAGTGCAGCGCGGTAGTCGCGGTTGCGATCGGTCCCGCTACGGCTGTGAAGGATAAGTCCGAGATCATGCAACTCAACTTTAGCATTGAGCTGCGCACCATCATCGTCAACGAGAATCAATTGGTCAGACATAACGCGAGGTTGCGCAGCATCAGCACAAGTTGTCTAGTCGCAGGCGGACACAAATCCGCTGGGTTAATCCTTCGAGTAGCCTCGTATCTGCTGCAGACGGCGCACCAGCAAGTTTCTTTGTCGTCGTTCTCCTACCATCCTCAAGCTGACCTGCGATCCAGTACGGACCCTAACGGCTATAAAAATTATAATCTATATGCCACTTGACATCTGTATGAGACTGAGGCATCCTCCTGGCATTGAAACAGAGGAGATTGCCAATGTCGCATAATATTATCATTTCTGACGAACTCTTTAGCCGTCTTCAGGCCCGCGCAGTGCCGCTCGTGGACACCATCGAGAGTGTTATTACACGGATCTTAGACGGTGATACAGGCGATAAAATCGATAGCACGCCTGAAGGCTACCGCCTATTTGACCCGGCTTCCCCGCCCAATCTCGGGCATACTTCGGTCTTGTCCGCAACCGTCGATGGTCAACTTCTCAAGTCTGCGGATACGTTCTGGAACAGCATCATTGTCGCCATGATTAGGGTGTTGGCAGCAAGGGGAATGTCAGCGAAGGATATTGACGCCACACTGCCCAGCAACAGCGCAGTGGGCCAGAAGTCAGGCAACGGCTACAAATTCATTAAAGAGGCCGGGGTTTCGATTCAGGGCCTCGACGCGAACAATGCTTGGCGAACCATCTTTCTACTCTCCACGGTGGCCAATATTTCGGTCGACGTGAAATTTAAATGGCAGAACAAAGAGGGGGCCCAAATGCCTGGGGTGATTGGCGCATTCATCATACCGCCAGAGCAGCGCAAAGTTGCTTGAAAAACCAAGGGCCACCGTAGGCATTTAGGCTGGCGACGATAAAACACAAACCCCATCATCCCGGCACTGGCGGCCCCGCAACGGGAGCGAACTTCAAGGCAGTCCCGCTAGCGAACGCAAGGAACGGCTGTGGGGAACTGTGCTACTGGTGGATTGTCCATCACTCATCTCGTCTCTACAAGGCAGCCCCGAGAGGTGCACAAAGGTGAAGGTGATGATGGGGGTCTAAATCAAGAGGTCCATCACTCTAAGCCCGACCGAGAGGCTATAGGGGCAAGTTATTTTCGCCATCTTGGCCGGGTCGAGGAATTGGCTTTTCCGCCACCGGAAGGCTAACGCCGAGCTTTGATAAGCTAACCCTTCCCATCGTCTGGGCGGCAATCTCCTTTTTGCTTTCCGCCACCATCAGGCCGTCATGCATGGGGAGCGCGACAACGCCCTGCGAGATCAGCTCCAGCAATATGGCCACAAGCAGGTTGCTTTCAGTCGCCATTAGCTCAAAGCCCACATTTGTGTCCAGCAAGGGGGCTATAGCAGGATGGGCAACAACAATACCATTCCGAACCTGCGCCATCGTCGAGCCTTCGGGCAATAACGGTTTGGCGTCGTGTGGAAGTCTCCTGGAAATTTTCTCCCGAAAGAACAGTGAGGCGATAACACGCTTGACCCCCTCCCTGTGATCCTCCAGCCCCGGAATGGCATAGAGGTCGCCTTCCGGCGGCGTTGCGCCCCGCCTCACATAAGCAAGACGGAGGAACATAGACGAGAAATCGAGGTCTGCTACCGTTTCACCGCCGATGGTCAGGCGATGACGCTCCACACGTGGCAGGCTCTCCCAGAGGCCACCGTAAAGCCGTCCATGCCGATTGAAGCTGAAAGGAGCAGAGTTTCCAGCATCGAATCGTCGGGTAAGGTGAATCGGTCCTAGCGTCTCGCCATCAACACGGATATCGGCTTTGTCGAGGGCCTGGTTTATCGCCGACATCTCTCCCCTAAGTGCTATGGTCTCTGGTGTGTCTCGGTAGTCAACCAAGGCTCTTTCGCAGTCTACCTCCGCTAGAAGCACGATGGTTTCGCCGCCGCTGGTTCGTCCAACATCCTGCCTCTTGACCTCATGCCGTTTCAGCAGTGACACGAATTCTATCGTCGGAATTAGTCTCGTCCGTTGCTCCTTATAAATGGCACCTTCGACCTCAACGTGGCCATGAGCAGCCAACTCATCTATCGCCCAGCGTAGACCATTGGGGCTGACCTCCTCGCGATCGTAGCGGCTGCGCTTCAATTTCCTTAGCGATATCACGCAGTCGCGGTTCTGGGCTGATCCAAGAACTGCCATGACAAGGTTTGCCATAAGCGTCTCTGTGCACGCCCTTCTCCTTGCGGTCGCATCGGCTCTATGCCGTCTGCCTGGTGTAATGGCTGGCGGAGTCAATGTGGAGAATAGACGGTCTATCAGTGCCGTGAGGTTGTCCCCGCGGGCTACCAGCCAAGGGTCGAAATGACGAGACGTGTCCCGCTCGACTTGGTCGTGTTTTGAGTGTAGCGGCCGCGATGGGCTTCGAATATCCAAGATAAGCTCCAACATGCGCGTCCCCACCCCCGAGAGGAGATCAAACGGAGGTGAGGACTTTTATTTGCTTAGGACGCCTGGGCGATAGGTGGATGGGACGGATGGGGTCCAAAGCGTTGTGTGCGTATGGCGATCACCTCGGGCACCACAGCGCGGGCTAGCTCATTGCAGGCCTTTTCCAGCTCGGCTCCGATCTTCCTCAGCACGTGCCCCGATGAGCGAGGATAAGCGTGAAGCTCAACCAGCCGCGTTCCGCCTGTTCGGGGGTCCCACGCGTCCCACTTACGGTGAGTGCCGCTCGCGAGCCTATGGACGGCCTTAGCGGCCTGCACAATGCGGAACTCTCGGACATTGTGGCTCTTCCAATCGTCCTCGATAAGCGCTGCTACTCCAAGGTAGATGGTGATGATTCGCTGAGCGGGAATGTTCGCTGCTCGCAGCCGCGCAAAGGCAATTCGAGCACGTTGCTCAGCCGACTGGCCGCGCAGGTTGGTTGCTGAGTCCGGCCGCCCAGCGCCGGCCAGAAGATACTCTAGCTGCCAATATGCGGTCCGATATGTGGGGTCTTGCCGATGCTCCTTGACCCAGCGTTCCGCACTTTTGACATAGGGCAGCAATTCGGCCGCTTTATAGGTCGGGTGCCAATGCGAGCCGTGCCGGGACTTGTGCTGGACGTGGTAACGGCAATGGAAATGTGAGAGACCTTGCCCCACCGACCTTTCGGCATGTCTCCTGCATCCGGGCAACACACAACGACGTTTCTCGCCGTCCGGACGGAGGAATTTCGAGGAAAGCGCCGCATCGCTGCGACGCCCTCCATAAGGACCTTCATGCATTCGCGTGTCGTTCCAACGTTTCTCTTAGCCGATCGCGAGCAAAATCGGACGCCTGGTAGTACATAGCGTATTCCTCGCTGGTGTGTGGTTTGAGGGCCAGCAGTTCCGCATCCTTTGCGACGGCCAGATCAAACACAGCCCTAATCTGGTCGCGATGGGCAAAGGGCTTCCTGTCTCGCTTTCTGAAATCCCTTTTCTGTAGATGCGCCAGTCCTTCACCGAACACATGAAGCAGTTCTTCCTGTGGGGCAAAGAGGCCCACCACTGCTCCCACTGAAACATGCGAAAGGGCTTGCTCAATTGCAGTGTAGAGCCCGAGATTATTTGGCCCGTCCAAGAGCACCAGCGGCGCGGCGTCATTTGATGCGAGCAGTTCTCCGTCGAGGCTGACCAATCGCCACGCGTGTACGTGCTGCGGCGCATGAAACGGAGATTTTTGAGTTCCGGCTACTGAGAGAAACAGCTTGCAGGTTAGCAGCGCTTGATCTGTAGCCTTAGGAAGATGGTGGTTTATTTTTCAGTTCCTTCTAATTCACTCGGGACATCCGAGCGCAACAATCACCATATAGACCAAAAAGCCGATCTAGTCACTACAAAATTAGAATAATTTTCGCAGTTCCCCCATTTTGCGAAATAGATATGCCAACAACAGCGTGACCATACCCGGACTATACAGTCCACCACTAAGTAGACCAGCCCACATGACCAAAGATCATGGCGACAATACCCCCAGCAACCTTTAGGCGCCCAGGACAATACACAGGTCAGGACACTCAAACCAAGTAAGGAGATGGCCCACCCCCACTCCACTTAGCCCCGCCCAGGCACCCCAACCCAGGCAGACCGCCCACCCCACTTAGCCCCACCCAGACCAGTGGCCAACCCCAGCACGGCCCCGCCCACGCACGCCACCGACCTGCCCTCAAGGTGTACCGAGTCCGGCTCGTTAGTGCCGCCACCACTATTGCGATTTTCAGCTTGCCTCAAAACACCGGATCGCTAGAGATATTCCTGAGCGCAAACGCGGCGCTACGGGGCGTGGAAACCCCGAACTCGGCGGTATGATCCCCACCGGAAGGGAGATCGATCCTTGACCTTCTCTAGGTCGGGGGGCCTGTGGCGTATGTCCAGGTTCACCGAACTAAAGGCCTCAGGGACCGACCGAGTCGGTTTTCCAACTCCCCGATCAGGGGTCATGGAGGCAAGCTTGCGGGGGCGCACCGCAGGCAGCAGCCCAAAGGGAAGCCGAGATGGAAAACACTGAGACAACGCCGCTGCAAATGAACCGTCTGACAATCGGCGGTGAGCGCGAGCCCATTAGAGAGCTTTTCGAGCTGCTGGCCTGCTACGTTGCGACAGGAGCTGTAGCCTATGGCGTAGTGGTGGGGTCGGGCAAATTGGCTGTCCGGCTGCTACCCGCACTGTCACAGTACTCCAAGGGCTTTCTCGTCTGCCTCGCGGTTTCCTTCGTGGTATTGCTGGCGGCTTCGAACTCCTGGCTAAGGACGGCGAAGGGGCAGCCTATTAGGCGGGCCATCGCGGCGTGGGCATACCCCATCATCCTCGCTGCTGGTCTTTGGGGTGGCTATAGGTATAGCGAATACGATTTCCCAAGAACCGAGCAAGGCCGGCAATACGAGGCCGCGCTGTCAGCGTGCATGGAACATCCGATGTGCGCTCGCCGCCTGCAACGGAAGGACTATTGAGATTAGTTAGCAGCGATCCTAAACCCTTGCGCAGGACCAGAATGAGGGAGTCGGGTCCTTGTTGCCGGTCGTTATTCGCATGGCCACACCTCGGCGAAAGCGTTGTTAATCAAGGTTGGACCGTATTTGTGTCGATCCGCTGGGTGTTCGTTCAACCATTTGCAAATTACATCGACCATCTGGCCCGACGTGGCTCCGTCAGGCACACAACGATTAGTTCGTACAAACGTACCAATCACCTTCAGCTCTCGCGAATCCGGCTCGCGCGTGAGCCCGTAGTCAGCAGCGCTGCTGTCATAAAGGCCTTTGTCCACCACGCCCATCATATAGCCCACCACAAAAAGCCTGTTCGTCTGGCAATACTCAAATAGCTTATTGCCTGTCATGAAGGCCGGATCCGCGTGGGCAGTGGTTGAACTGAAAAGGGCGAGAAGTGGCAGTACGAATCGCAAGACTGCTGGTCTTTTCATCGATTTTCCCTCTCAGCGGGAGTGATTTGCTTGTCCAACGTTATCTGCCTCTTTCACTATCCTGAAGTAGCTGGCACGGCTGATCCCCAACGTTGATTGAATCTGGAGAGGCGTCATTCCTTCGGCCTTCAAGGATAGGACTTTCTCTGCTTTGCTCCGGGCGGTAGGAGCGCGCCCCTTGTACTTACCTTCCGCTTTGGCCTTTGCGATGCCTTCCCGCTGCCTCTCCAGCATCAACTCCCGCTCAAACTCAGCGATAGACCCCAGCAGATTTAGCATCAGCTTTCCGGTGGGCGTGGAGGTGTCCAAATTGAGCGCCAAGATGCGCAGCTCAACGCCCTTCCGCCGAAGCTTCTCCGTGATTGCGATAAGGTCCGCCACTGAGCGGGCCAGACGGTCCAGCTTGGTGACCACCATCACGTCACCTTCACGCACGAAATCTAGAGCCCGCTCCAGCTCGGGCCTTTCGGTGGCGACCGAAGAAAGCTGCTCCTTGAAAATCTTCGTGCAGCCGGCAGTTTCGAGGTCGCGGAGTTGGACCTCTAAGCCGGCCTTTTGGTCGGTGGTCGAGGTGCGGGCATAACCTATCATCACTGCTGTCATCGTGGCGTCCTCAGAGTCTCACATAAATTTTCAGCTATGAGATACCGGTAGTCTCAAAATGTCAACGGCACTTGTGTGAGACCCTCGCGGCGATCTAATGACAGACTCATAAGGGCTTGCCTCAAAGAGACTGCCGTCGCTTTGGGCGCCTCTTGCCCAGTTCAAAGACTCAACTTAGGGTGCAGTCGGTCCCAGATCGGTGGCTCCTTTGCATCTGCTTTATTGCGACGAGACGAACTTAGAGAAAAAGTCCGGAGACTTCCTCATCTACGGGGGTCTGTTCATTGACGGAACGAAGGCTAAAGACTTTTCGCTCGCCGTCGACTCGCTACGGAGCAAGCACAAGGTCCCCCAGGATTATCGGCTCAAATTTAATCCTGGACCGCCAGGCTTCACCCAGGATCAGTTTAACGTGCTGAAGCAAGAGTTGATTGAGCTTGCCGCCCGTTTTGATATTGGCCTGATCGCGTACGTAATCCTACATGACATATCCATTAGCCCCAACTTGGCGAGAAGGAATGGAATCAACGCTGTCTGCTATCATTTCGATTGCATCCTGAACCGATTGCAAGGTTCGGGCTTAGTACTCATCGACCGGTTCAACGATGAGGGGAACGCCATAGAGGCACACCTGCGCGAGAAATTTACCGTTGGGCTGACAGGCATGCCATACGGCGACGGGAATAAACGCTTGGCAAACATCGTAGGCTTTCACTACTCGGCCATTGGGCAGGCCCATTTGCCAAGTGTCGTGGATGTAGTTCTTGGGTCCCTACGGTTTTCGATCAACGCTCACACGCGAAACCGTCCAGAGCAAATTGCCACCGCCGGAAAGTTGCTTGGGCTCATCTCCCCTCTCTTTGTTCGCTTCAAGGATTCGGTTGCGGTGCCAGAGCTTGGATTTCTGTACAGTCCCAAGGTAATCAAGGCTGCTAAATACCGAGACAAATATCGAGGCTTGAAGAACTTTCTTGCTGATGCAGGCATCGAGACAGCGCAACAAATAACTGACCAGCGTACCTACTAAACACGTGGGGCGGCGGCGCGTTGCGAACCGGCAACGGGTCCCATCAAGGGGTACCGGGGGAAATCACGCGGTCACTGGCACGTAGATCGTCTCTCGGGCGTGTGACCCCAGATTTCATTGAAGATATTGCACATCGGAGCTGTCTGTGGGGTAGCCCAGCGAAAGGGAAATTATCGAATGCTTGAACTTTTTGGCGCGTTGATGAGCGATTACATGTCCAGCAATAACCTTCCCATGGACGCAACGGTCTCTGGCGCAGGAGTCATTGCGCTAAAGGCACTTCTTCAGAAACGCGCACAGAAGGCCAGGGATATATTGCTCGAAGAAATCCGGCTCGGCAACCGGCCGATCACCTTCAAGAGTGCTGACGAAGCAGCGGCGATTACCTACAGGTACATGCGGGCAGGCGAGGAAGGAGCAGCAAGGACCAATCTACGGCTCCTCGCTAGGGTAATTGTAGGCAGCGCAGAGGGACCGGGGCTCTATGCTGATGACTTCTTGCGGTGGGCAGATGTCCTGGCGGGGCTAAGGCGAGAGGAAGTCATTGTGCTTGGCGTAATGCAACGCCTTAACGATCAGCCGCCAAATCCTGAACACGCAGAAAATCGCGCATTTTTGTCTTGGAGGGAATGTCGAACCATCTTGAGTGCTGACTATGGCATGGAACCACAGGTGTCTGTTGCCTACGCCAACGCGCTGCTGCGCACAGGTCTCGTACAGCTCGTGTCCGGCTCGATGGAAACTCCAATGGTTCCACACCCCACCACCGCACTGAAGGACCTGTCTGCGCTCCTTTCTGTCGAAGGGATCGTGCGGTCTGAGCAAAGCGCCGTCGCGCCGTAAACATCGCTCGGCCCCCGGGTCCCATCGAGGGGTACCGGGGGGAATCGCGGGGTCACTGGCACGTAGATCGCCTCTGAAATGCGTGACCCCTGGTTTGATTCTGCCTTCCAATTTTGTGCTCCCGCAGCCTTTGACTGAGCAATATTGCGTGGCGAAAAAGCCGGTGCGGCAGGAGCCCCGACCTTTGAACATTCCTGTTGAAAAAAACTGCCTGATGCTATCTGTCGTTGTTCAGAAACGGATTTGGTGCTTGATGGTAATGGGCTTGCGGACAGATTTTGTTGCCAAGTTTCATGGCAGTTGAAACCATTGTTGGGTGATTTGCCTGACGATACTTACAGACGATGCAATATTGGATAATTCCTACGTTCGCATAAGAGTGTCCGCAAGCCTTTCGAAATTGAATAAATGTCCAAACTTGACGCTTTAAAACAGGCAAAATCGCTTTCAGACTTGGCTTATATACTAGGCGAGCAACCTAAAGTACTGTCATATGTCTTATATATGATTCCCAGCACGCTGAAATACACACCATTTCTCATCCCAAAAAAGTCTGGCGGCACGCGCACGATACAGGCGCCCATTGACCGCCTAAAGAGAATTCAGAGGGCACTCGCTGACCTGCTGCAGGACATACAGGAAGAAATCTCCACCAAACGAAAAGTGGATAAGCGGCACGCCGTCTCTCATGGTTTCAAAAGAAAACTGTCGATAATCACGAACGCTCGAAATCATAGAAATAAGACATACGTCTTCAATTCAGACCTTGAGAACTTCTTTCCGTCAATAAATTTTGGTCGGGTTTACGGCTTCTTCGTGCACAATGAGACGTTTTCCTTAGATCCTAAAGTGGCCACTGTCATCGCTCAAATCGCTTGCCACGACAATAGTCTCCCCCAAGGTAGTCCTTGTTCGCCGATCATTTCAGACTACATCGGACACATTCTGGATATGAGGCTTTCAAGACTAGCCTCCCGCCATCGATGTACTTACACGAGATATGTTGACGACTTAAGCTTTTCGACCAGCCAACCTAATTTTCCGAAGGAGATCGCTTATCAACATGAAGGCGATCACAAATGGCTTGCAGGCGATGCGCTGGTTAAAAATGTCTTCAAAACGGGATTTAAGCTGAATCACGCAAAAACGCGTGTGCAATACAAGCTCTCCCGTCAGGAGGCGACGGGGCTGATTGTAAACAGGAAGGTGGGGGTCCCAACCGAATTTTATCATTTAACGCGAGCAATGTGCCACAGCCTATTCAATCAAGGCTTTGCGTTCGTTGTGAAAGATGGAATCGCCCAGCCAGTTTCCGACGCCGTAGTCAGAGGAAGACTGAGTTATATTCATCACGTGCGCTCGATGCAAAACACACTCGAAAAGGGCCCCTCTCTTCAGGGTACAGCCCCATTTCGGTTATATCAACGATACCTCAATTTCAAATCTTTCTACGGCATTTCCCAGCCCGTGATTATTGGAGAAGGTGTCACAGATACAATCTATTTAAAGGCCGCCCTCAATCAGCTTGCCGGAAAATTCCCAAACTTGATAGACGTTGGGCACGGGACAAAAGAACATAAGCTGACGTTCTTTAAGTACGGAAAGTCTAGCCGTGAGCTGATGGGGTTATCAGGGGGCACAGGAGAGCTAAAAAATCTACTCGGTGACTATAGAAAGCGCATTAGTGGCTTTAAGTTCGGTGGGGCAAACCCGGTTATTATTCTTGTCGACAATGATGACGGGGCAGAAAAGTTCTTTAAGACGCTTGGCTCCATGACCAAAACAAAGGTAACGGGGACGGACCCGTTCTACTACGTCTATGCCAATTTATATGCAGTTCCTATCCCGCCCACAGGAGGCCCTGTTGCGGCAATAGAAGGCCTCTTCGATCCATCCTTGTTAAATATTCCTCATGAAGGAAAAAAGCTCGATTTGACGAACAAAGAAACGGATGGAACTAAGTTTTATTCAAAACATACGTTTGCGAAGAGCGTGGTCCGACCAAATCAGGATAAAATTGACTTCACCGGTTTTGAACCGCTACTCCTTGCGATTGAACAGGTCATCGCCGATTTCGCTGGCCGTTTGGCGGCTGGAACCGCTCCTTAGAACTTGTTTTTCGCGCCCTCTAGCCGGCCAAGGCGCGCGCTCGCGGATGCGGCCTGGTGGCTGTCGAGGTGATAGCATTTTAAAGCAGATTGTCGGTCAACGGATGTCCCTGCCCAGTTCTACTCCTGCTTGCTCCGCCATCAGGCGCACGTAGCCGCGAATGATGTTTTCCCTGAATCCAAACCAGCCGGAGCCATAGCCTTTGAGGATGCTTCCATGTCCCTCTTTTTTTAGGGCGAGGAGCCTCTGATTGAATAGCTCTTTGGTCAGCATAAGGCGCTCCACTCGCTGTCGTCGCATCATGATACGCTTATAGGACGCTTCATAAATTTCGGAAAGCTGTCGGCTGTCCGATGTGGTGTCAGCAACCGCCCAGAGCGCCTCTTCGTAATCCGTGGTGTTCTTCGTCTTGCGGGTAGCTTTTTGGTATTGTTGTCTGAGAACGCCCTCTGCCCTTTCCAGCGCCCCCGTGATGCCGGCTCGAAAATGCTCCGAAAGAAGCTTGGTGACTTCCTCCTTATCATCGTAAGCGCTCCAGAACATAGATTCACCGATTAAATGCACATAATGTGGGAAACCATCACTAATCTGACCAATACGGACAAGCATTTCGGTTGGGATCTCCACGTTCGCCTGGTTCGCGACATGGCGAATTATCTCCCACAAGTAGTTATGATGAAGCTTTTCAAGGCTGATTGTTTCAAGGATGCGCCCAGCTGAGGGATGCGCCCCAATCAATTCATCAACAGTCGTGCCGATCCCGCAGAATATGAACTTTACACGCTCCTCTAGTTGGGGAATGTTCTTTATAAACTCTGCGAATTTCTCGCGTTCCGCCGCAGCCCCTATGCGCTCCATCTCATCAATAATGATGATCTGCGGACCAGGACGCTTCTCCAGAACATAGCGAATTATATCCAATGCACCCGTGAGTGTTTGCGCGTCGGGGAGGGTGTGGTGCAGGTCAGCTTCAGCCGGCTTGATAGTGAGCCCCGTACCAAAAACAGTGGCACCGTAGGTCCCTGTCGCGCCGCGCCGCTCGACCCGCTTTGTGATGCTGATAGTAGCGTTGCCAACTGCCGTCATGACCTCAGCAAAGCTCCCGCTGTTTGCACAGGGGACATAGATCGGGGTTGATCTGGAATCCTGATGGAGATGGGCTGCGGTCTCTGCCAAAGAGGTCTTTCCGACGCCGCGATCACCATAAATAAAAACCTGACGCCCTGCCGACGCAAACGCCCGCTCTATTGTGGTCAATGCCTTGGCGCGCCCGAAAAGTCGCTCTGGAGTCTTAATCGTTGCCGAGGGTGTGAAGTTCTCACTTAAAAGCGTCTTAAAATCCGCATCCGACAGTGAAGCAAGCGCCATAGCAAACTCTGAGTTTCAGGTTGATTCGCACGCGCTATTATAAGTTCTGAGGTGCCGGGAGTCATAAGCTTAGGCGCGGGGCGGGAAATTTAAGGTTTTCACCCCGCCACGCAACGCGCCCGAATTCCATCAACAACGCCGTGCCGATCCCGGGTACTGCCTGTGGGTACTTTCTTGGGTACCAAGCCAGAACAAAGGCAGCCGTATCTAGTTGATATTTCATCAACAAAACTTATCAATGGAAATTTGGTGGAGCTAAGCGGGATCGAACCGCTGACCTCTTGCATGCCATGCAAGCGCTCTCCCAGCTGAGCTATAGCCCCATCAAGGCGGTCCGGCGTGGCCGGTCCTGGGATGCTCCGGAGGGCGTTTCCTCTGGAGTGGCGGCTTCTTACTTGCGGTTTTCGCAGATAGCAAGCCTAAAAAATCCGACCCGGAATTTTTTTGTCATCCGGGCCGGCATTTGTCTGATCAGACTTCGTCTTCATCGCCGGTCACGCCGATGATGTCGCTCATGTCGTCATCGTCGTCGTCTTCGTCGGGTGTGAGGAAGGTGTCGTCATCGTCGTCGCCTTCGATTTCGACATCGTCATCGCCCATATCCGGAATGTCGTCGCCAGAGGCAGCGTCATCGGCATCCTCGAGCGAGACCAGTTCCACTTCGGTGTTTTCGGTATCGACTTCCGCAACCTCGTCTTCCTCGGCAACGTCGGCGGCTGCCGAAGTTTCCTCGAAGAAGGATAGGGGATAGGACTTGCCGGTATAAGGAGAAACAATTGGATCCCGGTTCAGATCATAAAACTTCTTGCCGGTTTCCGGATCGGTGCGCTTGGTTCCAAGTTCCGCTTTCGCCACTATAAGCCTCGTGAGAATGGCCGAATCCGCGATTCGGCAAAATGCCGTGCAAGCCGGCGTTCCATCGGAATTTATAAGCCGGTCCCCTTAATCGCTGTGGCTTCCCATGTCAAAGCCAAACTTTATCATCTGAGTGCGGGCGTTTTCGCCTGCCGACGGATGACCGCTCATGGTGTTTGTGATAACGAGCCGCGGCAGTAGCGGAAGCGGGTTAAGACTGCCGCCCGCCAGGCGGAAGCTTTGGAAGAAATGCCCTGCAGTTACAGAGGATTACGCGATGCAAGGTTCTGCGCCGCCGCCGGCCGCCAATTTCCAGCTCTTCCGGCCGCTTCTGCGCAAGGCAATCCCTTTCGCGCGTGACGGCGCATCATCGCAGGATTGATCCCATGGAAACAAAGAGTTTCACCATCGCCATCGACGGCCCGGCGGCAGCAGGCAAGGGCACGCTTTCGCGCCGCATCGCCGAGCGATATGGCTTCCACCATCTCGACACCGGCCTCACCTATCGCGCCACGGCCAAGGCGCTGCTCGACGCCGGCCTGCCGCTCGACGACGAGGCGGTAGCGGAAAAGATCGCGCGTGAGGTTGAACTTGCGGGACTGGATCGCGATATACTTTCCCAACACGAGATCGGCGAGGCCGCCTCCAAGATCGCCGTCATGCCGGCGGTGCGCCGGGCCCTGGTCGAGGCGCAGCGCCGGTTTTCGGCAAGAGCGCCGGGCACAGTGCTCGACGGACGCGATATCGGCACGGTCGTCTGTCCGGATGCGCCGGTGAAACTTTATGTGACGGCGTCGCCCGAGGTGCGCGCCAGACGCCGCTACGACGAGATTGTCGGCAAGGGCGCGACGGCGGATTTCGAGGCGATATTCGAGGACGTCAAAAGGCGTGATGCGCGCGACATGGAACGGGCCGACAGCCCTTTGAAACCAGCTGATGATGCGCACTTGCTTGATACGTCGGAAATGAGTATAGAGGCCGCGTTTCAAGCTGCTCAATCGATCATCGATGCGGTCTTGAGCCGAAATGCCTAAACTCAAGCGATTTTGCATGCTCAGAAGCATGGATCGCTTTAATGCAGCCTGAAATTCCGTCCAAGCGCCGGATTGCCTTCGTGAGAGAAGGCGGACTGGGTTCAGGCCCGTTCAACGCAAACCAACCGGCGCGCACGTGTCCGATTCCAAAGTTCAGGACACGCAGGAGATTTTATGTCAGTAGCTACCCCCTCCCGCGAGGATTTCGCGGCTCTTCTCGAAGAGTCCTTTGCCAAGAACGACCTGGCCGAAGGCTATGTCACCAAGGGCATCGTCACGGGCATCGAGAAGGACGTCGCGGTTGTCGACGTCGGCCTCAAGGTTGAAGGCCGCATCGCGCTCAAGGAATTCGGCGCCCGCGCCAAAGACGGTTCGCTGAAGGTCGGCGACGAAGTCGAAGTCTATGTCGAGCGCATCGAAAACGCGCTTGGCGAAGCGGTCCTGTCGCGCGAGAAGGCTCGCCGCGAAGAAAGCTGGATCAAGCTCGAAGCCAAGTTCGAAGCCGGCGAGCGCGTCGAAGGCGTGATCTTCAACCAGGTCAAGGGCGGCTTCACTGTCGACCTCGACGGTGCGATCGCCTTCCTGCCGCGTTCTCAGGTCGATATCCGTCCGATCCGCGACGTGACCCCGCTGATGCACAACCCGCAGCCCTTCGAAATCCTCAAGATGGACAAGCGCCGCGGCAACATCGTCGTTTCGCGCCGTACGGTTCTGGAAGAATCCCGTGCCGAGCAGCGTTCTGAAATCGTTCAGAACCTCGAAGAAGGCCAGGTTGTCGACGGCGTCGTCAAGAACATCACCGATTACGGTGCGTTCGTCGACCTCGGCGGCATCGACGGCCTGCTGCACGTCACCGACATGGCGTGGCGCCGCGTGAACCATCCGTCGGAAATTCTGAACATCGGCCAGCAGGTCAAGGTTCAGATCATCCGTATCAACCAGGAAACCCACCGCATCTCGCTCGGGATGAAGCAGCTCGAGAGCGATCCGTGGGATGGCATCCAGGCCAAGTATCCGGAAGGCAAGAAGATCTCCGGTACCGTTACGAACATCACCGACTACGGTGCATTCGTCGAGCTGGAGCCGGGCATCGAAGGCCTGATCCACATCTCGGAAATGTCCTGGACCAAGAAGAACGTTCACCCCGGCAAGATCCTGTCCACGAGCCAGGAAGTCGAAGTCGTCGTTCTCGAAGTCGATCCGTCCAAGCGCCGTATTTCGCTCGGCCTCAAGCAGACGCTGGAAAACCCGTGGGCAGCATTCGCCCGCAGCCATCCGGCCGGCACTGAAGTCGAAGGCGAAGTCAAGAACAAGACCGAATTCGGCCTGTTCATCGGCCTCGACGGCGATGTCGACGGCATGGTGCACCTCTCCGACCTCGACTGGAACCGTCCGGGCGAACAGGTCATCGAGGAGTTCAACAAGGGTGATCTCGTCAAGGCCGTCGTTCTCGACGTCGACGTCGAGAAGGAGCGCATCTCGCTCGGCATCAAGCAGCTCGGCAAGGACTCGGTTGGTGAAGCAGCCGCTTCCGGCGACCTGCGCAAGAATGCCGTGGTTTCCTGCGAAGTCATCGCGATCAACGATGGCGGCATCGAAGTGAAGCTCGTCAGCCACGAGGACATCACTTCCTTCATCCGTCGCGCCGATCTCGCCCGCGACCGCGACGAGCAGCGTCCTGAGCGCTTCTCGGTCGGCCAGGTCGTCGACGCCCGCGTCACCAATTTCTCCAAGAAGGACCGCAAGATCATGCTGTCCATCAAGGCTCTGGAGATTGCGGAAGAGAAGGAAGCCGTCGCCCAGTTTGGTTCGTCCGACAGCGGCGCTTCGCTCGGCGACATCCTGGGTGCCGCGCTCAAGAACCGCGGCGGCGAATAAGCCTCGCAGTCATTTCTGAAATAGGGAACCCGCCGGAGCAATCCGGCGGGTTCTTCTTTTCAGGCATCGAAATTTGTTATTCCCAGCCGACCATGCGCTGATAGAGCGCGTAGACCGGATCTGCTGCCGTGTCCGGCTGATGCGCCGCCGGCTCGGCGTCGATCATCCTCGGCACCCTGCGCTCGGGTGCCGCCTCGGCTGCTTCGGCGTCGGGCTCGGGATCCTCGCCGCCGGATTTGGCCTGCTGCTCGTCCTGCGGCGCTCCCTCGTGGTGATGGTGATGCTGGTGGCTCGTTTCGCCGGCCTTTTCGTTCGACACCGTATCCTTGGCGAACTGATAGGGCAGCTGGGCATAGGCCAAGCCCTCCGGCATCTTGGCCGCGAGCGGCACATAAGAAGCCTCGGCCATTTCGGGAGGCGGTATCAGCTGCGGTTGTGCGGCAATTTCTTTGGGCTGCCGGGCAGTCGCAGCAGTTGCCCCTGTGTCCATCTGCGGGGAATGTAGCGTTGCGGACTGTCGCGCATCGGCAGCGGCGAGATCCGCCGGCTGTCTCGTCAAGGTCTCCGTCGCTTCGCTGATGACGACGTCGTCGAGAATGGCATCGATCTCCACCGCCGCCTCGACAGGACCATCCTCCAGGATGGTTTCGACGTCCTGCTCACGGATGATGGAGACGATCATCTCGGAGACCTCTTCGGTCATGGAGGCGACGATTCCCGCCCAGTTCCGGGGAATCACAGGATCGGATTTTTCCGACATTGCATGCTGAATGACGGTCCGCTCCGTCACCTCAACCGTGTCGTCACCCGCACCCTGCTCCGCCGGCACCGATTGCCGGGCTTCAATCTCCGACTTTTCCTGGGCACCCTCAGCTTTTGTCACCAAAGCTGAGCGAATTCGATTTTCGGGCTGCGGGACTTCAGGATCAGCCGCTTCAACGGCTTCGGCCATAACCGCTTCATCGGCTGTCGCAAGCAGCGCGGTCTCGGTTCCGTTGCCGGCGGGCGCAGCTTGCTTTTCCGCCGGCTGGCGGATCGTCGCCGGCAGACTGTTTTCATGCAGCTGGATCTCGGGCCGGGTCTCGGCGCGCATTGGCGAAGCGTCGTTCTGACCATAGGATCGGACGACGGCGCGAGCGGCAAGATCGCGGTCCCTGTAACGCACGATTTCCAGATAGGCGACGATACGTGCCGCCTCGGGCCCCGTCGGGTTCTTCAAGGCTGCGGCGATCATGCGAAGCGGCAGACTGTGCCCTTGCGCGCTCAACTGGCGTTCGGCCTCATCGATCCTCGCAGACGGCAGCCCGCGGATGGCGTCTGCGAGCCGGGCGGCGAAGGCGAGATTGCTCTCGTCCTCGCCGCGATCGAGCGAGATCGAGCGGCCGGCCGCATCGATGACATCGAAAAGGGCTTCGACCATGCGCTCACGCGCCGCAAGGAGCAGGATATTGAGCTTGCCGGCAATGGCGGGATTCAAGTCGGCGGCTTCCACCGCGTTGACGGGTGCGGGGGCGATCACTGATGGACCGAGCCCCCCGGCAACGATTGCCGCGGTCTGACCTTGAGACGAAAAGCTCGCATTGGACGCTGCACGAACGGGGGTCAACATGGCATGCCCTTTCGTAAAGTGACGATGAAAGCAGGCTCTATGAAAGGACCGCGCTCATCCGGCCCCTTGCATCCCGAGCAGATCCTCCTGTCCGCATGACGCAATTGCGGCGCCATCGAATGCATAAAAATTAAATCGAATATTAAGAAACAGACATTAATGAATCGCTAACGCCTGCGGATCCGTTCATCCGCACCTGCAAGAAACAGAGAAGGACAGCAATTCGCTCAGCTGTGAGCGAAGATATCAGCCTCTTCCCAACCGAGCAGGTCGAGCTTGGCGCGGGTCGGCAGGAATTCGAAGCAGGCCGTGGCATGGTCGAACCGGCCGTCGCGGATCAGGCGTACCGTCAGCTTGTCGCGCAACGCATGCAGATAAAGCACGTCGGAAGCGGCATATTCGAGCTGGGCCGGCGACAGCGTCTCGGCCGCCCAGTCGGAAGATTGCTGCGCCTTGGAGACATCGATGTCGAGCATCTCCTTGAGATTGTCCTTGAGGCCGTGGCGATCGGTGTAGGTCCGGCAGAGGCGCGAAGCGATCTTGGTGCAGAAAACCGGGCTCGTGGTGACGCCGAAAGTATGGAAGAGCACGGCGATATCGAAGCGGCCGTAGTGAAAGATCTTTTGATGCGTGGGATCTTCGAGCAGAGCGACGAGATTGGGAGCTTCTCTCTGGCCGGCAGCGATGCGGATAATGTCGGCGGTGCCGTCACCCGGAGAAAGCTGGACGACGCAGAGACGATCGCGCCGCGGCACCAGCCCCAGTGTCTCGGTATCGATGGCGATCGCGCCGGTATAGCGGGCCGCATCGGCCGCGGAAATATCGCCTTCGTGGTAACGTATGGTGGCGGCCATGAGAC
Source organism: Rhizobium sp. MHM7A (assembly GCF_005862215.1). NCBI lineage: Bacteria > Pseudomonadati > Pseudomonadota > Alphaproteobacteria > Hyphomicrobiales > Rhizobiaceae > Rhizobium > Rhizobium sp. MHM7A. The sequence goes on from NZ_VCHT01000005.1 coordinate 357,463, forward strand.
TGTCTTTCGTTCGGATATTCTCTCGCGCTATAGCGCAAAGGCGCAAAATGCGAAACCGCTTCCTGTTGCGAGGCCGTCAAAATGTCGGCGGCGTGTTGATCCAGAGAAGCACGGTTTCGCCGTCATGGCGGTTGCGCCAGGAATGGTAGCGGCGGCTTTCGAAATAAAGTGAATCGCCCGGGCCGAGGTCGAAGAACTGATCGCTGTCGAGCACCAGTTCCAGCCGGCCCGACAGGACATGCATGAATTCCTCGCCCTCGTGACGATAGGCCCCCTCACTCGCGGCGCCCGGCGCCAGCACGAAACGATGGCAATCCATCATCCTGCGGCCTTCGGCAAGCAGTTGCACCGCGACGCCGGGGGTCGTTTCAGGCCAAGTGCGCCATTCACCTGCGCGCACCAGCGCCGGCACCTCGCCGGTTTCTTCGCCTGAGAGGCGCGAGACGGTGGTGCCGTAATAATCGGCGAGGTCGTGCAGCGTCTTGAAACCGACGCCCTGCGACGTGCGCTCCAGCGTCGAGAGCGTCGAAGCGGTAATGCCGATATCGCCGGCCACTTGGTCGAGCGTCTTGCCGGCTGCATGGCGCAGGCTCCGCAGCCTGCGCCCGACACCGGAATCCTGACTTGCCTCGCCTTCGGCGGAAGGCTCTTCACCCTCCAGCGCCGAGCGGATCGCCACGGGATTGAGGCCGCGCTCGACACGATACCAGGCGATGCGCTTCAGACGCGCCACATCGTCGGCGCTATATTGCCGATGGCCTGTTTCGGAGCGGCCGGGGACCACCAGACCCTGGCTTTCCCAGAGGCGCAGCGTCGAGGCGGAGACGCCCGCCAGCCGAGCGGCCTCCGCCACCTTGTAACGCACCGGCCCGTTATCACTCATCCGTCAATACCCCGATTCTCGTCGCGCGAGCATTCATCAAAACCCGTGATGTTTGAAGCAAAAAATGCCGCTTGTTTTCTTGCAGAAAAAATGTAGGAATTCCAGAAAATCTTACAGAACTTTTGTAGGATTCTCGAGAACCCTCTTAGCACAGGAGCAGATCCGATGACCGCGCCAAACCTTACTGACCGGAAGAACGCGGCGATTTCGCGCGGCGTCGGCATGACCACTCAGATCTATGCGGAGCGCGCGGAGAATGCGGAAATCTGGGACAAGGAAGGCCGCCGCTATATCGATTTCGCCGCCGGAATCGCCGTGCTCAACACCGGCCACCGTCATCCCAAGGTCATTGCGGCGGTCAAGGATCAGCTCGAGCGCTTCACCCATACCTGCCATCAGGTGGTTCCTTATGAGAGCTACGTGCGCCTCGCCGAGCGGCTGAACGTGCTGGTGCCCGGAGATTTCCAGAAGAAGACGATCTTCGTGACCACGGGCGCCGAGGCGGTCGAAAACGCCGTCAAGATCGCGCGCGCCGCCACCGGCCGCTCTGCCGTCATCGCCTTTGGCGGCGGCTTCCACGGCCGCACCTTCATGGGCATGGCACTGACCGGCAAGGTCGTGCCCTACAAGGTCGGCTTCGGCGCGATGCCGGGCGATGTCTTCCACATCCCCTTCCCGGTCGAGCTGCATGGCGTTACCGCGGAGCAATCGCTGGCGGGGCTGAGGAAGCTTTTCGCCGCCGATGTCGATCCGCAACGCGTCGCCGCTATCATCATCGAGCCTGTGCAGGGCGAGGGCGGCTTTTACCCGGCACCCACAGCCTTCATGAAGGCTCTGCGCGAGGTTTGCGACCAGCATGGCATCCTGCTGATCGCCGATGAGGTGCAGACCGGTTTTGCCCGCACCGGCAGAATGTTCGCTATGGATCACCACGAGGTGGCCGCCGACCTGACGACGATGGCGAAAAGCCTTGCCGGCGGCTTTCCTCTCGCCGCCGTCACCGGCCGCGCCGAGATCATGGACGCACCGGGGCCGGGCGGGCTCGGCGGCACCTATGGCGGCAATCCGCTGGGCATCGCAGCCGCCCATGTCGTCCTCGATGTCATCGACGAGGAGGAACTCTGCAGTCGCGCGAGCCAGCTCGGCCACCGGCTGAAGCAACGCCTGGAATCGCTGCGCGAGAGCGTGCCAGAGATCGCCGATATCCGCGGGCCGGGCTTCATGAACGCCGTCGAACTCAACGACCGGACGACGGGATTGCCGAGCGCCGAATTCGCCAACCGCGTGCGGCAGATCGCGCTCGACAAGGGCCTGATCCTGCTGACATGCGGCGTCTACGGCAATGTCATCCGCTTCCTGGCGCCAATCACGATCCAGGACGAAATCCTCGGCGAGGCGCTCGACATTCTCGAGGCCTCGATGCTGGAAGCAGGCGCCGGCAGGTAGCCGCGTCGGACCCGGATTTCAATGGCAGCCGCTCCTAAGGAGATATGACATGGCCTTCACCACCGCCCTGACGAGACACGTTCCTTTCTCTTCGCCGTTTCTGCGCGATGCCGGTTACATCAACGGCGTCTGGACATCAGGCGATGCCACAAAAACCTTCGACGTGCTCAACCCGGCAACCGGCGAGCTGCTTGGCTCCCTGCCCGATATGGGGGCAGCCGAGACGCGTGCGGCGATCGACGCGGCCCATGCCGCCCAGCCGGCCTGGGCCGCCCGTCCGGCCAAGGAGCGCAGCCGGATCCTGCGCAAATGGTTCGACCTGATGGTCGCCAATGCCGACGCGCTGGCGGCGATCCTGACCGCCGAGATGGGCAAGCCCTTCCCGGAAGCGCGCGGCGAGATCCTTTATGCCGCGGCCTATATCGAATGGTATGCGGAAGAGGCCAAGCGCATCTACGGCGAGACGATTCCGGCACCCTCCGAGGACAAGAGGATGATCGTCATCAAGCAGCCGGTCGGCGTCGTCGGTACGATCACGCCCTGGAATTTCCCGGCCGCGATGATTGCCCGCAAGATCGCGCCGGCGCTTGCAGTCGGCTGCACTGTCGTATCGAAGCCGGCCGAGCAGACCCCGCTGACGGCGATTGCCCTTGCCGTGCTCGCCGAACAGGCCGGCATTCCCGCCGGCGTCTTCAATCTGATCGTCGGTCTCGACGGCCCGGCAATCGGCCGCGAGCTCTGCGGCAATGGAAAAGTGCGCAAGATCAGCTTTACCGGCTCGACCGAGGTCGGCCGTATCCTGATGCGGCAATGCGCCGACCAGATCAAGAAGGTGAGCCTGGAGCTCGGCGGCAACGCACCGTTCATCGTCTTTGATGATGCTGATCTCGACGCCGCCGTCGAGGGCGCGATCGCCTCCAAATACCGCAATGCCGGTCAGACCTGCGTTTGTGCCAACCGCCTCTATGTCCAGTCCACCGTCTATGACGCCTTCGCGGCGAAGCTTGCCGCCAAGGTGAAGGAGATGCCGGTCGGTGACGGCTTCAAGCCTGATGTCGTCATCGGTCCGCTGATCGACGAGCAGGGCCTTGCCAAGGTGGAAGACCATGTCAGCGACGCGCTCGCCAAAGGTGCCAAGGTGCTGACCGGCGGCGAGCGCATCGAGGGCACCGGCACCTTCTTCGCGCCGACGGTGCTGACCGGCGTGACCCGCGGCATGAAGGTGGCGCGCGAGGAAACCTTCGGGCCGGTGGCGCCGCTCTTCCGCTTCGAGACGGTCGAGGATGTCATCGCCCAGGCCAACGACACGGAATTCGGGCTCGCCGCCTATTTCTATGCCGGCGACCTGAAGAAGGTCTGGCGTGTGGCGGAAGCGCTGGAATACGGCATGATCGGCATCAATACCGGTCTGATGTCGTCCGAGACGGCGCCCTTCGGCGGCATCAAGCAATCCGGCCTCGGCCGCGAGGGCTCGCGCCACGGCGCTGACGACTATCTGGAGATGAAATATCTCTGCATCGGCGGCGTCTGATCCGTCGTTCCACCCGCGCGCGGCCTGCGCTGCGTGCGGTCAGTAATGCGGCGGTCGGGTGATTGCCGGAGCTTCCAGCGTCTGCTCCTCGAGCGACAGGAAACGTTCCGTCAACCGGTCGAGCTTGGTGCGCATCTGTTCGACGATCTTCCATTGTTCGGCGAGCTGATCGGAAAGCTCTTCGATCGTCTTTGCCTGATAGGCCAGCATTTCCTCCAGCCTGGTGATGCGGTTGGTCTCGTCGGACATCGAGCCTCCTTTGCCGACAGCGGCAGAACAGATGTTTTTTCCAAAGCGGAAATAGGCCGGCCCGTCAATGCTTTCGACTGCCCGCGGGCCATGCGGAAATCTGAACCGTTTGGTTACTAAAAGACCTTGCCGTGCCTAATGTTGTGGGGTAGGCCCTTATCCATCAGGGAGGATTACTGATGGATGCAGGAAACGGCTTTCTTCATCCGGACCGGCTCTTTCCGGCCGATCCGGCGACACGGACCATTGCGCGCGACCTCTACGAGACGGTGCGCAATCTTCCCATCGTCAGCCCGCACGGGCACACCGAACCGTCCTGGTTCGCCGATGACAGGGCCTTCGAAGACGCGGCATCGCTGCTGGTCATTCCCGATCACTACCTCTTCCGCATGCTGCACAGCGTCGGCGTCGCCTTGGACGAGCTCGGCGTACCGCGCCTCGACGGCAAGCCGGTGGCTCAGGGGCGGGCAATCTGGCGGACCTTTGCCAAACATTACCATCTCTTTCGCGGAACGCCCTCGAGCCTCTGGGTGGACCACGCGATGTCGGCCGTGCTCGGCTGCACCGAACCGCTGACGGCGGATAATGCCGATAAGCTCTACGATCACATCAATGCCCAGCTCGCCCGTCCCGAATTTCGCCCGCGGGCGCTGCATCAGCGATTCGGCATCGAAACGATCGCGACGACCGAAGGCGCGCTCGATCCACTTGTCCATCATCAGAAGATGGCCGCGGACGGCTGGATCGGCAAGGTGCGCACTACCTACCGGCCGGACAGCGTCACCGATCCCGATGCCGTCGGCTTCCGCGATAACCTTATCAAATTCGGAGAGATCACCGGCGCCGACGTGACGCGTTGGGACGGCCTGATCGAAGCGCACCGGCGCCGGCGCGCCTATTTCCGTCAGTTCGGCGCCACTGCGACCGATCATGGCGTGCCCACGGCCTTTACGTCAGATCTGCCGCCTGCTGAAAAGCAGGCGCTGCTCGACAAGGCATTGAAGGGGCCGCTTTCGGCTGCCGATGCCGAGCTTTTCCGCGGGCAGATGATGACCGAGATGGCCGGTCTTTCGGCCGAGGACGGCATGGTGATGCAGATCCATGCCGGCTCGAGACGCAATACCGACAGCGGGCTCTTTGCCACCCGCGGCCCCAATATGGGCGCCGATATCCCGACCCGCACCGACTGGGTCGGCGGGCTCAATGCTCTGCTTTCCAAATATGGCCACGCGCCGGGCCTGCGCATCCTGCTGTTCACGCTCGACGAAACGACCTATGCCCGGGAGCTGGCGCCGATGGCCGGCCATTGGCCCTGCCTGATGATCGGCCCGCCCTGGTGGTTCCATGACAGCCCGCTCGGCATTCGCCGCTATCTCGACCAGGTGGTTGAAACGGCCGGTTTCGCCAATATGGCGGGCTTCAACGACGACACGCGCGCGTTGCTGTCGATCCCCGCCCGCCATGACGTCTGGCGCCGCGAAGTCTGCCGTTTCCTCGCTGGGCTCGTCGCCGAGCACCGGATCTCCGGGAAGGAAGCCCAGATCGTGGCGCGCGAACTCTCCTATGACAATGCAAAGAAGGCCTATAAGCTGTGAGCGACAGACTGCAGAACGTGACTGGCCTTGCGCCGACGGCGAAGCTTCCCGCCTATGACAGGAATGCGCTGAAGGCCGGCATCCTGCATCTTGGCCCGGGCGCTTTTTTCCGCGCCCATTTCGCACCCTTCACGGATGCTGCGCTGGCGGCCGCCGGCGGTGACTGGGGGATCGAAGTCGCGAGCCTGCGCACGCCTGATGTCGCGGATAATCTCTCCGCCCAGAACGGGCTCTATACGGTGCTGATCCGCGATACATCGGGGACGACGGCTGAGGTGGTCGGCTCGATCCTGAAAGCGCATGTCGCGCCGCGCGATCCGGCCGGGCTGCTGGCGCGGCTCGAGGACCCTGCCATCCGCATCGTCAGCATGACGGTGACGGAAAAGGCCTACGGCTTCGATCCCGCAACGGGCGGCCTCGACCTCAAACATCCCGACATCGTCGCCGACCTCGCCAACCGCCACGCGCCGCGCGGCGTCATCGGCTATCTCGTCGAAGGTCTTGCGCGCCGCCGGCAGAAGGGCATAGCGCCCTTCACGCCGCTCAGCTGCGACAATCTGCCGAGCAATGGCGCGGTGCTGAGGCGCCTCGTACTGGAATTCACCTCACGCATCGATTCCGACCTGCATCGCTGGATCGAAGCGAATGTGCCCTTCCCCTCGACGATGGTCGACCGCATCACCCCGGCGAGCACTGAAGCGACCTATGCCGACGCCGAGCGGCTGACGGGCCGCACCGACATGGCGGCGATCGAGACCGAACCTTTTACGCAATGGGTCATCGAAGATCATTTCGCCAATGGCCGCCCGGCCTGGGAAAAGATTCGCGGCGCACTGATGGTCGAGGAAGTCTCGGCCTACGAAAAAATGAAGCTCAGGATGCTGAACGGCGCCCATTCGCTGCTTGCCTATCTCGGACATATCGGCGGCTATGAATTCATTCGCGACGTCATGGATGATGCCGGCCTGGCCGCACTTGCCTACCGCCACATGCACGCGGCGGCGCGCACCCTTGATGCGGTGCCCGGCATCGATCTCGATGATTATGCCAATGAGTTGATAGCACGCTTTGCAAACAAGGCGATCGCACACCGCACCTATCAGATCGCCATGGATGGCACGCAGAAACTGCCGCAGCGACTGCTGGAGCCGGCATGCGAGGCGCTTGCCCTTGGCGACCGGGCGGAGACCTATGCGATCGCGGTTGCGGCGTGGATGCGCTATGCGATCGGCAAGCATGGCAATGGCGAGCGCTATGAGCTGCGCGATCCCCGTGCTGCTGAGATCGCCGCGTTGATTGCTGATGTCCCCCGCACCGGACCGGCGATATCGGCTGCTCTGTTCACCCTCCCCGGCCTTTTCCCGTCGGCTTTGACCGGGCATCGGGCCTGGACGCAGGATGTGTCGGACAAACTCGAGATCCTGATCCAGGACGACCGGCTGCCGTTGTTTTGAGCAGTTGGAAGCATTTCAGGTGGTTCCTATCGCCTCCCTGATCGCTTTTCTCGGGCCTCAGGGAGGCGTGCACGCCAGCGGCGCGTTTGGCAAGAACATCAACCCCGCTCTCCGTCATCCCAGGGCCTTGAGCCTGGGATCCATACCTCTGCTGCTGATGGATGGGGCATGGATGCTCGGCTCAAGGTCGAGCATGACGGAGAGTGGGTAAGCACGAAAACCATTCGCCCCGCAGATGCCCGTGTCAGCGACGCCATTCGCTGGCGATACCAGACAATCCATCAGGGGCCGAACTGAAACGGCGAAGCTAGAGCCTTCCCTGATCAGATTGAATCATTCTGTTGGCTCAAACGGAGTCGGATGGTCGACCGGCCGGCGCGCGTCGTAGCCCAGCTCTACGGCCAAGCCGGCCGGTCGATCAGCCGGCCCGTTTCAGCCAACCCGAAGGGCTGGGCATCTTTTCGCCAGGATCAAAGGCGATCGGCTCGCACGTACCTCGGGGTATGCCCGTCGCCAATCGCCTTTGCCCTAACGAAAACCTGCTCCGGCAGAATGCTTCAATCTGACCAGGAAAGGCTCTAAGTGCACCCGCGCCGCTCTCTCAACCGAGCCGTCCTATCAGCCCTTCACGCGCGCCATCTCGGGATCATAGAGCGGCGCCAGCGATACCTTGCAGGGAATGCGTTCTCTTGCGACGTCGAGCTCATAAGTGCCGGAGAGGAGGAAATCCTCCGTCACGCCTTTCGGGTTGCGGACATAGCCGTAGCCGATCGGCTTGCCCAGCGTATAACCGAAGCCGCCGCTCGAGAGCCAGCCGACACGTTCGCCGCTGCGATAGATGGTTTCGCGGCCGAGCAGCACCGTATCGGGATCGTCAGGAATGAAGCAGGCAAGGCGCTTTTTCACGCCATCCCTCAGCTGCCGTTCGATCGCCTCGCGGCCGCGGAAGGGAATGTTCTTGCGCATCTTGACCGCCCAGCCGAGGCCGGCTTCGACAGGCGTATGATCAGGACCGATATCGGAGCCCCAGGCGCGATAGCCCTTTTCCAGGCGGCAGCTCTCGATGGCGCGATAACCGGCATTGACGAGGCCGAACTCGCCGCCTGATGCCATCAGCGCGTCATAGACTGTGGTCGCATATTCCACGGGGACATGCAGCTCGTAACCGAGCTCACCGACATAGGTGATGCGCAATGCCCGCACCGGGCAGCCTGAGATGCCGATGGTTCTGACCTGGCCGAAGGGGAAGGCCGCATTGGAGACATCGCTGCCTGTCACTTTTTCCAGGACGGCACGCGAATTCGGCCCCATCAGCGACAGAACGGAATAGGCTGAGGTGACATCGACCAGCTCGGCATGCATTTCGGCCGGAATGTTGCGTGCTATCCAATCGAAGTCGTGGGTGGCGAAACCCGTACCGGTGACGATGTAAAATTCGTTCTCGGCGACACGGGCGACCGTCACGTCGCATTCAATTCCGCCCTTGTCGTTCAGCATCTGCGTGTAAATCAGCGATCCCACAGGCTTGGCGACATCGTTCGCACAGATCCAGGACAGCGCCGCCTCGGCATCCCTGCCCCTCAGCACAAATTTGGCAAAGGACGTCTGGTCGAAGATGACAGCTGCTTCGCGCACCGCTTTATGCTCGCGGCCGACTGCGTCAAACCAATTCTGACGGCCATAACTATAGACATCCCGCGGCTCCTCGTTGGCGAAGAGATCAGCAAACCAGTTCGGCCGTTCCCAGCCGAGCTTTTCGCCGAAGCAGGCGCCCTGCGCCTTCAGCCGGTCGTAGAGCGGCGATTTGCGGCAAGGGCGGCCGCTCGAATGCTCCTCGAACGGCCAAGCCATCGTGTAGTGCTTGCCATAGGCTTCGAGTGTGCGGGTCCGCACCCAATCCGTGTCGAAATGCGGGCGTCCGAAACGGCGGATATCCACCGGCCAGAGATCATAAGGCGGCTCGCCCTTCGTCACCCACTCGGCAAGCGCCATGCCGGCGCCGCCGGCCGAAGCGATGCCGAAGGCGTTGAAGCCTGCGCCAACGAAGAAGTTCTTCAGCTCCGGCGCCTCGCCGAGAATGAAATTGCCATCAGGCGTGAAACTCTCCGGACCGTTCAGCAACTGCTTGACTCCGACATTCTCCAGCGCTGGGACGCGGCCGAGCGCCTGTTCCATGATTTGCTCGAAATGCTCGAAATTGCTGTCCAGCAGCATGTAGTGGAAGCCTTCCGGAATCCCTTGCTCCGCCCAGGCAATCGGGTTCGGCTCATAGCCGCCCATGACGATGCCGCCGACCTCTTCCTTGTAATAGGTCAGCCGGTCGGGATCGCGCAATGTCGGGAGGTTGGACGGCACGCCAAAGGATTCGGTGATGACGTATTGATGTTCCACAGAGACCAGCGGCACGTTGACGCCGAAGCGGCCGGCAAAGGCACGCGTCCATTGGCCGGCGCAGACGACAACGCGCTCGCATTCGATACGCCCTTGAGCCGTGACGACGGCGCGGATCCTTCCTTTGTCGATCTCGAGATCGATGACCTCCGTATCCTCGAAGATCGAAACGCCTGACATGCGGGCGCCTTTGGCGAGCGCCTGAGTAATGTCGGAAGGGTTGGCCTGACCGTCTGTGGGAAGGAAGGCGGCGCCAACCAGATCATCTATTGTCATCAGCGGCCAGAGATCGAAGGCTTCCTGCGGCGTCAGCAATTGCATTTCGAGGCCGAAGGATTGGGCCGTGGTCGCTTGGCGCTTCACTTCCGTCCAGCGCTCTTCATTGCAGGCAAGGCGCAGGCCGCCATTCATCTTCCAGCCGGTGCCGAGGCCGGTTTCCTCTTCCAGCCGCTTGTAGAGATCGACGGAATAGCCGAGCAGCTGGGTGATGTTGGCGCTGCTGCGCAGCTGGCCGACGAGACCGGCGGCATGGAAGGTGGTGCCCGAGGTCAGCTTCTTGCGTTCCAGGAGGACGGTGTCGGTCCAGCCGAGCTTGCCGAGATGATAGGCTGTCGAGCAGCCGATGATGCCACCGCCGATGACCACGGCCTTTGCCGTCTTCGGTAATTGTCTCGTCATTTATTGATCCTGTTCAAAGACTTGGTAGGCGCGCTCGAAGCGTCTGAGATTCTCGGCCGTATAGGCGGCATAGTCGAAATCGATGCTGGAATGGATTTCCGAAATCATGCTCCAGAGCGTCTCGCGCAGGAGCGAGGCGCATTTCATCGCGGCATATCGCCTGATGAGGTCGTCGGTGGGCGGCCGGCCGAAATAGATCTCCAGCATCATTCGCTCGGCCACTACCGGAAGTTCGTTGTTGGAGGCCAATCCACCGAGATCGAACAGCGGTGTGTTGAAGCCGGCATAATCCCAGTCGATCAGCCAGAGCCGGCTACCGTCGTCGAGAAAATTGGCTGCCAACAGGTCGTTATGGCCGAAGGCGATTTCGAAAGGTCCTGCCGCTTCTTCCAGCGTATCGGCCTTGTCGATGAGTTTTGCAAGCAAGGGAAGATAGGCGCTGCCTGCCTCCTTCAGACTGGCGGCATAATCGCGGATGACATGAAAGACCCAAAAGATCATCGCCGGACCGCGAAAATGCCGGGCGATGTCGTGGTGGCAGGAGCGCACCAGCGCGACCACCCGGGCAAGCATGTCAGGCGCCCTGATATCCGCCGACAAAAGCGCCCTCGCCTCGATATATTCGAGCACCAGCACGCCGGGCGAATGGTGGATGACGGCGGGCGACAGGCCGGCGGCATGTGCGGCCCGGCTGGCGGCAAGCTCGTTCTGACGGCTGATGTGATGGATCGGAATATCGGTGCCGAGCCTCACCACGCAACGTGCGACAGCGTCGCTGACCAGATAATTCCTGTTGGTGATGCCGCCTTTTATCGGCGATATTTCGATCGAGCCCCGCCAGATGCCAAGCGCATGAATCCTATCCTCAGGCGTCATGCCAACCCCTCCTACGGCCCCTTCCGAAATGATGGGACAGAGCAGGATCGGCTGTCAAGCAGCGGCGGCAGCGCCACGCACCGTTCCGGGTCCGCGGAAAAGCTCCCGGAGTGTCAGATCGCTTTGCCGGCGGCGTCGAAAACGTGGCAGCGGGCGGGATCGAAGTAAGTCTTCACATTGGTGCCGTGCTCGACCTTCTGCTGGCCGTCGAGAGCAATCGTCAGGAGCTGTCCATCCGGTGTCGTGGTATAGAGCATGGTGGCGCCGCCGAGATTTTCGACGAGATCGACATTGACCGTCGAGAGCGTGATCGCACCCTGCGCAAGCGAAAGATGCTCGGGGCGGATGCCGAAGGTGACGGCCTCACCGGCCTCGCCTTTCAGCCGGCGCGGCAGGCGAACCGAGTCGCCGCAGACTTGAATGCTGGTTTCGGCGTCGCCGACCTCTTCGATGCGGGCCTTGAGGAAATTCATCTTGGGGCTGCCGATGAAACCGGCGACGAAGCGGTTGGCGGGGTTGTTGTAGAGATCGAGCGGCGCTCCGACCTGCTCGATGCGGCCCGAATTCAGGACGACGATCTTGTCGGCCATCGTCATGGCTTCAACCTGATCATGCGTGACATAGATCATGGTGTTGCCGAGTTGCCTATGCAGGCGGGAGATTTCGACGCGCATCTGCACGCGCAGTTCGGCATCGAGGTTCGACAGCGGTTCGTCGAACAGGAAGATGCGCGGCTCGCGCACGATGGCCCGGCCGATCGCCACACGCTGGCGCTGGCCGCCGGAGAGCGCCTTCGGCTTGCGCTCCAGGAGCTTTTCGATCTGCAGGATTTCGGCAGCGCGTTTCACCTTCGGCTGGATCTCGGCCTTCTTGTAACCCGCGGTCTCGAGGCCGAAAGCGAGGTTCTTGTAGACGGACATGTGCGGATAGAGCGCATAGGACTGGAAGACCATGGCGATGCCTCGCTTGGCGGGGGCCACTTCGTTCATGCGCTCACTGTCGAGCAGGAGCGCGCCGGCCGAGATCTCCTCGAGGCCGGCGATCATGCGCAAAAGGGTCGACTTCCCGCAGCCCGAGGGACCGACGAAAACGACGAATTCGCCGGGATCGATCGTCAGGTCGATGCCATGGATCACATCGAAGGCGCCGTAGCGCTTCTCGACCTTCTGAAGAATGACACTGGTTGCCATCGTCTCAAAACCCTCTCTTGGCGGTTACTTGGCCGGTTACTTGGTTCTTGCGCGCCAGTCGGCGTATTTGGGACTGTCGGGACCGACCGGCAGCGGCACTTCGGCACCGCTATCGGAAGACTGATAGATGGCGGTGACGAGCTCGAGCGCGCGGCGCGCATCGCTCGTGTTCACCGGCAGCTGTCCAGTGCCGCTGAGGAAGGCATGGAACTGGCCCATCTGGGTGGTGAAGCGCGGCGCGACCGGCTGCCAGTCGCCGACCACGCGGTCTATCTTTTCCTGAACGTCGTCATTGGCGGCGATGATTTTCCAGGGATCCTTGCCCGGCGTGTAGGGCTCATGCGTGCTTTCGAAGGTGACATTCTCGAAGTGCAGTCTAAGCCGGCTGATCTGTTCCTGCGAACCGAGCGTGCAGGACAGCGAGACGAAGGCGCCGTTTTCCATCAGCAGGCTGGCGGAGGCGCAGTCCTCGACCTCGATATCGTTGACGCGGGTGGCGACGCGGCCGAAGACCCTTGCAGCCGGCCCCATCAGATGCATCAGCATGTCGTGCAGGTGCAGGGCGTGGGTGACGAGCACGCCACCGAGTTCGGTCGCCCATTTGCCACGCCAGGGCACCGCGTAATACTCGGGCTTGCGCAGCCAGAAGGTTTCGACGGAAGCCGTATAGGGCTTGCCGGCAATGCCGGCATCGATAATCCGTTTGGCCTTCTGGATGCCGTCGCCATAGCGGTACTGGAAGATTGGCATCAGCACGCCCTTTGCCGCCTTTTCCGCCTCCATGATCGTATCGACGCCGGCGAGCGAACCCGTCAGCGGCTTTTCGCAGACGACATGTTTGCCGGCACCGAGAGCGGCGACCACCTGTTCCAGATGAATGCCGGGAGGGGTGCAGATATCGATGATGTCGATCGTGTCGTCGGCCAGCAACTCCTCGAAGGAGGTCGTGCGGCGCTCGATGCCGAACTCGTCGCCGACGGCAGCCAGACGTTCTTCGTTCAGATCGCAGATCGCCGCTACCTTGAACTTGTCGGAATGTGGCAGATATCCTTCGACGATATGCGAACGGCCGATGCCGCAGCCGACGATCGCGACGGTCTTCATGCTCATGTCTCTCTTTTCCATTGCCGCCATCAGCGTTTCATGCCCGTCGTGGCGATGCCCTCGATCAGCAGGCGCTGGAAGAACAGGAAGAAGAAGAACACCGGCACGAGCGTCAAGGTCGACATGGCGAACAAGCCGCCCCAATCCGATGCGCTGGTGGAATCGACGAAGGTACGCAGGCCGAGCTGAATCGTGTAGGTGTTCATGTCGTTCAGGTAGATCAGCGGGCCGAAGAAATCGTCCCATGTCCAGATGAAGGAGAAGATGGCGGCCGTTGCCAGCACCGGCAGCGACAGCGGCAGCATGATCTTCCAATAGATGCGCCAGGCGCTGCAGCCGTCCATCATCGCCGCCTCGTCGAGTTCACGCGGAATACCTCGGAAGAACTGCACCATCAGGAAAATGAAGAAGGCGTCACTCGCCAGGAACTTCGGCACGACGAGCGGCAGGATGGTGTTCACCCAGCCGAGATCGAGGAAGAGCACATATTGCGGGATCAGCGTCACGTGATAGGGGATCATCAGCGTGCCGAGCATGATCGCAAACCAAAAGTTCCGGCCGGCAAACCGCAGCCGCGCGAAGGCGTAGGCCGTCAGCGAGCAGGCGATGACATTGCCTGTCACGACAAGCACCGAGATGACGAGCGAATTCCAGAAGAACCGGCCGAAGCTGACATCTAGCCCGGTCCAGCCGCGCACGTAAGAGGAGAGATCGATCGACGACGGGATGAGCGAAGTCGATGAGAAGATCTCGTTTTCTGGCCTGACCGATGCCGAAACCATCCACAGCAGCGGATAGAGCATGAGAAGCGAGGCGGCGATCAGCAGCGCGTGGATGACGAGCGAGGCCGGCAGGCTGCGTTTGGTAATGTCCGATGGCGGCCGGGCCGCGGTGACGGAAGCGGTCGTCTCAGTCATCGTAGTGCACCCAGTAACGCGAGGTCAGGAAGGAGAAGGCGGTGAAGATCGCGATGATCACCACCAGGATCCAGGCAAGCGCCGAGGCGTAGCCCATGCGGAAATTGCCGAAGGCCTCCTGATAGAGATAGAGCGTGTAGAAGAGCGTCGAATTGATCGGGCCGCCGGTGCCGCCGGATATGATGAAGGCCGGCGTGAAGGCCTTGAAGGCTTCGATCGTCTGCACGACGGCGTTAAAGAAGATCACCGGCGTCAGAAGCGGCAGAGTGATCTTGTAGAACTGCCGGAATTTCGAGGCGCCGTCGAGGCTCGCGGCCTCATACATATCCTGCGGGATCTGGCGCAGACCTGCCAAAAAGATGATCATCGGCGAGCCGAACTGCCAGACCGACAGCGCCACCAGCGTGTAGATCGAATAGTTCGGGTGCGAGATCCAGCTTGGACCTTCGATTCCGAACTGCGAGAGCGCGGCGTTGACGAGACCATCGCTGGCGAAAAGCTGACGCCATAGCACGGCGATCGCGACGCTGCCGCCGAGGAGCGACGGCAGATAGAAGATGGCGCGATAGACGGTCAAGCCGCGCAGGCCGCGGTTGAGGGCCATGGCGACCAGCAGGGCGAAGGTCAGCTTGAACGGTACGGAGAAGACGACGTAAGTCAGGGTGACGTCCATGGCGGCCGAGAATTTCGGATCCGCCGTGGCGATGCGCACGTAATTCGCCATTCCCACCCACCGCGGCGACTGGAGCATGTCGTAGTCGGTGAAGGAGAGGTAGAGCGAAATCAGGGCCGGCCCGAGCGTCAGCCCGAAAAAGCCGACGAGCCAGGGAAGGAGGAAGAGATAGCCGGGAGCATTGGCATTCCAGAGACGCCTGAAGCGTCCTTCGGCCACGGCCCCCTGATATCTTTCCACTGATATGGCCCCTGCGGGCGTGCGCATCGCATTGCTCATACGGGATCAGCCTCGTGCGAGAATCTGCGTGATTTCGGTGACAAGCTGCTTGCCGCCGTCGGAAGGAGCCAGTTGTCCGAAGCCGACCTGTTCGGCGATATTGCGCAGCATCAGATCGGCTTCACCGGCACCGGCCGGCGGCGGCGGGGGCAGTTTACCGGCGAGGTCGCCAAGGCCGCTGACATAGGCCAGCGCGACCTTGCCGTTCTCATCGAGCTTCGTCGCGACGACCTCGCGCATGGCGGCCGATTCCGGAATGCCGCGCTCGACATCGAGAAGCAGCGCTGCTTCGGGGTTCTTGACGAAGAAATTGACGTAATCCACCGCCTTGTCCACCGCCTTCGACTGGGCCGAAACCGAGAAGAACATCGAAGGCTTGCGATAGTGGCCGCCCTTCGAATCCGGCTTGATGCGCATGTAGTTGGTGAGCGCCAACTTGTCCTTGTTCATGGCCTGATAGGCGACGAACTGGTTGGAATGGGCAAAACCGGCCGCCGACTTGCCGAGCGATACGGTGTTGGTTTCGATATCGTTCTTGTCGAGAGCCTGGATATCAGCGGGAACGCAGGCGCCAGCCTCGCGGAACTTGGCCCACATGTCGTACCATTCCGAGGCGTCCTCCACACCGAAACCGATCTTGCCGTCGGCGGTATAGAGCGCCTTGCCGCGCTGGCGCAGCCAGTTTTCGAACAAGGGTTCCGAGCCGCTGCCGTCGGCGATACCGAACATGCCCTTGCGCTTGCCTGCTTTGGTGATCTCCGCACCAATGCGGGCGAATTCTTCCCAGGTGGTTGCCTGCGTCGGCAGATCGACGCCGGCCTCCTTGAAGGCCGTGGTGTTCAACACCGTTGCAGCCGAATTCGCGCCCAGGCTGACGCCGTAGAGATGGCCGTCGACGCTGCCGCCTTCGATCTGAGCCTTGTCGAAATCGTCGAGATTGAGCTTGGCCGGCATGTAGGATTCGAGCGGTGCGAGCGCGCCGCGCCGGGCGTATTGAACGATGTAGCGATAGTCCATCTGAATGACATCGGGCGCGTTGCGGCCGGCGACCTGGGTCGCAAGACGCGGCCAGTAATCGCCCCAGCCCAGGAATTCCCCGGTGATCGAGGTGCCCGGGTTCTTCGTCTGGTAGAGCTGCGACACCTTGTTGGTACGGTCGGCGCGCGGCTGCGAGCCCCACCACAGGAGACGCAGGCGCGTTTCCTGTGCCAAGGCACTGGTTCCGAGCGCCGACAGCGACAGAAGCGCCGCCCCTCCCGCAACGAAATTACGTCTGCTTACACGTAGAGTCATGTTTTCCTCCTCCAAAGGGAAGCGCCTCCACACGCTTCCAAACTAGTTTTGCTTGCGCAAATAACTAATTGGTTACAAGCTAAGAGCAAAGCGGCAAGCCTGTCAAGCGGTGTCGGTCAGAGCATGAGGTCGAAAGTGTCAGCGGTTTTTGGCGGCATATGCTCCCGGCATTCTGTTGCAGCGAGCCGCCCTTCCAAATTCGGTTTTTACAATTTCGCACCGAAGGCTTATGAGCGCAACACGTGAAGACAGGGGTGGAGCGATGAACGACAGCGGGGGAAACAGGGACAGGAAACAGGCGCGGCGACCGTCTGCGGAACGGACGACCCAACGCGATCCGGAGCGGACACGCGCCGCTATCCTTGAGGCGGCAACCCGGGAATTCGCCGAAAACGGCATGGGCGGCGCCCGTGTCGACGCCATCGCCGAGCGCGCCGGCACCAACAAACGCATGCTCTACCATTATTTCGGCGACAAGGAGCAGCTCTACCTCAAGGTGCTCGAAGAGGCCTATGTCGGCATCCGCACGGCCGAGCGCGCGCTGCATATCGGCGACCGCAGCCCCGAGGAAGGCATCGGCGAACTCGCACTCTTCACCTGGCGTTATTTCCTCCAGCATCCGGAATTCCTGAGCCTGCTCGGCACCGAAAACCTGCACCGCGCCCGATGGCTGCGCCAGTCCGTCCGGCTCAAGGAGCTGCATTCGCATCTGATCGGCGAGCTTTCCCAAGTCTTGGATCGGGGAAAGAAACAAGGCGTCTTCATCGAGACCGCCGATCCGCTGCACGTCTATCTGACGATCGCCTCGCTCGGCTATTTCTACCTCTCCAACCAGTACACGCTTTCGACAATCTTCGGCCGCGACCTGATCGAGCCGGCCAATCTCAGTGCCTGGGAGAGGCATATCGTCCACGTCACCCTCGCCTCGATCAGGCGCTGAATTCCGAAAGCAGGATTTGCTATTGACAGGCTCGCTGCTCTTCTGCCATCAAGTAACCGTTTAGTTACCGGCTTGGGAGGGCCGGGCAAGGACGCCCGCTCCCGCCGCAATAAATTGCAGGGAGGAAAAATGGCACGCTTGGGGATCATCTTGCATGGCGTCACCGGCCGCATGGGTTACAATCAGCACCTGGTGCGCTCAATCCTGGCCTTCCGCGACCAGGGCGGCATCACGCTGAAGTCGGGCGAGAAACTGGAGATCGACCCGATCATCGTCGGCCGTAACGGTGCGAAGATGGAAGAGCTGGCGAAGAAGCACAATATCAAGCGCTGGTCGACCGATCTCGACGCCGCTCTCGCCAACCCCGACGATACGATCTTCTTCGATGCCGGCACGACGCTGATGCGCGCCGAGCTTCTGTCCAGGGCGCTCGACGCCGGCAAGCACGTCTATTGCGAAAAACCGATTTCCGACGATCTGCAGGTGGCGATCGATCTCGCCCGCAAGGCACGGCGCTCCGGGCTGAAGCACGGCGTCGTGCAGGACAAGCTTTTCCTGCCCGGCCTACGCAAGCTGGCATTGCTCAAGGATTCCGGCTTCTTCGGCAAGATCCTCTCGGTGCGCGGCGAATTCGGCTACTGGGTGTTCGAAGGCGATTGGGGCGTACCCGCCCAGCGTCCGTCCTGGAACTACCGCAAGGCCGACGGCGGCGGCATCATCCTCGATATGCTGTGCCATTGGCGCTATGTGCTCGACAATCTGTTCGGCGAGGTCAGGGCCGTGTCCTGCCTCGGCGCCACCCATATCGGCCGACGCGTCGACGAGCAGGGCAAGCCCTATAATTGCGATACCGATGATGCGGCCTATGCAACCTTCGAACTCGAAGGCGGGGCGATCGCCCAGATCAACTCCTCCTGGGCCGTCCGCGTGCGCCGCGACGACCTCGTCACCTTCCAGGTCGACGGCACGCATGGCTCGGCCGTCGCCGGCCTGACGAAATGCTGGAGCCAGCACCGCGTCAACACGCCGAAGCCGGTCTGGAACCCGGACCAGCCGCAGACGATCGACTTCTACAAGACCTGGGACGAGGTTCCGGACACCCAGGCCTTCGACAATGGCTTCAAGGCGCAGTGGGAAATGTTCATCCGCCATGTCGTCGAAGATGCGCCCTGGCCCTACGGCCTGGAAGCCGGCGCCAAGGGCGTGCAGCTTGCCGAACTCGGGCTCAAATCCTGGGCCGAGCGCCGCTGGCTCGACGTTCCCGCATTGGAGTTCTGAGCCGTGACGACGATCAATCTCCCCCTGGACGGCAAGATCGCTCCCTACACGCTGAGCGGTATGCCGATCGAGCTGAAAAAGCGCGATGCCAAGACCTTTCCGCGCATCGCCTTCGCCGCCGCCCATGTCGTTGCCGATCCGTTCGCCGACAACGACCCCTGGCTGACGCCGGCGATCGACTGGGAGCGGACGCTCGCCTTCCGCCACCGGCTCTGGGATCTCGGTCTCGGCGTCGCCGAAGCGATGGATACGGCGCAGCGGGGCATGGGTCTCGGCTGGCCGGAGGCGCGCGACCTCATCCGCCGGGCGCTTGCCGAGGCGGCGGGCCGCGAAGATGCATTGATCGCCTGTGGCGCCGGCACCGATCATCTATCACCCGGTCCCGACGTGACCATCGACACGATCATCAGGGCCTATGAAGAGCAGATCGAAACGGTCGAGGCGGCCGGCGGCCGCATCATCCTGATGGCAAGCCGGGCGCTTGCCGTCGTTGCTAAGAGCCCGGACGATTATGTCAGGGTCTATGACCGTATCCTTCGCCAGGTCAAGGAGCCGGTCATCATCCATTGGCTCGGTGAAATGTTCGATCCGGCGCTCCAGGGTTATTGGGGCAATGACGATCATCTGAAAGCAATGGAAACCTGCCTGCAGGTGATCGAAGCCAATGCTGCCAAGGTCGACGGCATCAAGATCTCCCTGCTGTCGAAGGAGAAGGAAGTGGCGATGCGCCGTCGGCTGCCGAAAGGCGTGCGCATGTATACCGGTGACGATTTCAACTATGCCGAACTGATCGCCGGCGACGAAGAGGGCCATTCTGACGCATTGCTCGGCATTTTCGATGCAATCGCGCCGGCAGCTTCCGCCGCGCTCGAAGCACTCGGCCGCAAGAGCAACCTTGAATTTTTCGACCTGCTCGAGCCGACCGTGCCGTTATCGCGCCACATCTTCAAGGCGCCGACCCGCTTCTACAAGACCGGTGTCGTCTTCCTCGCCTATCTCAACGGCCTGCAGGACCATTTCGTCATGGTCGGTGGGCAGCAGAGCACGCGCTCGCTGGCGCATCTGGCCGAACTCTTCCGACTGACCGACAAGGCGCGGGTTCTTGCCGATCCGGAACTTGCCGCTAGCCGCATGCGCCAGGTGCTCGCCGTCCACGGCGTCAACTGAAGCCAGGACCGGACGGGAGAGACTGACATGCAAGTCGAAGGACTTTCGATCAATCTGGCGACAATCCGCGAACAGTGCGGTTTTGCCGAAGCGGTGGATATCTGCCTGAAACACGGTATCACATCGATTGCGCCCTGGCGCGATCAGGTCGCCAAAGCCGGCCTCGACGAGGCGGTGCGGATCGTCAACTCGAACGGCATCAAGCTGACCGGCCTTTGCCGCGGCGGTTTCTTTCCGGCGGCAAACGGTGCCGACTGGCAGAAGAACCTCGACGACAACAGACGCGCCATCGACGAGGCGGCAGCCTTTGCCGCCGATTGCCTCGTACTCGTCGTCGGCGGTCTGCCCGGCGCTTCGAAGGATCTCGTCGCCGCCCGGCAGATGGTGTTGGACGGGATTGCCGCCGTGCTGCCGCATGCGCAGGCCGCAGGCGTGAAACTCGCGATAGAGCCGCTGCATCCGATGTATGCCGCCGACCGCGCCTGCGTGAACACGCTCGGCCAGGCCCTCGACATGTGCGATGAACTCGGCACCGATGTCGGTGTTGCGATCGACGTCTACCACGTCTGGTGGGATCCCGATCTCGCCAACCAGATTGCTCGCGCCGGGCGGATGAAACGCATCTTCGCCCATCACATCTGCGACTGGCTGGCCCCGACCAAGGACATGCTGCTCGACCGCGGCATGATGGGCGATGGCGTTATCGATCTCATAGGCATAAGACGGATGATCGAGGCCGCCGGTTTCTTCGGCGCGCAGGAAGTCGAGATCTTCTCGTCTGAAAATTGGTGGAAGCGTCCGGCCGACGAGGTGATTGCCACCTGCGTCGAGCGCTTCCGGAACTGCTGCCAGATCTGATTTCAATATCCAATCGTTTCATCCCGTATGAAGGAGGAATCATCCGATGGAGAAACGCCGTTTCGCCCTGATCGGCACCGGAAACCGCGGCACCACGATGTGGGGCAAGGATCTGCTAGCCGGCTGGCGCGAACATGTCGACCTCACAGCCATCGTCGAAAAGAATTCGCTGCGCGGCGAGCGCGCCCGCACCATGATCGGCAGCAATGCGCCGCTCTATGCAAACATCGATTCCATGCTGGCCGAGCAGAAGCCGGATCTCGCAATCGTCTGCACGCCCGACCATACGCATGACGATATCATCGTACGGGCGCTGGAATCCGGTATCGACGTCATTACCGAAAAGCCGATGACCACCTCGATCGAGAAAATTCGTCGGATTCTCGACGCCGAACAGCGCACCGGCCGCCGGGTCGACGTCTCCTTCAACTATCGCTACGCGCCGACGGCGGCGAAGATCAAGGAATTGCTGAATGCCGGGGAGATCGGCCGGGCGACCTCGGTCGACTTCCACTGGTATCTCAACACAAAACACGGCGCCGACTATTTCCGTCGCTGGCATGCCTATACGGAAAATTCCGGCAGCCTGTTCGTCCACAAGGCCACCCACCATTTCGACCTTCTCAACTGGTATCTCGACAGCGATCCGGAGGCCGTCACCTCTTTCGCCGATCTGCAGAACTACGGCCGCAAAGGTCCTTTCCGCGGACCCCGCTGCAAGCTCTGTCCGCATGCGCAGGAGTGCGACTACTATCTCGATCTCGAAGCCGATCCCTTCCTCGATCAGCTCTACGAAGATCCGTCCAAGATAGACGGTTATTTCCGTGACGGCTGCGTCTTCCGCGAGGATATCGACATCCCCGATACGATGGTCGTGTCCATCCGCTACCGCAACAATGTCCACGTCTCCTATTCGCTGAACACCTTCCAGCCGATCGAAGGCCATCATCTGGCGTTCAACGGCACCAAGGGGCGCATCGAGATCCGGCAGTATGAAGCCCAGCCATGGGAAGAGCCGAAGCAGGATACGATCCTGCTCATCCGCAATTTCCCGAACGGCAGGGAAGCTGTCGAACGCATCGTCGTGCCGCATTTCACCGGCGGCCACTACGGCGGCGACGACCGGATGCGCAACATGATCTTCAAGCCTGATATGGAAGACAGGCTTGGCCAGCGCGCCGGCACCCGGGCGGGCGCCATGTCGGTGCTCTGTGGCATTGCCGCGCTGACGAGCTCGCGCACCGGCAACGTGGTCGATATCGCAGATCTCATGCCCGAGCTTGCCAATGACGGTTCGCCCAATTCGCTGAGGTCGCCGCGCTGACACGTGTCCCTGAACGGGGATGCGTCAGGCGATCTTTTCGAGATCCTGCCGGTCGATCTGGTAGAGCAGCGGCCGGCCGGTCACAAAACGCTCGACCTCATCGGCCGCCATCGCGCCGAGACGGGCCCGTTCAAGGCCGATGGCGCCGGCAATATGCGGCGTCAGGAAAACATTCGGAAGATCGTAGAAGACCGAAGCCGCCTCCGGGATTTCCGGATCTGTCACATCGATGACCGCATCGATGCGGCCGGTCTTCAGCTCTGAAAGCAGGGCCGCCTCATCTATAAGGATGCCGCGCGCCGTATTGATGAGCGTTGCTCCATCCTTCATCAGCGACAGTCTTCGCGCATCGATCATATGATGCGTCGAGGGCAGCGACGGAGCGTGCAGGGAAAGGATATCCGCCCGCCGCATCAACTCGTCGAGATCGACCTTTTCTGCTCCCAAACCGGCTGCCTCGGCGGCGTCGAGCATGGGATCGAACAGCAGCAGCCTATAGTCGAAGGGCTTCAAGAGTTCGATCACCCGCCGGCCGATGCGCGAGGCGCCGATGATGCCGAGGGTGCGGCCGTAGTTGCCGATCGCTTCGCGCTGCAGCGGATAGGTCCGATCGCGGTTGCGGTCGGCAACGTAGAGGTCGCGGAAACGGAAGGCGCGTTTGCCGGCGAAAAGGATTGCTGCAAGCGTGAATTCGGCGACAGGCACGGCATTGGCCTCCGCCGCATGGCTGACTGCGATGTTACCGGCTTCAAATATGCCTTCGTCAATAATGCCCTTCACCGTGCCAGCCGCGTGCACAATGAGGCGGAGCCGCGGCGCGGCAGCGGGAATTTCAGTCCCGACATAGGGCGCACCCCAGCCGGTGATCAGAATTTCGGCTTCAGAGAGCAGATGCCTCGCCCTCCCGTCATCGAAGCGCTGCAGCGGCTCGCGATCCAGCAGGCGGCCGATCGTGTCGAGCCGGCGCAGGATCTCATCGGGCAGGACGTGTTCCGTGCGCGACGGTTCCATGGCAAGGACGATTGCCGGGCGACTCATGGCATCTGACCCGGCGCTTCGATGGCGCTCACGGTCACCCCCTTTTCACGTACCAGAGCCTCCAGCGCCGCAATATCAGGCGCTTTCGGCGGCCGTGTCCAAGCGGAGGAAACGGCGGCGGGATCGTCGAGCGCCAGCACCGCCGTTCCCAGGATCGTCTCACCGGCCGGGATCTCGCCACGCAGCTGCGGCACGATGGTCTTGGCGACGATCACATTGGTGTTGGGCTGAGCCTTTTGCGCAAGTCCGATACGTTTGACCGAAGAGCCGAGATCGAGAATGCCGGTGAAATCGGCTTGGCCGATCGCATAGGCTGCCCCCTCCGAAGCCGACGGCCTGTCCTGCTCGAAGTCGCGGCGACCGATGGCAAAGCCGCCTTCGGCAATCCGCAGCGGCCGGCCTGACCTGATCCGGTGGAGGCGGATATGCCAGGGGGCGGTTGGTACGAGCCAGGTTTCGACGTCGACATCGGGGAAGGGCGACCATTTCGAATGAAGTACATCACCCGCAAGCCGGGCTTCCTCATTCGTTTCGCGCACGCGGTAGTGCCGGCCGTCATCGCTGAAAGCCAGCATGGAATCGAAGGCGGCAAGCGCAAAACCGCGCTCATCGGACTCGACGCTGAAGCCGTAACGCGTTGAATAAGCAAATTTCGAGTATTTCTCGGTACCGAAACGCATCTGCAGGTTTTCCTGGCCGGAGGATAGCGCCACGACGTCACCGCCTGTCCGCATGAGAACCATGCCGGGATGACATTGGGACACGACCTCGGACACCGGTTCCGGCGCCTTTTCGCTGGCGGTCCAGAAGGGATGGTCCTGCCCGATCGCCAGCGGCAGGAAGGCCTTCAAGGCCCAATAGGGCGAGCCGGCGGAATTATAGCTCTCCGACATCAGCAGGTTCGGATAGCCGAAACCGATCGATAAAACGCCATCGCGATCAGCAATCGGTTTGTCCCTCCACCAGCGCAGATGCTGCAGGCAGAGATGCTTGACCTCGCCCCATGGCAGGGCTTCGACATCGGCAAAGGCAAGTGCCGACCAGAAGCCGGCGCAGGCAAAACGATAGGTCAGGCTGCGTCCGAAGGGAATGGTCGCCCCGTCGGCGGCAAACCAATGACGGAAGTCCCGGGCGAAAAGTGTGGCGCGCTCGCGGTAGCGCTCTGCGTAATCGTCATCGACGAGTTTCGAATATATCAAGCCATAAAAATGCATGGCGAAAGGAATGTAGTGGTCGATGCGGCGCACGTTTCCGTCGCGATACCAGCCATCGCCGATATAGAAGCCTTCGAGTTCCTGCAGATATTGCCGCGTCAGGCTGCGGTCGAAATCGGCGCCGAGGCGATCGAGCGCGATATCGACGAATATCCGAAAAAATTTCCAGTTGTTGTCGGCGTAATCGAACTGCCTGGCATGTTTGAGATAGGCGACGACATTGCCGCGGGCGCGCGCATCGAGCGGCTCCCAGATCTTTTCCGGCACCAGCGCCAGGGCAAAACCGAGGGCGGCAAGTTCGACCATGCGCTGGTCGCGGCCATTGACCGTTCCCCAATATTCGGGATGGGCGGGATCGGTGCCGTTTGCGAGACCTTCGGCAAAACGATGCCAGTGAGAAAAGTCGCCGCCGCCGGCGCCAAGCGGCGCCAATCCCCAGAGCGGCCGGGCAAAGCCCTCGAGATCGGCGGCTGCTCGGTCGAAATGGGCGGCGGCGCCACTAAGCCTCACGCGGGCATTGCCCTGCGAAAAACAAGGAAGCAGCGGATCGAAGAGAGCAAGCAGAGCGCGGCTCATATCGGCGCGGGTTTCAAGCGGATTGCCGGCGAGCGGATTGGCGCTGGCGGGATCGTAGGTCATCGGCACCTCTTACATATTCTCGGCATTGGCAACGGTCCCTCCCGGAACGGCAACGACCGCCTGGCAGATGTGCCGCGCAGCCGCTGTCCTGTTGCGGAAACGGGACAGCATCAGGGATACGGCTTCGCGCGCGAGAGCGGCGCGGTCGACGCGCATGGTGGAAAGCCGCGGATTGGTCATCAATGCGCAGGGCAGATCATCGAAGCCGATGATCGCGAAATCCTCGGGCACCCGCAGGCCGGCCTCAGTGACGGCTTCGAGGACGCCGACCGCAATGAAATCATTCATGCAGAACGCCGCGGTGAAGCCGGCATTCTCAGCCAGGACTGCCGCGGTGCGTTCATGGGCCTCGCGGCTTGCGCTGCCCTGGAGCGCCAGCGAAACGAATCGTGCCTCGGCGTCCGAGACGGCGGCGATCGCCGCCTCGAAGCCACGAATGCGCTCCCGGATCGTATGGCGGTGGGAGCCGCTCAGATGAAGAATGCGGCGATGGCCGGCCCTCGTCAGCCGGCTGGCAGCCTCGTAGGCGCCGAAGAAATTAGCCGGCGAAACACCATCGAACTGCATCCTGGGATCAGTGCCATTGACAAGCACGGTCGGCGTCGTGGTGACCTGCAGCCAGTCGCGCAAGGGTTCGTTGGGATCGATACCGACGAGAAAAAGGCCCTCGGCCCCCGCGGCCCGCATATAGTCGCGCACCGCATCCGGCGTGATCCGATCCTCGCGGACCAGCCGAATTTCGAAGGGCATACCCGCTTGGGACGCTCCAGTGCGCAAGCCGTCGACGATCGCTTCATAGAAGACGCTGAGCCCGCCCGTGACGCCGTCGCTGGCAATCAGCGCCAGCCCGCCGGCAACAGCTTCGGCGGCAGGTTTGACCGGATAACCGTGCTCGGCCGCCACCTTCAAGATCTGCCGCCGGACAGTTTCGCTGATCCCCGGTTCGTTGGCGAGTACCCGCGACACCGTCGAGACGGAGACGCCCGCCAATGTGGCTATGTCGGCCTGTCGCAGCCGTTTGACTTTTTCATCGCTCATAGGCAAATCTTATGCAAATAATGCAAATTTGCAATACAAACGTTATTTCTTGCAATAAATTCTTTTTTGCGTAACCTGTCTGGCGGAAATGCCCGCCGCCATTGAGGATGGCAGCGGACATAGTGGGACAAGGGAGGATATCATGCAGGTTAATCGCCGTTCATTTTTGATGGGTTCAGCCGGCGCAGCCGCCGGCCTTGCCTTTGGCGTGGGAAGCGCCATTCCGGCCTTTGCCGAGGGCACGCAGCTCCGAGCCATGTGGTGGGGATCCAACGACCGCGCCAAACGCACGCTCGATGTCGCCAAGCTCTATCAGTCGAAGACACCTGACGTTACGATCGTCGGCGAATCGCTTTCCGGCGAAGGCTACTGGACGAAGCTCGCGACGCAGATGGCCGGCCGGGCCATTCCGGATATTTTGCAGCTCGAGCCGGGAACAATCTCCGATTACTCCAAGCGCGGCGCCTGCCTGCCGCTCGACGAATTCGTCCCCTCGACGCTCAAGGTCGACAGCTTCGGCCCCGACATGCTGAAACTAACCACCATCGACGGCAAGCTCTATGGTGTCGGCCTCGGCCTCAACTCGTTCTCCATGTTCTTCGACACGGTCGAATTCGAAAAGGCGGGCATTCCGCTGCCGACGACCGATCTCACTTGGGATGAATATGCCAAGCTTGCCGTAGAACTCGCCAAGTCCTCGGGCAAGGGCGGCGGCCCCTATGCGGCGCGTTACAACTATGTGTTCGACGCGTGGCTGCGCCAGCGCGGCAAAAGCGTCTTTGCCAAGGAAAGCGTGGGGCTCGGCTTCACGGCCGACGATGCCAGGGAGTGGTTCGACTATTGGGAGAAACTGCGCAAGGCGGGGGGCACGGTTGCCGCCGACGTCCAGACGCTCGATCAGAACACCATCGACACCAACTGCCTCGGTCTTGGCAAATCGGTGATCGGCATGGCCTATTCCAACCAGATGATCGGCTACCAGCTGATCATCAAGAACAAACTCGGCATTACCATGCTGCCGCGCGAAAAGAAGGGCGGTCCTTCCGGACACTATTACCGCCCGGCACTGATCTGGAGTGTCGGCGCGACCACCAAGCAGGGTGAAGCGGCCGCGAAATTCATCGACTTCTTCGTCAACGATATCGAAGCCGGCAAGATTCTCGGCGTCGAGCGCGGCGTGCCAATGTCGCCGGCAGTGCGGGAGGCCATTCTGCCACAGCTGAATCCGACGGAGCAGGAGACGGTCAAATACGTCAACATGCTCAAGGATCAGGTCGGCGAATATCCGCGGCCGGTGCCGATGGGTGCAACCCAGTTCGACCAGCGCGTGCTGCGCCCGATCTGCGACGAACTCGCCTTCGAACGGATCTCGCCCGCCGATGCGGCGAACCGGCTCGTCGAAGAGGGCAAGGCAACACTCAAGGGATGATCGCTTGCCTCATATGAAAGGAGAGGCCCTCAAAACCCCGGCGGGCCTCTCCTTGCTAAGCAACATCAGTTGGCGGCCAGGCTTTCGACAACGCGCCAGTCAGGCCGGCCGAGGTCGAAGGGCCAGGCGTGCACGTCCCTGTCATTGAAATAGACAACTTCCTGAAGGTTCGGGAAAGCGCTCTGTTTCAACGTCGCGGTTTCGATCCAAGGCCTCATATAGGCGTCGCCGCCTTCGTAGCCGAGTTCGGCGACCCAGATGGGCTTTCCATAGCCGGCGACGAGATCATACCCCTGCTTCAGTGCTTCCGAGAAGGTCCGGTGCTTCTTATAGGCAAGCTCGTCGTAGCGCTGGAGACCGAAAACCGAAAGCCCGACAAGGTCGACGTAATCGTCGCCGGGATAGTAGTCCTGTAGGCCTGGCAGGCCCTTCGGAGACCACATTATCTCGGTGCCGGGAGCCTCCTCGCGGACAATGTCCATCATTCGCTTATAGGCTGTGATATAGTCTTGCGGGTTCCAGCCGGCCCACGAAAACCGCCCGGATTTGTCTTCCATCTCCTGTCCCCAGCGGATGATCACCGGGCTTTTCAGCTGCGATATCATCTGCGCGATCGCCCGCATGTTGACATCATAGTCGCCGCGCAGAACCTTTGCGCGAAGCTGGCCCGAGGGCAGCCGCCAATCGACGTCCCAGGACCAAGGCTCCACCGTTATCAGCAGGTTGCGGCCCCTGGCCTGCGCATAGGCATCGGCAACACGCAGCGTCTCCAGATCGACGTCTTCCCACGGCAGGAACAAGGCTTCGGTCGAGACATTGGCCTGGGTGCCGAAATCCCCATGCGGGTCGTAAGCGCCGAATTTGACGCCGTCGGCATGAACGACCGGCCGTTTGTCGATGATCGTCCGAGCACTCGCCGCCGGGTTCGGCGCAATGCCCGCAAACTGCACCTCGCTTCGGCCCGGCAGGTCGGCGACGCACAAAAGCAGCAGCGCCAGCGCGGCAGTCGGAAGGTGGTTTTTCATCAGCTTCTTCATGCCTCACCCTCCTCTTCGGGCTGGCTCCTGGTTCAGCAGGACCTGCTTCAGTTCATAGGCCTTGGCGCTGACGGTATCCGTGGAGACGAGTTTGCGAAATTCGTCATCCTGGTGCACTGATGAATGGCGGAAGACGTACCAGTTGCCGCTCGGCTGGCGGCGCTGGTAGATCGTGTTGCCGATCTTGCGGTGCCCGAAACAGGTGCTGGCGCGCGCCGCCCCCTCGGCATTCGTCCAGGTTGCGCGCATGCAGAGCTGGCCGAGATCGTCGACCACCCATTTGCCTTCGGCGAAGGACTGTTTGCCCTTGTCATTAACCCAGGCGACGAATCGCCGGCCATCCTCGAAGAAGCGCCCGCCGCCGGTGTCCCAGGTCCAGGTCCTGTCACCGTAAATCCGATAGAGCTCATAGGCGCTGAGCGGCGTCGGCGCCTTCTTCTTGGCCGCCTCGGCAGCCTGCGCTGCCAGCGGCAAAAACAGGCTGAGAGCAAGGGCTGCTCCAACTGATCTCGACCCGATACGCATTACATCCTCCTCCTTGAACTGGCCGTTCAGCCGGCTCACACACCTTGTTCGTCCCGTCCCGCGCTTCCGAACCCATTCCATCTTACGCGGAACTTCACGGTCCGTGTTTTGCCGCCACCGAGGCCGGCACCGGCCACGGCAAATTGCGATTGGCTGAAACTGATGAACGTCTGGCCATGGGAAAGGGCCTCGAGACTGCGCAGCCCATGGCTGCCGGCCTGCATGCCGCCGGTGATGCAGATTGCAAGCCCCGTCGCCGTCGCAAGCCACAGCCCGCCTCACTGCGGCAGCAACGGCAGGCCGTTCTCGATCGCATGACGAACGATGATCAGCACTGTCAGCGCCAGATAGATCGCGAGGTTAATCGCCGCGAAAATATAAAAGCCCTGGGCTGCATCAGCATCGTCGGCGAACACCATGGCAACGGCGCAAAGGGCGGCGAGCCCGATATAGGGGGCGACGACGCGCAGTGGCAAAGACTGCTGCTCCTGCCGGCCTTTCGGTGTGATGCGGAAATCGACGAAGGAGCCGGCGATATAGTCGCGAATGGCTGCCAGGCTGCCGGCGAGCGACCAGGGCCAGCGCAGGAAGATGAAGGCAAGTCCCTCCCAGCCGAACAGTTTTGCATCGTGCGGCCTGAAGGTCGCCGTCGCCCGCCAGAAGAAGGCAAACAGCATCAGCACGATGGAGATCGGCGTGAAATGCAGCAGGAAATCCGGATAGGTTACGTTGACGAAGATATGGCCCGTCAGCAAAGCAGCAACCGGCAGCAGAAACATCACCGCCATGAAGGCGGAGAACAGTGGGTACCACAGCTGCGAAAAGACGAACTGGAATTTTAGCCGCCGCCAGGGCAGATGGGGGACGTAGCGGCGGGAATATTGCAGCAGGATGGTGACGAGGCTGCGCGACCACTGGAATTCCTGCACGGCCAGATCGACGAAATTCGCCGGGCCGTCGCCATGCGCGATGGCATCAACGGCATGGACGCCGCGCCAGCCGCCGGCATTCATCATCAGCGTCGTCGAATGATCTTCCGCAAGTTCAGGGCCGAGGCCACCGATCTGGCGAAGGGCCGATGTGCGGACCGCATAATGGGAGCCGATGCAGAGCGGGGCCCAGCCATTGTTGTAACCGGTCTGCAGCGAGCCATGGAGACTTGCCTCCGCATAGAGCCTGCCGCGGGCGGCCCAGCTCGCCGCAGCATTCGCGTCACAGATGCTGGGAGCGGAAACATAGCCGACACCAGGATCGGCGAAGGGGCGCAGGACTTCACGGAGATAGGTCGGTGTCGGCACATGATCGGCATCGAATTGGGCGACGAAATCATAGCGCGCATAGCCGAAATGGTCGTAGAAATAGGCAAGGTTGCCTTCCTTGCACCGCGTCCGGCGCGGCCAGGTCTTTCGATGATACTCTGCCACGCCTTTTCGGGTGGAGATCAGCACGCCGTGCTCGGCGCACCAGCGCATGGTTTCCTCCGAAGGATCTTCGTCGGCCAGCCAGACATCAAATTCGACGCCGGTCTGATCGAGCATCGCCTGGAGCGTAGCGCGGACGACGGCAAAGGGTTCGGACGGCGCCTTGGTGACGACCATCGCCACGCGTCCTTCCGGCAGCCGTGTATGCGAACTGATCGTTCTCGCATCGAGGAAGATCAGGATGAAATAGGCTGGAACGAGGGTGATCCAGGCAAGCACGATTGTGATGAGCACGAAAGCCGCCCAGGAAATGATATGAGCGGACTGGCACCACCAGATCCAGAAATAGCCGAGTGCCGCCAGCCAGCAGACGATGCCGAAACCATAGGCGACACGATTCCATCCGGTGAATACTGGGTTGAATGGGTCGGCAGCAGCTTTCGCCGTTCTGACCCGGTAACCGAATTCCGAAAGCAGACTCACGCTGGCACCTCCAGCCCGAAGGTGGGACCGGCAGTGCGGATGATCGTGTCGATATCCGAGAGTGTGGGCGTGAAGCCGAGTTCCGCCTCCGCCCTCGCCGTGTTGGCAAAAAGGATCGGCGGGTCGCCGGCACGGCGGGACCGATACCGAACGGGCACGTCACGGCCGGTCGTGCGGCGGATGGCGTCGAGAATCTCGCGCACAGAGGTGCCCCGGCCGGAGCCGAGATTGACGCTGAGCGACGCCCCGTCTGTCATCAGGTGATTGACGGCGGCCAAATGCGCCTGCGCGAGATCGCTGACATGAATGTAGTCGCGGACGCAGGTTCCGTCCTCGGTCGAATAGTCGGTGCCGAATATGTCGAGCCGCTCCAGCCTGCCGGCGGCGGCGAGAAGGGCGCGGGGGATGAGATGTGTCTCCGGCTCGTGACGCTCGGCGAGCTCGCCATCCGGATCGGCGCCGGCCGCGTTGAAATAACGCAGGGCGGCGAAGCGGATGCCATAGGCGGCAGCAAAATCCTCAAGAGCCATCTCGAAGATCAGCTTCGTACGACCATAGGGGTTGACCGGCTGCTGCGGGCTTTCCTCCCGTATCGGCAAGGAGGCGGGAACGCCATAGGTGGCGCAACTGCTTGAAAAGACGATCCGGTCGATCTCTTGGTCGAGACAGGCTTCGAGCAGCGTGAGGCTACCGACGACATTGTTGCGATAATATTTCCTCGGCATGTCGACGGATTCGCCGACATAGGCGTTGGCGCCGCAATGGATGACGCAATCGGGCGAAAATTCGGCCATCGTCCGGCGCAGTGCCGCTGCATCGCCGAGTTCCCCGCGGACGAGCGGCCCCCAGCGGACGCTGTCGGCATGTCCGGTCGACAGGTTGTCGTAGGTAACCGGGATCATCCCGGCGCGCGACAGCGCCTTGCAGATATGACTGCCTATGAAACCGGCGCCGCCGGTGACGAGAATGCAGCGGGGCATCTCATACGGCCTCCGCCCGCGCTGTGCCGGCAAGCAAGCCGTCGAAATATTCGACGGTGCGAGCCAGGCCGGCTTCGAGCTCGATACGAGGCTGCCATCCCAGCTCGGTCATCGCCCGGGAAATGTCCGGCCGCCGCTGGCGGGGATCGTCGACGACAGCAGGCAGGTGAACTATGCGGGAGCGCGAATTCGTGAGATCCCTGATGATTTCCGCCAGGCGCCGAACGGTGAACTCACCGGGGTTCCCGAGATTGATCGGGCCGTGGCATGCGTTGCCGGCTGCCGAGAAACGCAGGAAACCTTCGACGAGATCATCGACATAGCAGAAAGAACGGGTTTGCTGACCATCGCCGTAGATCGTCAGGTCGGCATTGCGCAAGGCCTGCACGATGAAGTTAGAGACCACCCGGCCGTCGTCCAGACGCATGCGCGGCCCGTAGGTGTTGAAGATGCGGCCGACCTTGATGTCGATGCCGTAGGTCCTGTGGTAGTCGAAAAGCAGCGTCTCGGCGCTGCGTTTTCCCTCGTCGTAACACGCTCGCGGCCCGATCGGATTGACATTGCCGCAATAGGATTCGCGCTGCGGGCTCTGTGTTGGGTCGCCATAGACCTCCGATGTCGACGACTGAACGACGATCGCGCCAGTTTTGCGCGCGCAATCCAGCGTGTTGACGGCGCCGAGGACGTTGGTGAGCAAGGTGCCGACCGGATCCCGCTGATAGTCGGGCGGAGAGGCGGGAGAGGCGAAGTTGAAAATGAGCGAGGCTTCGATATCGAAGGGCTGACGGACATCGTGCTCGATGATCCGGAAGCGGGCGTTCGACGCGAGATGCTCGACATTCGCACGGCGGCCGGTCGAAAAATTGTCGAGACATATGACGCTGTGGCCGCGCAGCAGAAGCCGTTCACACAGATGCGAGCCAAGAAACCCGGCTCCGCCATTGACAAGAACGGTGCCCAGATCCCTGAGCACCGGTATGCCCTTTGCTTCAGAATAACCTCCGCTGGGAACGAAACTACGCATTACAAACTCCCTCCCCATTCTCTAGTCTTTTGATTTAGTTACGCGCTTCACTGCCTTTGTTACCTGATTGATACTCACCACAGCCAAGTACCCATAGACGAATAATCAGAGGTTATTCTTCATGCAAGCGAATTACTATTAGAATGATAAGACGAATGTTACCGCGGTCAACTTTAAAAACGTGAGATATCCGAAATAACTACGCATTTGTTCTTCGACTTAACAAATGATTAATCATTTTGACGCTTTTTCTCACGCTGAACGTGTATCGAGACATTCCGCAAGCTTTGCTCAATAAAGATGGGATAGACACAGGGAGGGTTGGCCGCGCGAACTGCACGATCGGTCTTGCATCCGGAAGCGCCATATGCGAGGGGTTTTGGCCATGTTCAGAAAACAAGCTGCAACGCAGCCGAACCGCTGGCGTCTAACTCACTTTGGAATGTTTGCTTGCCAAGCGACGCTGCTTGCGATCGGAGCAGCGGCCTGCGCCGTCGTTGACGACGACGTAGCCGCCGTCGCGAAGAAGAACGTCGTGGTCGCCGAGACGCCACGGGTCTCGAAGGCTTACGCCTACCCGGAAAATCGGGCCGCCCGGCCGGCCACGGCACGAGCCAGCGTGGTCGCCTATCACGGGTCTGCGCCTTACATCTGTTCTCCAAGCGGTTTCGGGCAGAAGTCGCGCTGCTTTGCGCGTCCCTCGATCTGAAGCAAGAGTGTCACTGCATCGTTCCCAAATCGGGAATCGATTTGCAGCGCGCCTGAAAAGAGCCGTGGGACTCAGTTGCGCCACCGGCTGGACATGTCGTCATCGCCGACCGGGTGATCGTTGAAGAAGCGGGACGCAGCTTCCGTTCGGTTTCGGACGTTCATCTTCTTATAGATGTTGCGGACGTGGACCTTCACCGTGTTTTCTGAGAGATGCAGCTTGTCGGCAATAATCTTGTTCTGCGTCCCCTTGCAGATGAGGTCCAGGATCTGAACCTCGCGGGTCGTCAGAGCCGAGATGCTGTCGCGTCTCAGCTTGAGCGCACTGTTGCGTGCGACGTCAACCGATTTCGTCTGATAGAGTGAGGGCTCCAGCTCGGCCCCCTTGTTGTTGAGGCGGTTGAGAAGCGCCGAGGGAAAATGCTCCCCGCCCTTCATCAGCAGATCCACCGCGGCCATGAAGACGTCGAGTCGGAGGTTGAGCGGCAAGACACCGTCGATGATCCTTGCCTCCACCAAACGGCTGACATAGGGTTCCATCATGTCGATGGCCTCGACGACAAGTCCGATCGAGGTTTCCGGGTGATTTTCCCTCACTGCCTGTAGCGCGTCTTGCAGCTCAGGCGCAGGTATATGGTAGAATAAAACAAGCTTTAGATCGCTGGTATCTTTTTCCAGCATCGGATGTGCATTCGTTATGCTTAGCACATCGCAGTTTGGGAATTTCTTTGCCAGCGCCTCCACCATGCATTCTGAAAACAGATCGGCCTTGGCAACTACAAGGATAGTATCTCCGGATGGGCTAGACTTTCTTGCCTGGTCCGTATTCTCCATTCCTGAGCCTGTCATGAACATATACGCCTCCCCTAGCGGTACACTTTACTCAAACGTGAAGCGATGGCAGGTATAAGTTAGTATGAAATGCCAGTCCTCTTATGTCATCGCCTTATTCTTTAGACATTTCTTAATTATGTTAATACGGATTGAGAAGGAAGGAAATGGCCCAAAGTGATT
The DNA here is from genome assembly GCF_005862215.1 of Rhizobium sp. MHM7A. Classification (NCBI taxonomy): domain Bacteria; kingdom Pseudomonadati; phylum Pseudomonadota; class Alphaproteobacteria; order Hyphomicrobiales; family Rhizobiaceae; genus Rhizobium; species Rhizobium sp. MHM7A. The sequence goes on from NZ_VCHT01000005.1 coordinate 392,139, forward strand.
AGTTTTCGCGAGTGAAAAACGATACCATACCACGTTTCAGTTGTATTTTGTTCAACTTGATACTTGGAGGTTATATTTGCTCTCAATATAGAGAATCGTGCGAATGTAATATTTCAGTACAAATTGTAATGTTTTTATCATCTGCCCCCGGCGGTTATGAGACAGGGGAAACGCCCCCAAATTTTTGCTCAGGCCTTGGCGGCGGCTGGCGGAAACTAGCATTACCGGTTGCTCACGCACGCCTGGATCGCTGGGACGGCAGGGACCGGAAGATCACCGCCATCCCGATGCCGAATATTTTTCAGCCCTAACTGGTATTTGTCGGATCCACATTTTTTTGGCAGTCATAGGTCGTCGTCAAAGTGGTCACATGTAACTCAACCAAAATACGGGCTGAGTTCTCCTTGTCGTTTGCAGGATTTGGAGCGGGATTGTGCGGCCCAGTACTGGGTGCGTACGTTCACAATGCCGATCTGGCCAAAAAACGCAGCGAAACTGCAGATGATTAGTATCAACAGATATGCGCACTGATCTTCAGCGAAATTGCAGAAGTGGCTTCAGGAACGGGAGGCACGGTCGATACCTTCCAGGGCAAGGAAGAATATATCGTATTCATGGTCCTCGGCGCGGATGCCGAACATCGCGGAGCGGCCGGCCGGGCCGCATCTAGACCAAACCTGTTGAACGTGGCCGCTGACGCGCGCCAAGCGCCGCTTCTGCATCGTCGGCGACCGCACGCTCTGGCAGACGCTTGTTATGTCAGGTCAGGGAGGCGGCAAATGCCTTGCAGACGATCCGGCCCGCGGAGTTCCTAGCCCGCAACGGGATTAACGTGAGGGGTCGGATTCCGGCGCCGCTCGCTGGACGGATGTTTTGATGTTTCCCCGGAAACGCAAAAAGCCCGCTCGAGGCGGGCATTTTGATTGGTTGCGGTGGAGGATTTGAGGGTTTTTCTGTCCCGCGGCGTCGGCTTTGCCTCCTTGCGGGCCCCTGATGAGGCGTTAAATCCTCGACCCGTTACCAAACAAAAAGCCCGCTCGAGGCGGGCATTTTGTTTGGTTGCGGGGGCAGGATTTGAACCTGCGGCCTTCAGGTTATGAGCCTGACGAGCTACCGGGCTGCTCCACCCCGCGATATACCATTCCGGACTTTGGGCCCGGGAGCGATGTCAGGCGTAGCCTGACGATGTGAGGCCGTTAAGAGATCGATCCGGTGGATCGATCTTAGGCCGAACGGGCTGCTCCACCCCGCGAGAAGTATTATAACACGAAAGGCCGCTTTGTGAGCGGCCCTTTGCGACGGCGTTGGCCGTTTGAATGTGATGAGAAGATTTAGTTGCGATTTGCAGACCTGGCAGCGACCTACTCTCCCGCGTCTTGAGACGAAGTACCATGGGCGCAGGGGCGTTTCACGGCCGTGTTCGGAAAGGGAACGGGTGCAGCCACCCCGCCATAACCACCAGGTCGGCAAAGCGCAACTTTTGATGAGAAGCTGGTGCAGGCCGAAGGCCTGCTTGTTTAAACACGTC
>NZ_VCHT01000060.1:0-2192 GCF_005862215.1 Rhizobium sp. MHM7A
CCGTGACCGGCGCAACTGCCTGACGTCACAAACAAGCGCCTTGTTCAGGCGTCCATGAAACAACGTGACATCGCCCAAAGTTGACCTTTCGCTGAGATCTTTGCCGATCCGATGCATAGGCGCTGAGCTACCGTCGTGACAATCGTGACAGCTTTCAGGCTGCTGTCAGCTATTAGTGGCAAAAGTGATCTTTATTGAAATAGCACTGGAAGAGGCCACAACCAGAAGACTATCAACATCGTCTGATGTGTCGATCGCCAAAGGGCAGCTCCGTCGCATCGCAAGCACCAATAAACGAGACTGGAAAATGCTAGGCTTCGGCTGCCGGCTGCGGTGCCACGCCTCAGCGATCTCGATCATGATGCCAAGCAGATCTCCCCCGATCTCGTTGTACGTTGGTCCGGGTGTTCGAATTTGTCCATGTCAATTACGCACGGGAAGCCTGCTATTTGAAACGGAACCAGTAGCAGCTATAGTGGTGCGTCATTAGTGTCGTCGCCACTCGGGAGATGCCTGCATGACAACGAAGCGCTCGCTCCTGATCAGTGGTGCGACACCGTTGAGCGCTTGGGTAAGGTTTGGAACCCTCCAGCAGTTTCCACGCCAGTTGACAGATCGTAAGGCATATCGCGCCGCGCTCCGCCCAGTCGCGCAAATTGATCACTCTCTAGCAAAGGACAACGAATGTTCTGCGATTATTCCCTGAAGGGGTCGACGCAGCCAGCCTCGCAACGGCACGGCGACACCGGTCCATCAACACCAGTGGCTTGCGCAGCGGACAACTCTGACGCAACAAAAAGGCGATATGAGGCGAAAAAGCTCAGGCCCAAGACGGAGGCGCTAGACGAAACACGCGGTCAGTTGATGAAGCGCGTCATTACCGGATCCGCAGTCACTTCCTGTTTACTGGTGGCCACCCCATCATTGGCCGCCGCAGACAACGCTCTGTTTTCCTCCGACGACGGCAATTTCGTCGTTTTCGGCGGACTCGGCCTCGCCAACATCAAGGCCCAGGAATTTGCCTATGAGGGCGACCACAAGAACAGCCAGCTGAACTGGGAAAGCAAGGGGATGACCCTTTTCACTGTTGGTGTGAACGCCCAGATTGACAACGACTGGAGCTTGAAGGGCAGCGTCGAAATCGGCACCGGCGGCAACGGTCACATGGTTGACTACGACTGGGACAGTGGCGAGCATGATGACTGGAGCGACCGCTCAATCTATCCCCTTACCGAACTCGATCACTATGTCGCCGGAGCGATCCAGTTGAACCGGATCATCTACGGAAACGAGACCAGCAGTATCGCGGTCGGCGCCGGTGTCCAGTATACCGACGTCAAGTGGACCGCCTATGGCGGGTCCGGCATCTATACGGAGGAAAAGTTCCGGGATACACCATGTGTCATGGCCAGACTGGGAAAGAGGCATCAGCTATCAGCAACAGATTCCGATTGGCTTCGTCAGCCTGAGCGGCGAATACAACTTTGGCGATCTTACCATCAGCGGCGGCCTTCAGACCGGCTTGAGCTTCGGCATCAAGGACATCGACGACCATTGGAGGGATCTCCGGTTTCATGATGACATTGACCCTGCGCCGACAATCGGCGCAACTGTTGCCCTTGACTACGCGATGACGCCAGCTGCTTCGCTCTATCTGTCCGGTTCGTTCGAGCAGGTGTTTAACAGCCGCGGGGAAACGCAAGAAGAGGACACCGAGGAGGGCACACGCTCCGCCTGGCAAAAGGCCGCGGCCGGGGCAAACTTTCAGTCGATGTCAATCTCGTTCGGGCTAAAAGCCACGTTTTAAGTGGTAGCATCAGAAGACCTTCGCCGCGTCCGTCACCGATGCGCCGCTGCTGACACCGCAGCTCATGGAACTTTTCAACATGGCCTATGTCGGCACCGGCGACCGCAAGTCGGAGACGGTGACTCCCTTCTACAGCGATTTTACCGGCTTGCCGCCGACGCTCGTACAAATCGGGTCCTGGGAGATCCTGCGCGAAGACTCGGTGACCGTCGTCGAAAGGCTCAAGGCCGCAGGCGTGTCCGCCGAACTCAATATCTTCGAGGGGATGGTGCATTCTTGGCAGCTCTTCGCGCCGATGCTCGACGAGGGGCGATGTCACGTTGTTTGATCAACGGCCGAAAAGTCGCTTGTCGGTAAACTCAGGCAATTGCAGCGGTCACGGCTT
>NZ_VCHT01000061.1:0-1912 GCF_005862215.1 Rhizobium sp. MHM7A
TTGTAGCTGATGGTCGATGAGGTCATCTCAACCGAATTATCCGCCACCCGTTAAGTTGCCGACAACGTGACATCGCCTGTTTTACAGCTTTCAGGCTACTGTCAGCTATAGCCGCTAGAAGGATGTTTGTTGAATTGACGCTGGCGAAGACAATGAGAGGACCTATCAATATCATCCGAGGTGCTGATCGCCAGCGGCGATGAAAGCCTAAATCGATGCTTCAAGGCAATCAGAGCCGTTAACTGCACTTCTGGCATTGGCTCGTTAGGGAGTTCCTATGTCGATAACTAAAAGAAAAATCGTCTTCGTAATTGTCTCAACCCTAATGGCACGCGGCGCGTCGGCGGCCGATCTCGCCGACCACAGCGTTCCGAGCGCCCCCTCTTATGACGCGCCGGGAACCTTCTCGTGGGCCGGGGCTTACGCCGGTCTTCACGGAGGTGTCGCGGCCCCCAAATTCAACCCGTTCAACAATGATCGCGCCCCAGCGGTGGGCGCTCAGGTAGGTTACAATTTCCAGGCCGGACCGGGCGTTTTCGGCGCAGAACTGGAAGGCTCTTACCTGAACAATGAAGTGCGTGTGCCCGGCGGCAAGGTGGAAAGCCGCTTCCGCGGTGCCGCGAAGGCGAAGGCTGGCTTGGGCCTTGACCGCACTTTCATCTACGGCACCGCGGGCGTCACAACGACCGAGTTCGAGGGCCGCCGCCCCGTATTCGGATCGGACAAGTGGAAATCCGGACCGGAGAGCTGGAAACAGGGCTACCTCTTCGGCGGCGGCGTCGAGCACGCGTTTCCGGGCGGCGTGTCAGCAAAGATCGAGTACAACTACGTCATTAATAACGCTGTCCCGACCCCGAGCGGAGGCGTCAACTCGGGGTCAGACCTTAACGATAGTGTAATTAAGGCGGGCATTAACTTTCGCTTCTGAAGACCATCGCTTCGAATTGAACAATGTGGCACTTCGGTGGCATCGTTCCATTCACCCACCATTGAGAACTGCGAGCAACTGCCATGCAAGCATGGCGCCAAATCGCGCGCCTTCACGCCGAATGAACCAAGGCCTCACTCCGAGATCTTGGTTTCACAGCGTTAAGTTTACGGTGCCCGGCAACCTAATCGTCGAGGCGCCGCGGAATGGCTCTCAACGGTACTCTTTGATTCACATCAAGAGATCGGACGCGGCCAGCGTATAAGCAATCAGAGAATAGCCTGGAACACATTGGAAGTATGTCTGCCAGTGCGCAGTTCGAACGAACATCGTCAGAAATTCTCTCACGAATACGCCTGCAGCGATAAAGGAGAAATGAATGTCTGCCTTGATTGGAACGGTTGAACGGCATGCGCCTGACTTCAGAGTCCAGTGCGAACGGACAGGGGTCTGGGCGATCAGAGCACTGACCCCTCGCGCGTCGCATTGGATGCACGCGAACTTCGCCGATCAATGTGTGGAGAAAGAGCAGTTAATCAAGACTGATCTCGGCAGTGCCAACGCGCTGATAAGGAAAGCTCGTTCGTCTGGGCTGATGACGGAATATGTCGGGCCGAATGCCACCTCATATTTTTGATGGAGAGAAGATGCGGTGATCACGTTATCTGTTGCGAGAAAGCTAAACCGTCGCCAGCCTGTTGGCCGCGATCTAAAGAACGAGGATTGCTCCGGCGGCTAGAACATTTTCGCTTGATGCCGTGCCGGCGGGCAAGCCAACATACCTGCGCGGCTTACGCCTACAGCTTCCAGCTGCTGCTCTCCTTCGCGGCGGCTCGTTTGGGGACCACTCCGTCCCGCATCGAGATCGAGCAGTTCGATGCACCGCTCCTTCTCGGCTTCCTGGAACGGCGATGTCACGTTGTCGGCAACTTAACGGGTGGCGGATAATTCGGTTGAGATGACCTCATCGACCATCAGCTACAA
>NZ_VCHT01000062.1:0-1906 GCF_005862215.1 Rhizobium sp. MHM7A
GTTCTTGTAGCTGACGGCAGGACTGTTCATCCCAACCCATTATCCGACAACCGTTAAGCCGCTCACAACGTGACATCGCCGTTCTGACCGAGAGCCAGAAACCAAATTAGTCAATCACGAAAGCCGTGGGCTATTCGTTGCGCTCACGTTCAAGAAGAGCCGGCTGCTGCTGCTCCACCCGACAACCCGACACGCGTGGACCGTTAACCAAGAAAGTTGTGACAGGCTCCGCCCGAATCGCTGACCTCCTCGATCGAGGCGCGGGCAGGATATATCCTGATGTAAATGTCATGCCATGCTCGCGCTTCGCGCGAGCATGGCAGTTGCCTCTTTCTGTCTCCCACGACATATGGCGGGCGAAATGCCGTCCGAATTTCTCCGCCCCAGCTTCGAACGGTCTGATGCGTGACGATGATGCCGCGGGCCGCCAGCATGTCCTCAACCATGCGCAGGCTGAGCGGAAAGCGAAAGTAGAGCCATACCGCGTGCACAATGATCTCAGCGGGAAAGCGGTGGCGACGATAAAGCGGATCACGAGCAACTTCTGACATGGCCCATGTACGCACATCCTCATCAGCCGTCCGTTAACTTTACGGTGCCGTATATGTGCACTCATATATTTCATAACGCAAGAATATGATCAACAAGTAGATTAGATAATTTGCCAGGCCCTTTATTATTAATATTAAGACAATACAATAACGTTACACGATGGAATGATATCATACGGACAAGCGTATAACGGTAAACATAGAAGATTTAACAAGAACATAAAAAACACAAATACAGTAGGGCCATTGTACGGCTACTTTATACCGCCCAGCTGGGGTGCCCCCATGCCACCATTGTGAGCAGATCAGTAACTGCGATGAAGCGATTAAGCTGTTGATTGTGAGTAGCAGGACGAGCATCGGCCGGAGACAAATTCGTCACGACGATATCGGTGGTCGCTCCCCTAAAGTTGCCAGCCTCTACACAGTTCTTTGCATCCACCTCAGGCAGATACACGTAAGAGAGAGTAGTAGACCCGTGCCCAACAGCGTAAATACGTCTGTCTACCTCGATAAGAGCCGCAAGTATTCTAGGATCAGATTGTTTGTATGGCCCCCTAATTTTCCAGGTCATCGTGAGGCAAGGGAAGGAATGAAGACGAGTGCTTGTGGTGATGTGCAAGAGAGTTAGGAGATAGCAAGGAGCTCTGCGGTGGAAGAATCTAGGAATATATAGGCTGAGAGATAACTCGTTGTTATTGGAAAGAGTTTATAATGTACAACTGGCGCCATTGTTGCCTCTTCGGTGCAATAAAATGTCATGTTCTGGCTGTGTGCCCATTTAGGTTGCGTAGAGTCGCAACTTTTGTGCAGCCATTATCTCTCGCTTCAGTTCAAAGGGCAAAACTGTAGCGTTCTATAAAGGCCGGCCAACACGCGTCGCATTCTTCAAGATTATCGGTCATCCAATGGATCTTGAAGAGCCAGCTTAGCGGCGTCCCCCACCGCTCTTGGGAATCTGTGATATTGAGTGATTGGCTATTATTGAACGCCATTTAAAGAGAGTCGAATGTCCTTCGGTGGGGAGACGCTGTGGGGTCCACATTGGGCAGGATATATTGCCGTGTCGCCTTTCTTTGTGCATGCGTTCATGCGTTCATGCTGAATGGTCGTAAGCGCTCAACGGCTGAAATGAGAGCGGCAGCAACTATCGTCGCTGATGGCTCCGCGAGATGTGGTGGCAGCGCTGGCTTAGACAAGCGCATCTTACGCCACTCAATCGCTAAGCTACATCCGACAACCTCTCAGACGCTCCGTCGCGCATAAGATAGATCGTGAGGGCGATGTCACGTTGTTTCATGGACGCCTGAACAAGGCGCTTGTTTGTGACGTCAGGCAGTTGCGCCGGTCACGGC
>NZ_VCHT01000063.1:0-1529 GCF_005862215.1 Rhizobium sp. MHM7A
CAGACTGCTGACAAACCCGTCGATTTTTTCGGCGGGTTTTGCTTTTTTGGCGATTGGATTCTTTGCCGGTCGTGTTGGCGGGGGGCGAAGAAGGAGGTTTCGGCTTACGCCGTGGCCGGGTTTGGTGCTTTTGTCAGGGCCATTGCGATCTTCTTGATGTTTTGGGCGGCCGCAGCCAACAGGCACTGGCATGCGACGCGGGTGCGACTTCGGAAGCGGGCATAGCGATGCCCGTGAAGCTGCTTGGCATCGGCAAATGATCGCTCGACCGTCTCCTTGCGGCGCTTGTAGATTGCCTTGCCCCAAGGGGTCAGGCGGTTGGCGTCGGTGCGCTGGCGGGCATCGGCCCAGATATGGCGGGTTATGGTGCGTGTCGCCGTGGCGTTGTTGGTGCAGGAGGCCAGCAACGGACAATCGCAGCAGATGGCAGGATCCGAACGATAGTGGCGATAACCGTTGCGGTCGGTGGTGGCATAGGCGAGCAGTTGGCCTTCGGGGCATCGGTAACCGCCTGTCTCGGGCTCATAGTCGAATTTCGACTTGCGCATCATGCCGGCTCTGGGCGGGGTCGGGTTGCGATAGCCGGTGACACCGAGGATGGTGCGGTCCTCAAGACCCTTGGCGATGCCGGATGTCGCATAGCCGGCATCCAGCCCGACAGCACCGACCTCGAAGCCGAACCGCTCACGCTGGCGGTCCAGCCGCTCGAGATAGACGATACTGTCATGCACATTGGCGGGCGTGACATGGGTATCGGTGATGATCGCAAGTTTGCCATCCACCGTGCGGTGATCGAGGTAGAAGAAGCCCTTCGGCTTGCCGTCGCGCACCATGTAGCCGCTGTCGGGATCGGTGCGCGACACCTTGGTTTCCTTCACCTGCGGCTCGCGCTCCTTTTCCTTCAAGGGCTTCTGGCCGTGGAGTGCTCGCTCAGCCTCAATCGCCCGGTCGAGATCGGCCCAGTAATCGGAGCGCGACTTTTCGATCATCGCAAGATCATACTTGCCCTTGTTGGCATTCGCCTTCAGATGCGTTGAATCCGTATAAAGCACCGTGCCATCCACCAGGCCATGACGGATCGCCTGCTCGACGATGTGGTCAAAAATGTCCTGCGCCACGCGCGTGTCGTTGAAGCGCCGGCGGCGGTTCTGCGACAGCGTCGAGGCGTCAAACACACCATCCGTCAGCTTCATCTGCAGAAACCAGCGATAGGCGACGTTGACCTCGATCTCGCGCACCAGCTGACGCTCCGAGCGGATGCCGAACAGGTAGCCAATGAACAGCGCCTTGAACATCAAGGTCGGATCGAGCGGTGGGCGGCCGTTGTCGGCGCAATAAAGCCCCGCAACACGATCGTGGATGAAGGAAAAGTCGATCACCGCGTCGATCTTGCGAAGCAGGTGATCCTTCGGCACCAGACTGTCGAGCGTCACCATCTCAAGAGCGGTCTGGGTGGGGGCAGGTTTCTTCAACATGTCCCAGTGAATCATAAACCCCTGGACGGTGCCAGGGGTTTGTCAGCAGTCTGA
>NZ_VCHT01000064.1:0-1367 GCF_005862215.1 Rhizobium sp. MHM7A
AGCCGTGACCGGCGCAACTGCCTGACGTCACAAACAAGCGCCTTGTTCAGGCGTCCATGAAACAACGTGACATCGCCGCATCATTGGCATCGGTTTTGTTGAGCGTCTCGTCCAATGCCTTTTGCGCATGCCGCGCTTCAATGCAGATCGCCGGCATCCCCTCGGCTGTCAGGGCGTGATAGAACCACGTCGACAACGGCCCCGTCTCAAATACGACGCGCCTGGCGTGCGGCGCATGCTTGCGGATCATCTCTGCCAGAAGTTTTGGATCCGAAGGACACTTCCCCCGCCAGAACCGCTTCCCGTCCTCCCGGATCGAGATCGCGGTGTCTTTCAATGAAACGTCCAGCCCTATATATTGGTCCATGGTTGCCTCCACTTGATGTTTGGGCCCGGTGCCAATCGTGAGCCCGCAATTTCCATCTCACCGGGGGCAACCACCCACGCCAGCCATCATCTTATAAATGGAGCTTGGACAATCGCGCCGCGATTACCCCATGTGTAGCTCGATAGCGGTGGTCACCAGTGTTTTCCGGTAGGGTCGGGTTGTTCAAGACCAACCTGATGGAAAGACCACCGATGACCGACGATATGATGAACGTGCGCTCGCTTGTTGAGAGGAGTGCCGACGCCGATTTGTTGCGTGAGATGATCGGCTTTGCGGCCGAGCGGCTGATGGAGCTGGAGGTCGGGACGAAGACCGGGGCGGGCTACGGCGAGAAGAATGGCTTTCGACTTGCCCAGCGCAACGGCTATCGCGACCGGGACTGGGAGACACGGGCGGGCACCGTCGAGCTGCGAATTCCCAAGCTTTGCACAGACAGCTATTTCCCGAGCTTTCTCGAACCACGCCGCATGGCGGAGAAGGCTCTGACGGCCGTGATCCAGGAAGCCTACATTCAGGGAGTTTCGACCCGATCCGTCGACGACCTGGTCAAGGCCATGGGCATGTCGGGCATCTCCAAGAGCCAGGTCTCAAGGCTTTGCGAGGAGATCGACGACAAGGTGAAGGCATTCCTCCACCGGCCGATTGAAGGTGAATGGCCCTATCTCTGGATCGACGGTGCGCCATGCGGCGCGGGAGGTGCTGATGTTTTAGCGTAACCTCTCAAGCTTGCCGACTTTTGACCGGCGGCTGCAATGCCGCCCGATTTACAGGAGCAGTGGATCGAAGGGGGCCAAGAAGCCGGATCGGGCGTCGCCGGTTGGGTTGCATAAGCAGATTGGACTTAACTGTACCGGATGCGGGCCATCAACCGCAGGCCGGGCTACCGCAATGCCCATGGCGAGAGCCTTGGTGCACGGATCGTTCAGCGGTCGTGGTGTAGGCGATCGGCAACCTCAATAACCGATCTGTGACCTTGATG
>NZ_VCHT01000065.1:0-1358 GCF_005862215.1 Rhizobium sp. MHM7A
GATCGTGTCCCATGGAGTGGTGTAGCTGGATTTCATAGCCATCGGTGATTTCCGGTAGGGTCGGGTTGCTTAGAGCCAACCTGAGGGACACCACCGATGACCGACGACATGATGAACCTGCGCTCACTCGTTGAGAAGAGCGCCGATGCCGATTTGCTGCGCGAGATGATCGGCTTTGCTGCCGAGAAGCTGATGGCGCTGGAGGTCGGCACGAAGACCGGCGCGGGCTATGGCGAGAAGAATGGCTTCCGACTGGCCCAGCGTAACGGCTATCGCGACCGGGATTGGGAGACACGGGCGGGCACCGTCGAGCTGCGCATTCCCAAGCTTCGCACAGGCAGCTATTTCCCGAGCTTTCTCGAACCACGCCGGATGGCCGAGAAGGCCCTGACGGCGGTCATCCAAGAAGCCTATATCCAAGGCGTTTCGACCCGATCCGTCGATGACCTCGTCAAGGCCATGGGCATGAGCGGCATCTCCAAAAGCCAGGTATCCCGGCTCTGCGAAGAGATCGACGAGAAGGTGAAGGTCTTCCTCGACAGGCCCATCGAAGGAGAATGGCCCTACCTGTGGATCGATGCGACCTACCTCAAGGTTCGGCGCGGTGGTCGTATTGTCTCCGTCGCCGTAATCATCGCCGTCGGCGTCAACACCGACGGTCGACGCGAGGTGCTCGGCATGGAGATCGGCACGTCCGAGGCCGAGGCGATCTGGACCGAGTTTCTCCGAAAGCTGACCAGGCGGGGTCTGCGTGGCGTGAAGCTCGTTGTCTCCGATGCGCATGAGGGCATCAAGGCCGCAGTATCGAAGGTGCTCTTCGCCACCTGGCAGCGCTGCAGGGTCCACTTCATGCGCAATGCCTTGGCCCATGCTGGAAAGAGCGGACGCCGAGTTGTCTCCGCCTTCATTGCCACGGCCTTCGCTCAGGACACGCCGGAGGCGGCAAGCACTCAGTGGCGCAACGTCGCCGACCAGATCAGGCCAAAGGTACCGAAGCTCGCCAGTCTTATGGACAGCGCCGAGCAAGACGTGCTCGCCTACATGACCTTTCCCAAGCAGCATTGGGCCAAACTTCACTCGACCAACCCGATTGAGCGATTGAACGGCGAGATCAAGCGGCGGACAGAGGTCGTCGGCATCTTCCCCAACGACGACGCCATCGTGCGCCTGGTCGGTGCGCTGCTGCTCGAACAGAACGATGAATGGGCCGTCCAGCGATCCCGCTACATGACACTTGAGACAATCGCCACAATGAGCGATGATCCCCTCATCAGCCTGCCAGCAGCAAGCTGACACTCATCCGGCCCTCTGGGATGAGCCGTGGTCGTCTAAGCTACACCACGTCCTGGGACATGATC
>NZ_VCHT01000066.1:0-1289 GCF_005862215.1 Rhizobium sp. MHM7A
AGAGCTGGTTCGGTTTGTCTGAACAGTTTCGGGCGTTTCGCTAAGTGGATTTCTGCCTCGATTATGCCGCCACCATCATTGGTGTCAGCGCGTTGAAGTAGGCCTGATCCGGCGTCTGCCGGTCAAGGGATGAATGTGGGCGTCGGCCATTGTAGAAGGTCAGATATCGGCCAATGCCGACGCGGGCCTCGGATACGGTCTTGTAGGCGTGGAGATAAACCTCCTCGTATTTGATCGACCGCCAGAGCCGTTCGACGAACACGTTGTCCCGCCACGCGCCCTTGCCATCCATCGAGATGGCAATCTCTGCTTTCTTCAGGACCGCCGTGAAGTCGATGGAGGTGAACTGCGATCCCTGGTCGGTATTGAAGATTTCCGGCTTGCCATAACGGGCAAGTGCCTCCTCGACCGCTTCTATGCAGAAGGCTGCTTCCATCGTGATCGACAGCCGCCACGACAGAACCCTTCGACTGAACCAGTCGACGACGGCGCAGAGATAGACAAAGCCCCGTGCCATCGGAATATATGTCAGGTCCATTGCCCACACCTGGTTGGGTCGGGTGACCGCCAGCTTGCGCAGGAGGTAGGGATAGATTTTGTGTCCAGGCGCTGGTTTGGAGGTGTTCGGCCGACGGTAGATCGCTTCGATGCCCATCTTTTTCATCAGCGTGGCGACGTGCAGCCGCCCAGTCTCCAGCCCTTCTCCCCTCAAGAGCCCTTGCAACATCCGACTTCCGGCAAAGGGGTAGTCGAGATGCAATTCGTCAATCCGTCGCATCAGGGCCAAATCCCCGTCAGACACCGGACGAGGCAGATAATAGACGCTGCCACGGCTGAAGCCGAGAAGCTTCGCTTGGCGCACGACCGACAGTTTATGCTCGCGGTCGATCATTTCTTTCCGCCCAGCAATCCCGCTTTGCCGAGCGCACCGGATAAAAAATCGTTCTCCAGTGTCAGTTCGCCGATCTTGGCATGCAGGGTTTTGACATCGACGGTTGGTCCCGCCGGTTCCGCCTTGGTTTCATCACCGAAAACGCCTGTCGCCCCCTCAAGGAGCTGGTCTTTCCACTGTTTGATCTGGTTGGCGTGCACGTCAAACTGCTGGGACAGTTCCACCAGCGTCTGCTCGCCTCGAATGGCGGCGAGCGCCACTTTTGCCTTGAAAGCCGGGCTATGGTTCCGGCGCGGTCGTCTCGTCATGCTATCTCCTGTTCCTGGCATCTAAGCCGAAGTCAGGCAGAAATTCCACTTATCCCCGCTGTGCAGATTTCCCGAGCCAGCTCTTTCCC
>NZ_VCHT01000067.1:0-1272 GCF_005862215.1 Rhizobium sp. MHM7A
TGGCCTTGCCCCGTTGAAATAATCCATTTTGAAGTAAGCTCTGGCCCATTGAGAGGACCAGAGGATGAAGCGCAATCGTTTCACAGACGAACAGATCATCGGCATATTGAAGGAGCACGAGGCAGGCACGCCGGTCTCGGAGCTTTGCCGCAAGCATGGCGTTAGCGATGCCAGCATCTATAAATGGAAGGCCAAGTTCGGCGGCATGGAGGTGTCCGAGGCCAAGCGGCTGAAGACGCTTGAGGACGAGAACACGAAGCTGAAGCGGCTCCTGGCGGATGCGATGCTCGACAATGCTGCCTTGAAAGACCTTTTGGGAAAGAAGTGGTGACGCCCGCGGCCAAGCGGAAAGCTGTCGCGCATCTGATGAGCCATCATGAGATGAGCGAACGGCGGGCGTGTAAAGCCATTGGTTTTTGCCGAATGACGGTCCGTTATGAGACCAGGCGCGACGATGATCATGAGCTTCGCGAGCGAATGAAGGCGTTGGCGCATGAACGTCGCCGCTTCGGATATCGACGCATTCATGTGCTGCTCCGGCGGGAGGGTCACCTCGTGAACCACAAGAGGCTCTTCCGGCTCTATCGGGAGGAGAAACTGACGGTGCGCAAGCGCCGCGGTCGCAAGCGAGCGATAGGCACGCGAGCGCCGATGCTGGTGCCGATGGTGGCCAATGATCGCTGGTCGCTAGACTTCGTGTCGGATCAGTTCACCGATGGGCGCAGGTTGCGGATTCTGACCGTCGTCGATGATTGCACGAGGGAGTGCCTGGCGTTCGTCGCCGATACATCGCTTTCCGGTCTTCGCGTCGCACGGGAGCTTGACCGGATTATCGAGGAGCGCGGCAAGCCGAGGATGATCGTCAGCGACAACGGCAGCGAGTTCACCAGCAACGCGATCCTGCAATGGGCGGACCGGACCAAGGTTGACTGGCATTACATCGCGCCTGGAAAACCGATCCAGAACGCTTTTATCGAAAGCTTCAACGGGCGGCTGCGAGACGAGTTCTTGAATGAAACCCTGTTCTCGTCGCTTGCTCACGCCCGGTCTGCGCTTTCAAACTGGCGTAGCGATTACAACGATCAACGCCCGCATTCAAGCCTTGGCTGGCTGACACCGGCCGAATTCGCTCAGACACTCAACCCGCGACGTGATGCGGTGCTGCGCAGCCGAAATGGCTCCGCACCGCAACCCGCCGCTACCGAACCAACAACAGCAACCAAAAACCGCTGGAGCGAACTCAAAACTGGATAAAACTTGGGGGCAAGGTCA
>NZ_VCHT01000068.1:0-1241 GCF_005862215.1 Rhizobium sp. MHM7A
CCGATGTAGGTGAGGTTCTCGACATTGGCAGCCAATGTGTGGGCACTCAGGTTCGTGCGAACCGTGTCGATCCCCTCATTGGCGTTCTCGGTGACGATGTCGCCGGCATTGTCGACGATATAGGTGTCGTCGCCAGCACCACCGATCAAATGATCGGCCCCGCCCCCGCCATTCAGCGTATCGTGGCCGACGCCGCCGGAAAGCGTATCGTTGGCAACGCCACCGATGATCGTGTTGTCGAGATCATTGCCTGTTCCAGCAAAGGCTACCGTTCCGATATAGGTGAGGTTCTCGACATCGCTGCCAAGCGTATAGCTTGCCAATGTCGTGCGAACCGTGTCGGTTCCCTCGTCGGCAGCTTCGGTGACGATGTCACCGGCATTGTCGACGATGTAGGTGTCGTTGCCATCACCGCCGATCAAGCTATCCGCACCGGCCCCGCCATTCAGCGTGTCATTGAAGGCGCCGCCGATGATCGTGTTGGCGAGCGCATTGCCGGCGCCGGTGAAGCTGGCGGAGCCCGTATAGGTCAGGTTCTCGACATTGTTGCCGAGCGTATAGCTGGCAAGCGCCGTCTGGACCGTGTCCGTCCCTTCGTTGGCATTCTCGATCACCACGTCGGTCGCGATATCGACCACATAGATGTCGTCGCCCGTCCCGCCCGACAGCGTGTCGGAACCAGCCCCGCCGATCAATGTGTCGTTACCGGCGCCGCCTGCCAGCGTGTCATTGCCGATGCCGCCGTCAAGCGTGTCGTTGCCGGCGCCGCCGGTGATCGTGTTGACGAGCGCATTGCCCGTGCCGCTGAAGCTGCCGGATCCCGTAAAGAGCAGGTTCTCGACATTGTTGCCGAGCGTATAGCTTGAAAGCGCCGTCTTGATCAGATCGGTTCCTTCATTCAGAACTTCGGTGACCACGTCGCCTACGTTATCGACAATGTAGATGTCGTTGCCCGCACCACCGATTAAGCTGTCAGCACCGGCCTTCCCGTCCAGGGTATCGGCACCTGCCCCGCCCCTTATGGTGTTGGCAAGCTCATTGCCCGTCCCGGTAAAGGCCGCCGTGCCGATATAGCTGAGGTTCTCGAGATTGGCGGCAAGCGTGTAGCTCGCTGATGTCGCGCGAACCGTGTCAGTTCCCTCGTCGGCGGCTTCGGTGACGATGTCACCGGTATTGTCGACGCTATAGGTGTCGTCGCCCTCACCGCCGATCAGGCTATCCGCACCGGCCCCGCCATTCAG
>NZ_VCHT01000069.1:0-1235 GCF_005862215.1 Rhizobium sp. MHM7A
GTTGCAAAGTTCACCGTCTGCCAGCCGCTCGCCGTGGTGTTGCTGAAGGTGGCGGTGGCGAGCCTGGTGCCGGTGGAGGTCCACAGGTCGACGACGTTTTGTCCGTTGTCGTTGGCGCTGCGATAGAACTTGATGGCGGTGACATCACCGGCGACGTTCGACTGGAACTTGACGCCGAGCTCGAGCTGCTGACCGTCGTTGAGGTTCGTCTGGGCCGGCGTGCTGGAAGCGTTGAACAGGCTGTAGGTCGCAGGCGCCACTGTCGCAGTGATATTGAAGGTCTCGTTGGCGGCGAGGCCGCCGAGATCGGTCGCCGTGACCCTGACGCCGTAGGTTCCGGCTGCCGTCGGCGTGCCGCTGAAGGTGCGCGTCGAGGCGTTGAAGCTCAGCCAAGAGGGCAGCGCCGTGCCGTCGGCGGCGGTTGCCGCATAGGCCAGCGTGTCGCCGCTGTCGACATCGGTGAAGGTGGTCGTCGGCAGCGTGAAGGAGAAGGCAGAGCCGACGGTGGCGTTCTGGGTCGCCGTCTGGACGGCGAGCACCGGCGCGTCATTGGCGCCGTGGATGGTGACGGTGAGGTTTGCGCTGGCGATGGCGCCGGCAGCGTCGCGCATCGTATAGCTGAAGACATCACTCAGAGTGTTGGTCGACTGGCGCAGCGCCTGCACGGCGGCATTGGACTCGTTGACGGCATAGCTATAGGCGCCCGATGCGTTGAGCACGAGACTGCCATAGGCGCCGCTGAGCGCTGCGCCGAGCGTGCCTGACGTCGCCCCGAAGCTGACCGCCGTCACCGTCTTGGTGTCGCCGGCATCCGGATCGGTGTCGTTGGTCAAGACGTTGCCGCTGGCCGCAACACCGCCGGAGCCGTTGGCAACGCCGCCCTTCTCGGTCGCATCCCCGGCATCGGCAACCGCCGTCGGCGCCGTGTTGCCTGATGTCGACACGGCGATATTGAAGGTCTCGTTGGCGGCGAGGCCGCCGAGATCGGTCGCCGTCACCCGGACGCCGTAGGTGCCGGTTGCCGTCGGCGTGCCGCTGAAGGTGCGCGTCGAGGCGTTGAAGCTCAGCCAAGAGGGCAGCGCCGTGCCATCGGCAGCGGTTGCCGCATAGGCCAGCGTGTCGCCGCTGTCGACATCGCTGAAGGTGGTCGTCGGCAGCGTGAAGGAGAAGGCGGAGCCGACGGTGGCGTTCTGGCCAGCCGTCTGGACGGCGAGCACCGGCGCGTCGTTGGCGCC